>JBAUJE010000047.1:0-17159 GCA_049683475.1 Coleofasciculaceae cyanobacterium | reverse complement strand
CCTCACCCCCTCACCTCCTCACCCCCCCATCTCTGCCATCAAAGATGAGACAATGAGGCTTCTAATGGAATATTCCTAGAAGTATCTCAGACAGGGCAAATGGTTTCTACCTTTCCAACTTCTCCTTCAGTCAATCTATCTCAGATTAGACTCAATGTTCGAGCTTTACAACCTCAACTGGTAGAGTGGCGCAGACATCTTCATCAGCGACCAGAATTGGGCTTCCAAGAAAAACTAACCCACCAATTTATTGAGCAAAAGTTGCTCGAATGGGGATTTGTCCAGGGACAAGATGAATCTCTACCATTACGTTATCGAAGTGGCGTTGCCAAAACAGGTCTTGTTGCTACCATCTGTGGTGAACGTCCGGGACGAGTCTTGGCAATTCGGGCGGATATGGATGCCCTACCGATTCAAGAAGAAAACAATGTGCCTTATCGCTCCGAGCATAACGGAATTATGCATGCTTGTGGTCATGATGGGCATACGTCTATTGCTTTGGGTACTGTGCGCTACCTTGCCCAACATCGAAGGGATTTTGCCGGTACAGTAAAAATAATTTTTCAACCCGCAGAAGAGGGGCCGGGGGGCGCAAAGCCAATGATTGAAGAGGGGGTTTTGCAAAATCCTCAGGTAGAAGCAATTATTGGTTTACATCTTTGGAACAATTTACCCCTGGGCTGCGTCGGAGTCCGTAATGGAGCATTGATGGCAGCAGTGGAATGTTTTCGTTGCACAATTTTGGGCAAAGGTGGGCATGGGGCAATGCCTCATCAGACCGTTGACTCAGTCCTGGTTAGTTCCCAAATCGTCAATGCTCTGCAAACGATTGTTGCTCGTAATGTTAACCCAATTGATTCAGCAGTTGTTACGGTAGGAGAACTCCAGGCAGGCAATGCTCTTAATGTCATAGCTGATAAAGCCTACATGAGTGGCACAGTTCGATATTTCAATCCTACAATGGAGGGGTATTTTGGCAAAAGAATGGAGCAAGTGATTGCAGGTATTTGCCAAAGTCAGGGTGCAAATTACGAGTTTGACTATTGGCAGTTATACCCACCAGTGATTAATAATGACAAAATAGCAGAACTTGTACGCTCAGTGGTTTCTGATGTTGTCGATAGTCCCTCCTTAGTTATTCCGGATTGTCAAACTATGGGTGGTGAGGATATGTCATTTTTTCTTCAGGCTGTGCCCGGTTGCTATTTCTTTCTAGGGTCTGCTAACCCGACTAGGAATTTAGATTATCCCCATCATCATCCCCGTTTTGACTTTGATGAAACAGCTTTAGGTATGGGGGTGGAAATTTTTGTCCGCTGCGTAGAAAAGTTTTGCTGCTAACGAGTTTAAATTTTGGGTTAAGTTAATTTCCTTTTAAATAAGGCTACAGAAAAACGCTGGTAATCACTCATGGGAATAACCATAATCTTTTAATTTGTCCATTATCCCCCAAGGAAAAACAGGATTAATTTGTAGCCTTATGCTGTCTAACTATGTTTGATAAAAATAATTGCTAGTAAAGTTCATTGCTAAAAGTTCAGGGTTCATCGCAATGAACAATTTTCCATGCACAATTTTCCACTAAAAATTACCAAAAGATGGCGCATAACAGAGTAGGCTCTACCACCCTCAAATTTTGCCTAATGCTGGCACCTTTATCCTTACTAGGAACCCTAGGAATAGGAGCAGCATTAGCAGAACCAATTACTTCAGATGGCACTACCAACACAAACGTTACTCCTGATGGCAACACCATTGAGATTACCGGAGGAGAACTCTCAGGAGATGGGCAGAATCTGTTCCACAGTTTTAGTGATTTTGGACTGACTTCAGAACAGATTGCCAACTTTATTTCTAATCCCAATATTGAGAATATTCTCTCTCGCATTACAGGTGGTAATCTCTCTGTTATTGATGGTTTGTTGCAAGTTAGTGGCGGCAATTCCAATCTGTTTTTAATGAATCCTGCGGGAATTTTATTCGGTCCTAATGCCAGACTTGATCTTCCGGCTTCTTTTACCGCTACCACCGCTACAGGTATTGGCTTTAATGAGCAATGGTTTAACGCCAGTGGTACCAACAACTATGCGGCGCTAGTTGGCACCCCCAATCTCTTCGACTTTAACACCCTCACACCGGGAGCTATTATCAACGCGGGACAGCTTGAGGTTAATCCCCAACAGAATATAACCTTATTAGGCGGCACCGTAGTCAGTACAGGTCAGCTGACAGCAGAGGATGGTCAGGTCACGATAGCAACCGTACCGGGAAATAATCTGGTGCGCCTTTCTCAACCTGGACACCTACTCAGTCTGGAAGTTACCCCTTCATCTTCTCCCTCTCTTACCCCTATCTCTCTACCTCAACTCCTCACAGGTGGTAATGCTGACCATGCTAGGGGTTTGACGGTTAATAATAACGGCGAGGTCGTGCTAACTGGCTCTGAAATCACCCTTGAAAGTGGCGATGTGGCAGTTAATAGGCTTAACTCTGGGACGGCATTACTATCAGCTGACCAAAACCTGAAATTGGTGGAGAGTCAGCTACAAACAACGGGAAATCTGCAATTGAGAGCAGGGGATACGGTTGTGGCAAGAGATAGTCCAACCAATCCTTTTTTGGCACACTCAGGGGGGGACTTGTTAGTTGAGGGCAAAAATCAAATTGATATTCTCACCCTCAATCATCCAGAAGAGACATCTTGGCAAAGCAGTGGTAATTTAAGTCTGATTAGTGATGGCTTAATCTCCGGAGATGCTCACTTTCAAAGCAGTGGTAATTTCTCAGTACTCAATCTCTCCGAACAACCGGGAAACTTTGTTAGCTTCTTTGACCCAGTAATTACAGTTGGCGCTGACTATAACGTTGGTGATTATACTGGTGCAGCTCTGAAAGTGACAGCAGGGGGTACTATTACAGGCGGAGCAATTGTTATCACTCGACCAGATAACCCTGCCACCATTCCCGCCAACGACCCAGACTTTGTTACTTTAACCACTACTCCCGCTCTGATTTTGCGCGCTGGTGGTGACATTCAGCTAGGTTCTGTTAATACCTCTTCCAATACTCCTGGTATAGATGCTGGCCCTGTCATCCTAGAGGCGATGGGTGACGTTAAAGTATTCGGTGAGATTGTAGCTGACAGTACCACAGATAATGGAGGGGATGTTAATGTCACTGCCACCAACGGCAACATTGAAATAAGTACGGTAATTGGAAGAGGTATCCGCACCTTTGGCTTGAATGGGGGAGATATCAACCTAACAGCTGGGGGTACTATCGGCTTTCTCGATGCCATTTCAGAAGGTACTGCTGTCAATGGTACCGGCGGTAATATCAATATCTCTGCCGGAGCAGATGTAATTAGCGACGACATCCAAACCAGAGGCTCAGTGGGAGCTGGTAATATTACCGTAACTAGCTCAAACGGTAATATTGACACCCGACGCACTTCTGGTACTAGGTTAGGTACAGATGGAAGTATCGCATCTTGCCTAAAAACTGCCGCTGCTTTCTGCGCTGGTGGCAATGTGGGCGATATTACTCTTAACGCCCCTAACGGTGGTATTTTTCTGGGAGGCTCCCAAGTTAGTGACCCCAATGCCACCAATACTGTTAGGGGTAATAACATTACCCTCAATAGCCCTGAAATTAACCTAACGATAGATAGACCCATTACTGCTATTGGGGAAATTATTCTCAACGGTAACCTAAATACAGTTAATGGTAACGGTCTTACTTTGGCCGGCAACTTGCGACTGGCTGGCAATGCTAGCATCAATACTCAGGGGGGTAATATCCTCTTGGATGGTACTGTTGATGGTACTACTCCTTTCAATGAGAATTTAAATTTAAATGCTGGCGGTGGCACCACGACCTTCAACGGTTCTGTTGGCAGCAATACAAGCCTTAATGTGCTCAGCACAGACGCTGGGGGAACAACAGTCATCACCAACAACATTCTTAATGCTAGACGGCTGGAGTTTAATGACCCAGTTAACTTTGCTCTAAACCCAACTCTACCTCCCCAGGTGACACTGACAGCAGATGAAACTGTCTTTGGCTCAACGGTAACAGGAGTTGGTATTGACTTAGTTCTTCAGCCTTCGGCGGCAGGTAGTAATTTTACCCTTAACTCAGCCACAACACCAGAATTTGTCGATGGTTTTAACTCTATTACCATTGGACGAGCAGATGGGACTGGTCAAATTGATATTGACGGTGAGGTCAGCTTTAGCGACCCAGTGACTATTCGCTCACCTTTCGGCACAATTAATGTTAATGAAAACCTGAGTGGGGTAGCTGAGGCTTCCGTTACTCTTGAGGCAGCGACAACTAATCTCAATGCCGATATTGACACTGTAGGTCAGAACATCAATCTCAATAGCAACCTACTACTGGCTGATGATGTAGAACTTAACAGTAACGGTGGGATAATTACTTTTAATGGCACCGTTGATGGGAATCAAAATTTGACGGTGAATTCCGGCAATGGCACAACTGTTTTTAATAATAATGTTGGTGCTATAACGGGTCTAAATAGTATTAGTACTGACCCAGGGGGAACAACTGTTGTTAATGGCAACCTGACCGCTAATCTTATCGACTTCAACGACCCCTTGACCATTAATAACAGCATACTGACTGCCACTGAAATTGACCTGGGAAGCACCGTTAACGGCAATGGCGACATTAATCTCAATGCCCCAACCATTAAACTTAACGCTAACGTTGGGACTAACGAGGAAGAGGATATTAATCTCAATGGCAATGTCGAGTTAGAAGAAGATATTGCTCTCAACGGCGGTAATATTAACTTCAATGGTAATGTCAATGGTGACCAGAACTTAGTAATAACTACCTTTGGTGGCGGCACTACCACTTTTAACGGTGATGTAGGTAATGTCACAGCCCTTAATACCCTCAGTACTGATCCGCTAGGAAATACAGTTCTGGGAAATAATAGTAATCTTACTGCTCAATTTCTCGATTTCAAAGGTACCCTGCAACTGCTCTCAGACTCCACATTAACAGCAGATCAAATTGACTTTGGGGGAAATGTAACAGGTACTAATGAGAGTGACTTAGTTCTACAGCCGTTAACCCTCACTCAAGACATTGCGATCGCAGGGACTGATAATAATACACCTGCTTTAGATTTAACTGCGGCAGAATTAGCTCAATTGCAGGATGGCTTTGCTTCTCTGACTATTGGGAGCAGTGCAGGTACGGGTAATATTGCGGTAAATGCTAGTCAATTTAGCGACCCTGTAACCTTTCAAACTGGGGGATTAATAGCAGTTAATGGGGCACTGACTGGGACAGACGATGCCTCAATTACCCTCAATTCTCCCACAACTGCTCTCAACGCTAACCTCACGACAGATAATGCCGATATTAATTTAGAGAGCAATGTCGATTTAGGTAACAATATCATCCTGAATAGCGGTGGTGGCAATATTACCTTCAACGGTACTGTTGATAGTACTAACAATCAAAACTTGACTGTCAATGGTGGCGGGGGTGTAACTACCTTCAACGGCGCGGTTGGTAGTAACAACCCCTTAAATATACTGCGCACTGAGGGGGGAGGCACGACAAGAGTTAACAACAGTCTTGCCACCAACATACTTGACTTTAGTAATAATGCCCTAGAAATTGGGGTAGCTGACTCAACTCTAAGAGCTACCCAGATGAACTTAGGGACAACAGTCAGCGGTAGTGGTGACTTGAAACTGCAAGCACTCCAACCTAGTGGTAACCTCAATCTTAGTGGCACAACTACCTTTGCCAATGGTTTTTCCTCAGTTACCATCGGCGAAGAGCAAGGCAGTGGTGTAATTTCTCTAGCAGGTGACTTCAGATTTAATGACCCAGTCAGTATTCTCTCACCCCAGGATGATGGTTCTATTGCCGTAAATGGAACCCTGACTGGCTTGGGGGATGCCTCCCTTAGTTTGCGCGCAAATCAGAACATTACAACCGAAGATATTACTAGCGAGGGATCAGCTATTACCCTAACTAGTGAAGATGGTGGGATTACTAGCGGAAATCTCAATTCTGCCCTTGGTACTGGAGGGATTACGGTTTCAGCTGAGGATAATATAATTACCGGAAACATTACTAGTAATGGTTCAGCTATCACTCTAATTAGTGACGATGGCGATATACAAACGGGTAATCTTAACTCTGTCAATGAAAGTGATGGGATTGTCATTGCCGGAATTGCAGTTGGAGATATTACAGTTTCGGCAGAAGATAATCTAATCACCGGAGACATTACCAGCAATGGTTCAGACATCACCTTAATTAGTGACGATGGCAATATACAAGCAGGCAATCTCAATTCTTCTAGTGACAGTAACGGTGGAAATATTAGAGCTTCTGCTAATGATGGTGCAGTCACCTTAGGTAACCTAAATTCCTCAGGTGTAAGCGGTGGTGGAAATATTGAAGTTGAGGCCCAAATCGAAATTAGTACTGGTGAAATTAATTCCAGTGCAACAGATGGTAATGCCGGTAATGTCAGTCTTGATCCGGATAATGATATTGAGGTTGTTTCCATTAATGCTCAAGGAGGTATTAATGGTAGGGGTGGTGATGTTGACATAGAAACTCGGCAATTTTTCCGAGCTTCCGGCACCTTTACTGATCAAACAGGTGCAGTTGCCAGTATTTCTACAGCTGGTGGTGCGGGAGGAGGCGACATCACCATTAGACATGCTGGGGGTTTTCGAGACGTTCCTTTCACAGTAAGACCCAACTATAACGGTCGCAATGGTACAGCTGGAGTAATTTCGACAGGAAGCGCCAATCAAATTACCTTAGGTGAGTATCCTTTTCTGTTTGAGCAACCAGGACCTCAAGGTGACATTCGACTAATCACTTTACCAGAAACTTTACCAGAAACAGCACCTAATTTGATTGAACGTCCTGATACTAACTTGCCAACGGAGGAAAACTTTACCCTCGACGAAAGCGTAACTGAACCAATTGACCCACCGGAAAAGACTGAAGCTGTAAGTATTGACCCCTTCTTTGATGATTTTGATTCGTACTTTACCCAACAGTTTGAGTCATATCTAGGACTAGATAAGGTTAAAGTTAACTCCCTCAATCAAGTCCGTGAACGATTAGAACAGTTGGAAAAAATACCAGGAGTGAAATCGGCGTTAATCTATGCAAGATTTGTTCCTAATCAGGATTTATTACAAGAATCATCTAACAGGGAAAATGATCAACTAGAATTGCTGTTAGTAACTTCTTCCAGGGAAATGGTTTATAAGCGGGTGGGAGTTACTCGAGCTCAAGTTATAGCTGTTGCAAACCAGTTCCGCCTTAGTGTAACTAATTGGAGGAATGAAGATGGTTACTTGCGACCAGGTCAACAGCTCCACCAGTGGTTAATAGCACCTTTAGAAGAGGATTTGCAAGCACAAGGTATCGACAACTTGGTATTTATTCTAGACAAAGGTTTGCGTTCTGTCCCAGTTGCGGCCATCCACGATGGTAAGCAATTTTTGGTAGAGCAATACAGCATTTCCCTGATGCCTAGTTTTAGCCTGACAAATACAGACTACCACGACATTAAAGAGTCCCAAATTTTAGCAATGGGGGCTGATCGATTTGTTAATAACAAGCCCTTACCTTCGGTACCTGTGGAGTTGAGAGTAATTACCCAGAGACTATGGCAAGGTAAATCCTTTCTTAACAACACCTTTACTTTCCAAAATCTGAAAGCCCAGAGGGCAGCTAAGTCCTTTGGTATTATTCACCTAGCAACCCACGCCGACTTTCAACCAGGTGATCCTAGTCTTTCCTACATTCAGCTTTGGGATAGAAAGTTAAGCCTGGATGAATTGCCAAAGTTAGGTTTAGATAAACCACCTGTGGACTTGCTGGTACTTTCAGCCTGTCGTACAGCCTTGGGTAATGAAGAAGCGGAGTTAGGTTTTTCTGGTTTGGCGGTTAGAGCAGGAGTTAAGTCCTCTTTAGGCAGTTTCTGGTATGTCTCCGATCAAGGAACTTTGGCACTGATGACGGAATTTTACGATCAGTTGGATATGACTATTACTAAAGCTGATGCCCTGCGACAAGCACAATTGGCAATGCTCAAAGGGCAAGTAAAACTAGAACGAACTCAGTTAGTTACACCAAGGGAAAATATCGCCTTACCGCCAGAGCTATCAGGGTTTGAACTTACGAATATGAGGCATCCTTATTATTGGGCCGGTTTTTCCCTAGTGGGTAACCCTTGGTAATAGGAAGCTGGGGAGTAGGGGGAGCAATAGCCGAAGCATCGTTACTTACCTATTCCCCTAAGGTTGATGGTTGCTCATTTATAGAAGCTTGCTTAAGTTTGCGAGATTCCCACCAGAGAGGAAAGACAGTCAAAACAATCACTATGACCAGAGCCAAAATAGCAAATTGAGCTACCCAAGATACTAATTGTTCTAAGGGTACCAAGCGTCCTACAAAAAATGATAGGCTCACCATCACCGATGCCCAGAGTGCAGCACCAGCTAGGTTGCAAAATACAAATTTCAGGTAGGGCATTTCAGCAATTCCCGCCATTGGACCTGCAAAAATCCGCAACAGTGCCACAAACCTCCCGAAAAATACTGCTCTAGCCGCATTTTCACTAAACTGTGTTTTAACTGCCTCTAGTTGCTCTTGCTTAATGCGGAATATGCTACCCACTCGCACTAAAAGTGGCCAGCCCCCTAGCTTACCAATCCAATAGCCAAAGTTATCACCAATCACAGCACCACCTATGGCAGTACCTAGAACTATCCAAAAATTTAATTCACCACTACCGGCGAGAAAACCAGCCACTAGGGTAATGGTTTCTCCCGGTAGAGGAATTCCTGTATTTTCCAGACAAATGCCAAAAAAAACTGCCCAGTAACCATACTGCTTGGCAATTTCCTGGATTGTCTCCAGCGATAGAAACTCAAAAGACATCCAGTTTAGCCTTTACAAAAATTTACTCCCTCTCTAATCTTGTCTTGAGCAAGGGATTTGGTCAACATTAGGTAAAGATGAAGGTTTAATCTTAAGTTGGTATTAGCTCACCCGGACGTAATTTCGCCCATTTTCCAGTTTCCTCTTTAAAACTTTGGCAGCCAACAACGTCCCATTCCATTTCTATAGTATTGTCTTCCTGAGTACGGATATTAACGTTGATGGTAGGTTCAACTGGCTCAAAATCAGGGTCTTCTGCCAGGTGCAGTTGCTGGTGCTGCGTTTCTACCGCATGGTAAGTTATGCAGCTATCTACGTAATGGCAATTAACGCAAATACACATTGCCCAAACTCCTAGTTCTTTCTGTTAATGTAGCTCAGACAAGATAGTTTTAGACCTGCATTGGGATTGATTTTTGTATATTTCCCCATGAACACTGATATTGCCTCCTCTGCTCTCTCTCCAAAAACTTGGCCTTTTAGTATCGAATTTTTGCCCCCACAAGCTTGTTTAGTGGGAGGAGCAGTACGAGATGCTTTGCTAGGAAGACGTGCTGAGTATCTCGACTTAGACTTTGTTTTGCCAACAGACTCAGTAAAGACAGGGCGAAAAATGGCAAATAAGTGCAAATGCGGTTTTGTTGTACTTGATGCCCAGCGCCAGATTGCTAGAGTGGTATTCAAGCAAGCAACCGTTGACCTCGCCTTGCAAGATGGGGACTCCTTAGAAACTGATTTGCAGCGTCGGGACTTTACCATCAATGCGATCGCCTATAATCCCCATACCCAAGAAATAATTGACCCCTTGCAGGGTGTTGCAGATTTGCAAGTAGGTTTGATTCGGATGGTTTGCCAGCAAAATCTCCGAGAAGACCCTTTAAGGTTACTACGAGCTTACCGACAAGCATCTCAATTAGGTTTTACCATCGAAGCTGAGACTAAATCAGTAATACCTAAATTAGCGCCTTTAGCAGGGCAGGTAGCCGCCGAACGAGTCAGAGTAGAGTTAAGTTATCTATTTAAATCTGCTCAAGGTACACCTTGGTTACAGGAAGCTTGGGAAGATAAGTTACTGCCAGTTTGGTTTCCCCACGCTCAAGCTCAAGATGTAGCAAAAATTGCTCTGATTGATAACTACGCTGAGATACTAACAGAAACTTGGCCTCAACTAGGAGCAGAACTACAATCTCCAGTTGCCAAAAAATTATTCTCTTTACTTAGTCTGGCGAAATTAGCCTGTTTAGTACCCCTACCTTCAGAAACCGCCGAGGAAAGTTTGCGAGGTTTAAAATATACTCGTGCCGAAGTTCGGGCAGTAGGTACAGCACTGAGATGTTTGCCGGAACTACTCTCCCACCCTCAAGATCCTTTGTCCCTGCGACAACAGTTTTTTTTCTTTCGGGAAGTTGGCTCATTTTTTCCCATAGTGATACTTCTGGCATTAGCAGAAGGAATATGCATCGAAAGTTTAGAACCTCTGATTGAGCGTTACCTCAACTCTAGTGACCAAGTTGCCCATCCCCAACCATTAGTTACTGGAAAAGAATTAATGCAAGCTTTTGATTTACCAGCTGGTAGTCCCGTGGGCTGGCTCTTAACTGAGATTCAAATTGCCAGGATTGAAGGAAAAATTGACAGCCGTGAGGCGGCCTTGGAGTTGGCGGCGCTACTTATTTAGGGAGTGATAGGGAGATGGGGGAGATGGGGAAGAAAATGGAGACAAGGAGGAGATAAACAATTATCTATTTTCAATTCACTTGACATTCAATACTACACGTACTACATTAGTAATACAGAAGTAGATTACTGAGTTTGGAGGTGAGGTTTTTGCCAATGAAGAAAGACATTTTACAGCTTTAGTAGAAACGAAAAAATCATGTGGCGGGTAGCTTAATGGTAAAGCACCAATTTTGTCTGAAAAGGCCGAAGAATTAGGGTTATCGCTTTTAAAACGAATCCCCCCTTATTCGTCGGAGATGCGGGTGCAAATCCCGCTCCGCTACACCAAAAATTTATATATATGGGGCGGTGTCTTCTCGGTTGTAAGTGTAACAAACTTGGAGAAAATATCCTTGTTCATAACTTGCCTGAAAAAGGCCGCAGAATTGAGGGTTATCGGTAAACTAGGTTCAACTCCTACTCCGCCCCCTGAAAGTAAATTACTTTAAAATTAGTAGGGTTTTTTGTTGAAAAACTCTCATTAAATTTCAAGCTCAAATACCTAAATGTTTGCTATCAATCAATTTCCGTGTCCATAAATCTATAGCAAATTTAAGTAGAAAGATATAACTTTTCCTGTGGCGGGTAGCTCAGCGGCAGAGCATTCGAAAAAAAAACATCCTTAATTCGCATTTTGCCCTTTGGGCCGAAGATTCGAGGATTATCGATTGGTCGCAGGTTCAAATCCTGCTCCGCCACCTTACTCCATATTGCCCCAATCGGGCCGGGAGGTTGACTGATGAATTATCAATTTTTCACCAAACAAGCGGATGCGACCCAACCGCCACCTGCGGGCGGTTGGAACGCTCACCAAGCAGCAGGTACACCCCAAAGCCAGCCTCTTCCTGGACGGGAAAAGGGAATGACTCAGGGTCGTTCTGGCGGCTGGATGTTTGATGCTGGTATCTGGAAATTACTGCGGCGTTGCTTGTTAATTAGTACAGCTCAAAGTACTTACTATGCTGGTAAGAAAGAGTTAACTAATGAATTTGTTGAGGTATTGCAGCAAGCGATCGCCAAAGATCCTAACCGCGTAGCTGAAGAAATTCTTTACGCTACTGATGGTCGTTCTATTAATAACAGTACCCCCATTTTTGCTCTGGTGCTGTTATCGATGGGAGAAACACCAGAAGCGAAAAAAGCATTTCAAGAAATTTTCCCTCAAGTAGTTCGTACTGGTAGCCACTTTTACGAATGGCTTAACTACACCAAATCTCTACGAGGGTTTGGCAAAGTAATTCGTGAAGTGGGTAAAAATTGGCTATCACGGGAAGATGTTCAGGGTTTAGCTTATCAACTGCTGAAATATCAGCAGCGTCAAGGCTTTTCTCATCGGGATGCTTTGCGACTGTTTCACGTCAAGCCACCAACTGAAGAACACCAACAATTATTTAACTGGGTGGTCAAAGGTTGGGAAGAATTACCGAGTGAAATTCCCTCACCAGTTTTGGCTCAGATTTGGTGGTATGAATGGTTAAAACGTAATCCTGAACAAACCCATCAAGCGATCGCTTTTGGTCATCTTACCCACGAAATGGCCGCACCTGTGGGCAAAATGGACAAAAAAGCTTGGCAGTTGCTGTTTGAGGAAATGCCTATTGGCGCAATGCTGCGTAATTTGGGTTCTTTAACAGAGTTGGGTGTTCTGCGAGCTGATCAACAGCCTAATTTGAAGCGTGTCAAAGCTGTTCTTAATAGCAAGGAACGTTTACGCAAAGGTCGAATTCATCCTATTGATGTCTTGAAAGCTCTAAAAACCTACAAGTCTGGAGGGAAGTTAGGGCGCAGTAAGAAGACTTGGACACCTGTTCCTCGCATCATGGATGTTTTGGAAAAGGCACTTGAACTATCTTTTGAGGTGGTTGAACCCACAGGTAAAGTGTTCATGCATGCAGTAGATATTTCTGGTTCCATGTCCTATGGCGTTGTAGATTCAGTGGGTTTAAGCTGTTGCGAGATTGCTACCACTATGGCGCTAGTAACGGCAAAAGCTGAGAAAAATTACATGATTCGTGGCTTTTCCACTGAGTTTCGTGACCTGGGTATCACGGCTAAAGACAGTTTTAGTTCTGCCATCAGCAAAGCTAGCAACCAAAACTTTGGTGGTACTGATGCTTCTGTTGCTTACGATTGGATGATTAAGAACAAGTTCAAGGCAGACGTAGTTTGTTTTTGGACAGACAACGAAAGTTGGGCAGGTAGGCGACATCCGGTTCAAGCATTGGCTGAGTATCGCCAGAAGGTTAACCCTAACCTGAAAGCAGTGTACGTCACCCTTGCACCCTACGGAATTACCTTGGTAGATCCGAAAGATCCTCTTTCTTGGGATTTGGCTGGTTTCGATCCGGGGGTTCCTCGCCTGATTCAGATGCTAGCAACGGGTGAATTATAAACCCCCTCTCCTTAGAGGAACTTGAACAAAATCCGCCGCGTCCAGATGAGGGATTAGCGGCAGTCCTATCGCTTTAATTAGTACTCTCCTCTTACCCCTACTAGGGATAAGGGGAGATACGCATTTTGTCTTGCAAGTCCCGATAAACTAAGGAATACGGCTCAAGACTATACATCTCTACTATGATTACTAACTTATTACTCCGGTTCCGTCGCTATCTTGCTGCGGTTCGACTTTTTCCCCTGACAGTTGCCCTAGCTTTATCCTGTTCCTTCACTCTGACAGGCTGTAGTCTTAACAATTTCAAAACTGAAGCGGCCCAAGTATCTCAACTAGTATTCGTTAATCCTAGCGACCCTTCTACTTTTAATGCTCCTCTTAACAATTCTGCCTACAGCGTTTTTGGCTTTATTAATGAAGGATTAGTTTCTCAAAACGGTCTAACTACTGAATTAGAACCGGCTTTAGCAGAGTCCTGGGAAATTTCTGATGATAAAAAGCAAATTATCTTTACCCTCAGAAAAGACCTGAAATGGTCAGATGGCGAACCGATGACGGCAGATGATGTGGTTTTTACCTACAATGATGTTTACCTAAATGAAAAAGTACCCACTGGTATCAAAGATATTCTCCGCATTGGTAGTCAAGGTACTTTCCCCTCAGTTAGCAAAGTCGATGAAAGACGGGTAAAATTTACTGTGCCCGAACCCTTTGCACCTTTTCTCAGGTTTGCTGGGGGAATTTCCATTTTACCTAAACATGCTTTGCAAGAGTCTATAAAGACTACCAATGAAGATGGCGAGCTCAAGTTTCTCTCTACTTGGGGAACTGATACCGATCCCCGTAAAGTTGTTGGTGCTGGACAATATCGTATGCTTAGCTACACCCCTTCTCAGCGAGTTGTTTTTGAGCGTAATCCCTATTATTGGCAAAAGGATGAGCAGGGTAGACAACAACCTTATATTGAGCGCATCATTCTACAAATTATTGAATCTGATGATAACCAATTAATTAGATTTCGCTCTGGGGAATTAGATAGTTTAGATGTTAAAGCTGAACAGTTTCGCTTGCTTAAGCAAGAAGAAAAGCGAGGAAAATATAGTATCTACAATGGTGGTCCGGAGTTTGGTTCAAGGTCTTTAAGTTTTAATCTTACTAAAGCTCGTAACGAAAATAGTAAGCCATTTGTAGACCCCGTTAAATCTAGTTGGTTTAATAACTTAGCCTTTAGGCAAGCTGTAGCTTATGCTATTGACCGGGAGACAATGAAGAATAATGTTTATCGCGGTTTAGGGGAAGTTCAACACTCACCTATTTGGAGCCAAAGTCCTTTTTATCTTTCCCCTGAGCAAGGACTGAAAACTTATGAATATAGTCCAGAAAAAGCTAAGCAACTGTTATTGAACGCTGGTTTTAAATATGATTCTGAAGGGCAATTACTCGATTGGAATGATAAGCGGGTTAGATTTACTATTTTGGTTAAAGCAGAGGAGAAAACCAGAGTAGATGCGGCGGTTCAAATTCAACAAGACTTGAGCAAGATTGGCATTAAAGCAGATTTACAAGTCGTTAACTTTAATGTGGTACTGCAAAAACTCCTCAGTCGAGATTGGCAAGTTTATGTGGGTGGCTTTGGTGGCGGTAGTATTGACCCCCATAGTGGTTTTAATATTTGGTATAGTCGAGGTTCTTCTCATCAGTTTAACCAAGCTCCTCAACCAGGAGAACCACCAATTCTAGGTTGGGAAGCATCCGATTGGGAATTAGAAGTTGATCGCCTTTATCAAGAAGGTGTTAGAGAACTAGATGAAGATAAGCGTAAGGAAATTTACGGTCAGTTTCAGCAAATTATAGCCGAGCAAGTACCTTTTATTTATCTGGTTAATCAACTGACTTTTTCAGCAGTACGCGATCGCGTTGAAAATATTAAATACTCTGCCTTGGGTGGTGCTTTCTGGAATTTGTATGAATTAACAGTGAAAGAGGAGTAGGGAGGGAGAATTTAGAATTTAGAATTTAGAATTTAGAATTTAGAATTTTAAGTTGTAGGGTGGGCAAAATTAACTAACGGTAATATAAGATTTTCAGGTTATATAACTCTTGCCCACCTTACCCCAAATAAGCTGGTTAGGCATTATTGGGAAAATCCCTTTCCGGAATACCTTAGTAAGACAGTGGAGGTTTTGGTAAAAATATTATAAATTGACCATGCCTTTCTCCTTTACCTTTGCCCTCGGTCAAAACCAGACTTTTGAATTACGCTGCGATTATGGTGATCGTCCCTTAGATACGGAAGCCTTAGCAGCTTTAATAAATCACTGTGAGCAACAATATTATTCTCGCAATTTCAACCGCCTTACACAATTAGAGCAAATTGGACGGGAGTTGTATCAGTGGTTGGATGGGAAGGAGGGATGGTTACGTCAGGCTTTGGAGTCGGGGGATGGTCGAATTTATCTCGATTTAATTCAAACTAGTGAAGCACAGGCGTTAAATTCCCAAACTCAAAAAGTAGCTTTGGGGTTGGCTCATTTGCCTTGGGAATTATTACATAATGGCACAGGATTTTTAGAAAATGTCTTGCCTGTGCGGAAGGTGCAGCACAACCAGAATGATGTGATTGGTAAGCAAAATCGTCCCTTGCGCTTGTTGTTTATGGCGACTTCCCCGGAATATCCGGGTATTGCACCGTTACAGTTTGAACAAGAAGAGGCGAATATTCTCCAAGCTACCAAAAAGCAACCCTTGGCGTTGGTGGTAGAAGAAAGTGGTTCGGTTGAAGAATTGGCAAATTTGGTGCAATCTTATCCTCCAGACTATTTTGATGTCTTTCACCTCACGGGGCATGGGATAATTTACACGGAAAAAGATTTTAAGCTTTTGCTACCCCAGGGTAAGAAGATTGCTGATTATACTCCCTGTTTTATTACGGAAGATGAGATAGGGAATCTAGAATTAACTACGGCTGAAGACTTGGCGAAGGCTTTTAAGACACGCTTCCCTAGGGTAATTTTCCTCTCTGGTTGTCACACTGGACAAATTACTAATCAAGGAACGGTTCCTTCTTTGGCGCAGGCTTTGGTAAAAGCAGGTGCAGGAGTGGTTTTAGGTTGGGCCCGTCCAGTTTATGACAGAACTGGTATTATTGCTGCTCAGGCATTTTATCAAGCTTTGGCAACTGGGGCGACTGTCGAGGAGGCGGTTCAAAAAGCACAGCAGGAAATGATTGAGCAAGAATGTCGAGATTGGCATTTATTGCGGGTTTATCGGGATACTCAACCAATTGAGGAGTTGGTAACACCCCTGAGAACCAGGAAACGGGAAAAACTGAAATTTACCCCACCGGAAACAGAATTCCTCGATGAAAATAATCTGGTTAAAGTTGCTAGTCGCCGGGAATTTGTTGGACGTAGGCGTGCTTTACAAAGATGTTTAAGAGCATTGCAGTTTCCTAGTGAGAATACTGGTGTATTTATTGCTGGGATGGGGGAAGCAGATATTAATAAGATTGTCCGGGATTTAGAGCAGGGAGTAAAAGAACAGGTACAACAGCAGAGAATAATTAAGATAGCTGATGGTAATCCCCGTTTGTTGAAGTGGTTGTTAGATGTGGTGAAAGAACCGGGGATAGTTGGGGAGGAGTTATTGGAGAAGTTGGAAGCGGTTGAGTTAAAGTTTCGAGAGAATATTTTGGCTGAGACGCTTTTGGCTGGGTTGGAGGAGGAGGAAAGGAAGTTTTTAGCGCGGTTGAGTGTGTTTCGTTTGTCGGTGACGGGGGAAATTGTTAGAGATGTGGCATTTCGCCCCCCTAACCCTTTGCCCCCCATCCCCCCAACTTTGGGGGGAGAAGAGAAGGAACCGGAGTTCAAAGTCCCCCAGAATTGGGGGATTTAGGGGGCATGGGAAGATAAGAAAGAGTCAGGATATTACAACGAAGAACAAGGGCAAGAAATTGTTAGATTAGGGATGTGGGCAAAAGAGCAAGAAATCGCCGTCACCGTCGGGGAAATTATTGCAGAAAATTGGGTGAATAGCAGCCGCTACCTAGAAGCCCAGGAATTATGCCGAGAAATTCTCCAATTAG
>JBAUJE010000046.1:0-9525 GCA_049683475.1 Coleofasciculaceae cyanobacterium | reverse complement strand
TTAGGCAACTATACGCCTGAACCTCTTCCCTCTTACGTAGGGGCGATCGCTGCCTTAGAGAGTATTTGGGTTGGAGAATATATTGGCGGTTACAACCAGTATTTTCAAGAAGTATTAGTTCCTACCTCAGGACTTATCAAGTATGAACCTGACATCGTTTACTTAGCACTTTCTCTGCGAGAACTATCTCCTGATATCTACTACGACTTTTCCAGTTTGCCAGTAGGAGAAAGGAAGGGAAAATTAAATCACATCATTTCCCAATTATCTGACTGGGTAAAGGTTACTTTAAATAATACGAAAGCATCTATTCTTTTATCTAATTTCATCAGACCAGACTTTAACAGCGCTGGTATAGCCGATATACATCAAGAGTACGGCGAATCAGAATTTTATTTTGAACTCAATCTTGAACTCTTAAGATTATTTAGGAATGAATCAAGGGTTCATATTTTTGATATTGACAGACTAGCAGCGCGATTTGGCAAGGGTCAAGTCCATGACCCGAAGATGTACTATATAGCAAAAATGGAGTGGCGTGAGAAATTCTTGCCAGTAATAGCTGGAGAAATTATCAGGTATATTAAAGCCATCCAAAATGTTACCAAGAAGTGTCTAGTTCTAGACTTAGATAATACCCTCTGGGGTGGTGTGGTCGGTGAAGATGGTTCTTTAGGTGTCAAAGTTGGTCATGGCGATCCTGTTAGTGAGGCATTTCTGGATTTTCAACATAAAATCAGAACCATCAAAGATAGAGGAGTCATTCTGGCAATTTGTAGCAAAAACAATCCAGAAGATGCCTTAGAAGTATTTGAAAAAAGACCAGAGATGCCTCTGAAAAAATCAGACTTCTCGGTTATGGAAATCAACTGGAATACTAAAGACTCCAATATTAGGAATATTGCCAAAACCCTTAATATTGGTACAGATAGCCTTGTCTTTATTGATGATAATCCCGCTGAGTGCAGCCTGGTAAGTCAGATGGTACCAGAAGTGGAAACTATACTTCTACCTTCAGATCCAGCTACTTATCCAGCACTATTAGACCAAGTCAACGGGTTTGAGAAACTAAGAATTCTCGAAGATGATCTGCAAAAAACAACCCAGTATCTGCAAAATAAACAGCGAGAAGAGTCTAAAAGCCAGATTGGCGACTTGAAAAGCTATCTGGAAAGCTTAGGAACAGAAATTACTATTCGCCAAGCCACAGAAGATGACTTACCTCGTGTACATCAATTATTTACTAAAACCAATCAGTTTAATCTCACAACAATTCGTTATTCTGTGGGAGATGTTGAGCAGTTTTTCCGCAGTGACAACTATGATTTGACTGTCATATCAGCTCAAGACCGATTTGGTGAACTAGGTATTATTGCTCTATATCTCCTTCAGCTTGATGACAATCTTGTCAAGATAGACAGTTTTATCATGAGTTGCCGAGCGATGGGAAGAGGTGTAGAGACTGCCATAGTTAATCAAATCAAGAGTCAATATCTAACAAGTAAAACAGATATTACAATGAGTGCATCTTACCTGCCAACGGCGAAGAACAAACCTGTGAAAAGTTTCTTGGAAGAACAGGGATTTGAAGTTGTAGAGGAAGACTCTACAGGTAAGAAGAGTTACACACTGGAGGCTATCAATGCTCAACTGCTAGATTGTTCATGGGTTAAAGTTACGACCTGACTAATATAGTTTAAACAGACAAAATTACTGAGGAGAAGATCATGGAAAATAGCGTTGAAGAGAAAATTAGAGAAACAATTGCTGAAATACTAGAAGTTGAGGAAGATAGCATCACTGATGATTTTAGTCCCGAAAGCACTGATACTTGGGACTCCCTCAATAATCTGAAAATGATTACTGCACTAGAGGAAAACTTTAGTATTAGTCTGACGATGGAGGAGATAAGTTCTATGGTTAATTTTGGCAAGATTAAAGATGTAGTAAGTAGTAAGTCTGTGTCATCATAATCAGATTATTACTTTTCGTTACATCGAAGAATGTCAGAAATTTTACCCAGAATAATGACTAAGTAAACCAACACTTTGAAAATTATCATTCTCTAAAGTGTTGGTCACTTAATTGTCATTTAATACAGGCATTAACTACAGTGAAATTAGGGAAAGTTTTAAGAAGATTTTTAGTTCCTGCGCCGATAGTAACACTATACTACCTCAGTAAGTATGGATGCAAAATCAGCCTCAAAGCAGAAGTTGAGCTGAGTCCTTTCTTGACTATTGGTAAAAATACTGTCATTAGTTCTTTCACAAAGGTGAAGGCATCTGATGGATCATTAAAGATAGGTGCAAATGTTTCAATTGCTACGGGATGTTTTATTAGTTCCTATGACAAGGGATTAGAGATTGGGGATGACTGTATGGTGGGTCCCAATACTTGCATCATTGCTAATAACTATCGGTATGACAAAATTGATGTGCCTATTCAAGAACAGGGAGCTATCTCCAAAAAAGGGGTCAAGATTGCTAATAACGTTTGGATTGGAGCAAATTGCTGCATCTTAGATGGAGCTGATATTGGCAGCGGTGTCATTATTTCTCCCAACTCCGTTGTGTCTTCCAAAATACCAAGTAATACGATTGTTATGGGTAATCCAGCAAAAGTAATTTTTAAGAGGAGATAGGTAGGAATTAACAACAAAATGCAGGAAACTTTGTCTGAGCAAGTTGTTTTTACGATCTTTTGCAAAGATATCAAGGCTTTACTTGCTCTTTCTAATCTAGTTACCATTCCCTCACTAGAGAGGTTCCCCTTTATTAGTTATCTATGAAAAGCCTGCTTGGTCGCTTCGATCTATCCTATATTTATGCTTTCCTGGGTGAAGCTACCCTAGGTCTTACTTTCGTTTTCTATATTATTCTAGCTAGGCTCTTAGGTCCTGAGGAGTATGGGATTTTCGCTGCGGCTACAGCTTTAGGAGGAATCCTTTGCTTCTTCTTTCAGTTTGGTTTACCAACTTTGATTGCCCGTGAAGTTGCTGCTAACCCTGTAGAAGGTCCACAATATACCGTCAAGTTTCTTTTTCTTGAGCTATTAAACTCTATACCAGTTTTTCTCTTTCTTCTGCCTATTGTTCATCTACTTGGTTTTGAAGGAAAGGGCATAATAGTCTGTTACTTAGTAGCTCTTGCAGAAGTCTGTCGCAGTGCAAAGCTGACTCTACGCGGTGTCTTCCGTGGCATGGGAAAGTTTAGAACGGAAACTGTTGCTGTTGCGTTAGAGCGGTCTTTCGTTATCTTACTTTCGGGTATTGTTTTGTTATTTACTAGGGACTTAGTGTTAGTTGTAGCAACCCTAGTCCTTGGTCGCGCACTCGATATTTTTGGGTTACTCTACTACCTAAACCGGAAGGCGCATATCTTCTCTCCTATTAATCTTAAGAGTCTCTGGCAATCTCTGCGGATGGCTTACCCCTTTGCTCTATCCGGAGTTCTTTTGATTCTTTACTATCAAATTGACTTGTTGATGCTCCAAAGGCTTGCTCCAGCGGAAGAAACTGGTTTTTACAGCGCTGCTTTCAAGATCATAGAAATATTTTCTGCTCTACCCCGGGTTGTTTTCTTAGTTACCTTTACCAAATTTGCCCGATGCTATACTAAAGAACCTGACAAGCTGCCCAAAGAAATCTACAAATCAATTAGCCTGCTCTTAGCAGCTGTCCTACCAGTCTTGGTTATTGGTGGTTTCTGCCAAGCCTTTTTAGTTGAAAAGCTCTATGGTGAAGCATTTTTGCCTTCTATTAACTGCTTAGCCATCCTTATTCCTAGCTTGGGTATAAAAATGTTTGGTAATTTTGTGCAATATTTTCTGGAGTCTACTGGACGGGAAAAGTATCTGCCTCCTATTCTTCTTTCTACGGTAATTATCAATGTCATTGCCAACGCCATTCTCATACCTCAGATCGGGGCAGTTGGTGCAGCAGCAGCTACCTTATTGAGTGAAATTGTGCTAGCTGTAGCTGGTCTAACCTTGATGATGCGCCTAGGATATTACCAAGTAGGTGGAAGCATTCTCTTAATTTCAATCAATAGCTTGTTGGTAGCATCAATTCCATCTTTAATGCTTAATGGTTTAAATCCATTTGTGGGTATTGGGTTACTGGTTTCCAGCATTGCGATGATAGTAGCATTAATGCGTCCAAGTCAGTTTCTTAAACAGACTAGTAAAGTAATTTAGGAAATGTATATTGTGTTTTTCTAAATTACTTGTTTATACAGAAATAAATGCAAAGCTAACTTGGCTGTTACTAACTATAAAATTTCATAATAATGAGTTGTTTTTCTAAACTCAAAAACTTATACTTTCTATCACATTAAAATGTAGGCAATCTTATACATCTGATGCTAAATTAAAATTCAAGCTTTGGTTCAACATTTTATTAAAAAAGGAGTAATTATGCAAGAGAGTACTGGTCATAAAAATCAAGTCAAAAAAGTCACTAGTAAATCTATCTGTTTAACCTGGGAGGACATGGAATTATTTCGTGCAGCTAGTCATGACGTTAATCCTCTCCATTGCTCAGAGGAATACGCTCGAAAAACCCCCTTTATTCGACGAGTAGGTTACGGAATTTTAGGAACAATTGCTTGCTTGGGACACCTGCAACAAAGAACAGGTTTTGTTTTATCTAAAATCAAAATTCAGTTTTCTCGTGCAGTTTATCCTCAAATTGATTATCAAGTAGAAATTGTTGATGATTTCCCTCAACAAGCAACAATTAAACTTTATGATGGTCAAAAACTATTACTCAAACTGATTGCTCATTTCCAAACAGGAAAATCAAGAATTTTAGAAGAAAATGTAGCTTGGAAATCTCCACTTCGAGAGCCAGTTCATCTGAAAGCATCTGATTTAAACAAAGATGACACTGTTGAGGGAGAATATGCTGTCGAACTGGCAAAAATGCGATCGCTTATTCAACGGTTTAACTTGTCAGAAAAAGGTATTGCAGAAATTCAGCTAGTTGCCCTGCTATGGAGTAGCTACTTAGTCGGAATGGAACTTCCAGGTCGTCAAGCTCTATTTTCCGAACTTTCCCTCGATTTTGAACCATTACTTGAGAGCAACGACCCTCAACTTTCTTATACAGCTAAAGTTACATCTTTTAATCCGAAGTTCGGCATGATAAATAGTCAAGTTGAGCTTATGTGCCAAAAAACCTTATTGGCAACAGGGAAAACTCTGGCAATGGTACGACCAGAACCCTGCTTAACAAGTCTGGCAAACATCAAAACCCTTTTACCTCCTTCAGAAGCTCTCAAAGACAAAGTCGCCCTAGTTACTGGAGCTAGTCGCGGACTGGGAGCAACTATTGCTCAATTTCTCGCTTTACAAGGTTGTACTGTTTTAGCAAATTTTCACAAAAGTAGAGCCGAAGCCGAACAACTTCAAGCTTCTTTAACTGATGCATCAGGCAAAGTAGTTCTTTATCAAGGAAACACAGGAAACCTGGATTGGTGCAAATCTGCTCGAAAACAAATCATTAAAGATTATGGAAAATTAGATTTTCTTTTTTGTAATGCTTGTCCAGGAATAGTGCCTTTGTGGCTAGAAGATAATGCTATTGAGAGAATTAATGATTATGTTAGTCAAAGCCTTGCTTTAGTAAGTGTGCCAATGGCAACTTTTCTTCATCCTCTTTCTGAAACCTCTGGATGGAATATTATCATTTCTTCTATTTTCACCATTGAAGCACCAACAGAATGGCCTCATTATGTTGCGGCTAAACATGCCGTTGAAGGATTAACAAAAGTTGCTTCATCTCAATACAAAAATGTAAATTTTATGTTGGTAAGACCACCGTTACTACTAACAGACTTGTCTAATACACCAATGGCACAATTAAAAGCAAGACTTCCAGAAGAAATGGCAGCACAAATTGTCAAATCTCTTCTGAACGAATCAGTAGATAGTCAAGGTAGTAAATTTGTAACTTTATCATAAAAAAACATGCTTCACAATTTAATACGTAATTATCACGTATTTTGAGTTACTTAGTGATTGCAAATATTCAGGATACATCAAACTAACGAATCTAATATGCCTAGGCAATAAAAATGACAAAGCTATTATCAACAAAAAAAACTAAAGTTTATCCTTATCTTGTTGGCTTATTGTTGATAGCATTAGTAGTGGCTGTATGGCAAGTTTTTGCCAAATTCAAGGTTAATTATTCACCAATCAAGCCTCAGACATTCAAACTAGATTTACCAGCAGAAGATGAGCGGGTTGGCGGACTGATTACGGCAGATGTTAATGACGATGGTCAAAAAGACTTCATCGTTACTAAACCAGGTCACATCGCAGTTCACGATCATGCTGGGAAAAAGCTCTGGAGTAAGCAACTCGACATCCAGGTAAGCAAACAATCAGAGAAGAATGGACTACCAGGATGGCAGGGGCCGGGTGTTCAAGCTGCTGACGTGGACGGGGATAACAAAACAGAGGTTCTCTTTTTAACGAAAGACAATACTATCAATATTCTTCAAGGTGACAACGGAGAAAGCAAAAAAAGTATCAAAATAGAATCTCCACCAGGTACAGAGCGTTGGGAACATCTAGTAGTTGCTAATTTCCGCAATCAAGGCGATCGCGACTTGCTACTTCAGGCTACTAATACTGAAGGTTATCGCTTAGGGCGCTATATCGCCGCCTACTCCCTAGATGACTTGCTAAAAAGAGAAAAAGTGCAGCCTTTATGGAGGCGAGATGACTTCTTTGGTGCGGCCCATAATGGAGCAAGGGTAGCTGATTTGGATGGGGATGGTAAGGACGAGGTTTTGGGCGGGACGCTCATTAGCTCAGAGGGAGAGGTTCTGTTCCAAGTTCCTTTGGAGATGAAGCGAGAACCCCATATCGACGCAATACTTGTAGCAGATGTACGCCCAGACATCCCAGGATTAGAGGTTGTTGCTCTAGAAGAGGACGGTGAAAACCGCATTTTTCTCTATAACAGTGATGGACTCATCTGGGAAAACCACTACAAAAATCAGGAACCTCAAAATACAGCCGTTGGTGAGTTCGATCCTAATCGACCTGGCTTGGAGATTTGGTTCCGCAGTCGTTACAACAAAGACCAGAAACCCTTCGTCTTTGATGCCCAAGGTCAACTCATTGCTGATTATGAAATGAACCGTGTTGCTCCTTCAGGCTGGACAGACTCCGGGGTGGAAGTCATATTCACTATTGACTGGACAGGGGAGTCAAAGCAATTGGCCGCCGCCAAAGAGCGCCACGAATCAGGGGATGTAGCTATTTTCGATCCACTCACTGGGCAATTTCTCCACCGCTTCCAGGAAAAGGCAGACCGACTCTACGTCGTCGATGTATCTGGGGATTGGCGCGAGGAGTTGGTGGTTCTCAACGGAAATCAGTTACACATATACCAAAACTCCGAACCTAATTCCAATCCTGATCAGCCTTCACTGTGGACTCAAGACCACTACCGTCGTAGCAAGATGACTTGGAACTATTACAGTCCATAGGAATTTACGCTTCTATCAACTCGGCGCAGAAAGCTACTAGCCTGCTCAATTTTCTGGGGTTCATTGACACCAAAATCACACGAAGCCGGTTTCTTGTATTACGCCGACTCTGTTTCATACTCAATTTTGGTGAGGAGCATGAATGTAAAAACACAAAATTTAGTAGAAAGTGAAGCCAAAGTAGATTGGTTTAAGCCTTGGATTCCCATCACTTTAATCTTGCTCTTAGCTGCGGCACTATACCTCTACCACCTCGGTAGAGAGAGCTGCTGGCTTGATGAACTGTATAGTATTAGAGATGTCAAAGATGGTCGAGGACTGCCCCCTCATAATCTAGTACGCCCACTCTATTACATGTTCCTGAGTGTCTGGATACAGTTTGGCACCAGTGATACCTGGTTGCGTGGGTTGGCCGTCATTTTTGCCTTAGGTAGTGTTTTCCTTACTTACCTGATTGGTCGTCGTCTCGTCAACGAACCAGAAGGTTTGATCGCTGCCCTCCTCTTGGCTATCTCTCCTCTGTTCATCAATCATGCTCAAGAGGTGAGGATGTACACCATGAGTACTTGTCTGGGGCTGGCTGGCACTCTAGCCGCAATCCATGCCCTTGAGCGTCCGACCAATTTTTTGATGGGCTGTTGGGCTAGTTTGCGATTCTTAGCGATCATAACTGTACCCTTCAATGTGACTTTGCTAGTACCAGATGTAGTTCTGGTCTGGTTTAAGTTTCACAAGCAACGGCGCATATTGTTAGCTTTCGGCAAGTGGCTGGTGCTAATTGGACTTTTGTGGGCACCTTGTGTTTTACTCAAACTAGTTCCCTCAACAGCAGAATTCGCCAGTTATGGACCCCAGGTTACTCGACCGGCTCCTGGTGTTGTTGAAGTTGTGCGCTTACTGAGACCACTAACAGTCTGGCCCTTCCGAATCGAGCCAAACTCAATCGCTTCCTGGTTTAATAAGCTGTTTACTCCCATGCTGGTCGTTTTAATGGGCATGGGCTTAATCCACAGATACCGCTCAGGTCGGCTTCTTTGGGTTGTGGCATGGGGAGTTCTACCTTTAGCTCAAATCTTTGTCGCTTCCAACCTCTTTTTCTCCCTATGGTTAGAGCGGTATTTGCTATTCACTTTTCCCTACTTACTGATTATTTTGGCAGCAGGCTTTATGCGAGTTTGGCGCCAGGGGCGTGCTGTTGCAATCATAGTAGCACTTACTTATATCTTAGGAGCATTTGGTGGGTTGGTGCATTACTATACCGTCCAAGAACGTACAGATTACCGAGGAATCGTACAAACAATCAAAACCAATGAAAAACCAGATGATGTTGTTGTTTGGTCTATAGAGTCTTGGATCAAAACCTTGCCATTGGTGCATTACGATCATGGCTCTGCACCTGTTCATGTTCCGGAGACTGTTCTGTATGGTGAAGAGATTGGTAAGCAGGATGTGGAAAACTGGTTAAGCAGCTTACCCGAAACAGGGTCAAGATTGTGGTTAGTCTGCAAGCTTAGTGAGAACCAAGAGCAGATGTTCATAGACTTGGTAGAAAAAAAGTTCGATATCCAAAAGCATGAGCAATTTCTATATAAAAAAAGTCGCTATTATGATGTTTTTCTTGTAACGCCAAGTTCTACTGGTACAGAACAAAGTGTAAATATACCCAATAACTTTCCTGTAACCCATAAAAGAAAAAACGCAGAATTCACTAGAACTTAAAAATAAAGAAGATTGGCTCCGAAAGTAGATTGCCCTTGGGTGCATCCCAAATTTACCAAGATATCTGAGTAGTATGTTCGCGTAGCGTGAGCGTAGGTGCAAACATTCTGCTCACCTACACGGGAAAACGAGCAAGATGCTCCCATCGTCATTACCTTAATTTAATCTTTTTAACTAAAAACCTGAGAGAAAATGGACGTTTCATCGGCTAAACCAGTACCAAGAAAAGACTACCAGCCTCCAGAAGAGAAAAAGTTAGACGTCTCAATCGTTGTACCTGTCTACAACGAAAATAACCCAG
>JBAUJE010000045.1:0-12547 GCA_049683475.1 Coleofasciculaceae cyanobacterium | reverse complement strand
ATTTAGCTAGGGATTGGCGCTTACCCACACTTTTAGTAGTGCCGGTTAAACTAGGTGCGATCGCTCAAGCTGTGGCTAATGTTGCTCTGGCACGTCAGTCGGGGGTTTTGCTCAAAGGTATTATTCTTAATTGTTCCCAACCAACTTCCTCGGAAGAAATGGCTGATTTGACACCAATTGATTTAATTGAGTCGTTAACTAATGTACCTATTTTGGGAGTTTTGCCTCACTTAGCTGCTCCAACTGATTTAACTAAATTAGCTCAAATTGCTTCTGATTTAGATATAGAGAGAATCA
The DNA here is from genome assembly GCA_049683475.1 of Coleofasciculaceae cyanobacterium. Classification (GTDB taxonomy): domain Bacteria; phylum Cyanobacteriota; class Cyanobacteriia; order Cyanobacteriales; family Coleofasciculaceae; genus JBAUJE01. The sequence continues at coordinate 12,250 of JBAUJE010000045.1, read as the reverse complement.
TTCCAGGGGAGTGAGTAATGAGTAATGAGTAATGAGTAATGAGGAGAGTTGCAGATGGTATTACTCCAAGATTTGTCAGAGCAGTTAAAGATAGATGACCCAGAAGAAAGGCAGATTATCAGTAGTGTCAGTTGGGAGCAGTACGAAGCTTTACTGAATGATTTAGGAGATAGTCCTGCCTATCGTGTGACTTTTTTAGATGAGACTTTAGAAATTATGGCACCTAGTCGTCGCCATGAAGTAAGTACAGAAAACATTGGTAGATTGCTAGAAGCTTACCTTGAGGAAAAGCGGATTCGATTTTGGGGACTTGGCTCAACAACATTTCGCAAAACCCTCAAAAGAGGTGGGACAGAACCTGATAAGTCATATTGTCTAGAAACGGAAAAGGAATTTCCTGATTTAGCGATTGAAGTAATCGTGACAAGTGGTGGTTTAGATAAGTTAGAAGTTTATCGGCGACTGGGTGTAGCTGAAGTGTGGTTTTTTCAGAAAAATAGCTTTAGTGTACATTGCTTGCATGGAAAAAGCTATGAGCAAGTTTTAGCCAGTGAGCTATTACCAGATTTAGACTTGGTGATGCTGGCTGAATATGCAATGCAACCCGATCCTTTAGAAGCTTTGATTGAATATCGGAGTAAGGTTAGAGGACATGAATAATAAAATCGCACTCCTTAACTCTAACGGAACAACTGAGGACGAATCTGTCGCCAAGCCAACACAGAAAAAACACTAATCCATAACAGCAGCCAAATTAATTCTAAAAACCAGAAATTAGGTAGACCTAAAGGCCAGCGCAACAGGTCAACTAGGGAAGATAGAGGTAAAAAACTAGCTACATAACCCAGAATTGGTGGTAGGGTATCACGGGGAAAATAAGTGCCGCAGAAGGTGAACATCGGAACTACAAATAAGAAAATCGGCACATTAATCTGGTCAATAGTGCGTACAGTTCCTGCTGTAAATAGTCCCAGCACAGCAAACAACAGACTGCCAAAGAGAATCAAAGGTATAGATACAAGCAGGCTACTAAAGGAATAAAGTCCCCAGATGGTAGCGACTATACCCGTTAAGAAACCAGCCATTGAGCCTTTAGTTGCGGCCCAGAGCCAATCCCCTAAAAATACCTCTGTGAAACTTAAGGGAGCAGTTAGTAAAGCTTGCCAGGTTTTTTGGTAACTTAGACGAATAAAACTACCAAAAGAACCTTCAAAGAATGACTGAAACAGAACTCCAATTGCCATCATGCCAGGGGCAATAAATTGGAGATAAGAAATATTCTGACCTTGGTAAGACACATCTCCTACTAAGGGGGTTAAACCATAACCAAAAGCCACCAGATAAATTAGGGGTTCAGACAGAGGTGGGAGACTATTAACAAGCCAAGTTTTTTGATAAACTTTAGCATGACGGTGCCAAACGGAGTAGACACCCCAAGGTGTAACAGAAATACTTTTCATTTTGGGAAATTGAGAATGGAAAATAGAGTTTTACTAATCTAGTGAGGTTCCAGTTAGCCTTAAAAATACGTCTTCTAAGTTGGTATGGCGACGGGTTAGGCGTTCTGGTTGACTAGCACATAGTTTTTCCCAGAGTGGTTGGGGATTATCTGTGGGTAGTCCAATTAAGTAACTATTACCAAAAGGTCGATACCAACTACCTGTTTGATTAGCTAATTGTTGCAGAGTTGCTTCGGAAATACCCTCTATTTCTACTACTTCTTGACCAACAGTGCGCTCAATTAGTTCTTCCGGGGTGCCTTGGTCAATCATTTTACCTTGTTGGAGTAAAATCAGGCGATCGCATAATCTTTGCGCTTCATCCATGTAGTGAGTTGTTAAGAGTACCCCACAGCCACTCTGTTTAAGTTGACTAACTAATTTCCAAAAATCCTGTCGTGCATCGGGATCAAGTCCGGTAGTTGGTTCATCTAAAAAGACAATCTGGGGACGGTTAATTAAGGCCCTGGCTAAGACTAAACGCCGCTTCAAGCCACCGGAAAGTTCATCTACCCTGCTTTTGGCATAATCTTGTAAGCCAACCTGGGCCAGCAACTCTCCCCCTCGTTGGCGTGCTGCTTTACCTGTAATACGGTAATGATGGGCAAAGTGAACTAAATTCTCAAATACGCTAAAATCTGGATCAAGATTGTCCTCTTGGGTAACAATCCCCATATAAGCTCGTGCCTTTGCTCCTTGATTTTGTACCTGAAGTTGTCCTATTTGCACAAAACCTCTAGTGGGAATGACTGAGCCAGACAACATGCCTACAGTGGTGGTTTTCCCTGCACCATTAGGGCCGAGTAGACCAAGGACTTCCCCTGGATTGAGGGTAAAATTGACCCCTGCAACCACCTGACGTGAGCCGTATGATTTCCACAAATCATAGACTGTAAGAGCCATTGTTTCTGTAAATTGGCTGGTAGATGCCAGTCTCATTGTTTTGACTTGTTTGCTTTCCTTCTCACTATACTACAGTATGTAGTTGTTGGTGTGACAAGGGAGATAAGGGGGATGGGGGAAGAAAGAATTAAGAATTAAGAATTAAGAATTAAGAATGCAGAAAGATGAGGAAAATGGGGTGATGGGGGAGACGGGGAGACGGGGAGATGAGGAAGATTGACAATTGACAATTGACAATTGACAATTCTAAATTCTAAATTCCCTGTTCCCTCTAATTAACTATTTTCTATTTAACAACTTGCCCCAAATCTACATTCCCACCACTAACAATTACCCCAACTCGTTGGTTAGGTGCTGTAACGACATCTTCTAGCAAAGCCGATGCAGCTAAAGCGCCAGTGGGTTCAACGACAATTTTCAGACGTTCCCACAGGAAAAACATGGTGCGTCTAATTGCGGCTTCTGAGACTGTCACCATCTCATCGACGTAGTGCAGTACTAAAGGAAAAGTTACTTTACCTAAACTGGGGGTGCGGGCACCGTCGGCGATGGTATCTGGGTTATGGACGGTGTGCAGGGTTTTACTATAGAAAGAGCGTTTGGCATCGTCTGCCTGTTCTGGTTCAACGCCAATTACGCGACAGTTGGGTAAGAGGGTTTTGGTGGCGATCGCACAACCTGAGAGTAAGCCACCACCGCCACAACAAACTAGTAGCACATCTAACTGACCAACTTCTTGAATTAGTTCTAGGGCCGTTGTGCCTTGTCCGGCTACAATCTGGGGGTGATCGTAAGGGGGAATAATGGTTAGGGAGTTTTCCCTAGCTAGGCGCTGTGCTAACTCTTCCCTTGTAGTTTCGTTACGATTATAAAGAATTACTTGAGCGCCGTAACCACGGGTAGCAGTTAATTTAACAGCAGGGGCATCTTGGGGCATCACTACAGTAATAGGAATACCTAGTTCAAGTCCTGCTAAGGCGATCGCTTGAGCATGGTTTCCGGAGGAAAAGCTGAGAACTCCCCGCTGTTTCTGGGTTTCGTCTAGCTGCGCTAATGCATTGTAAGCACCTCTAAACTTAAAAGAACCAGTGCGCTGAAAATTCTCGCACTTGAAGAAAACCTGAGTATTTGTCAGTCTATTAAAAGTCCTAGAAGTATGAACAGGTGTATGATGAGACGCTCTTCTTAAACGTTTTGCTGCTGCTTCTACGTCAGCATAATCAACTAATAAGGAGGTGAGTTGGTTAGCGGCTTCTGAGCTAGTAGCTTCGGATTCCATCAATTTTTTTATATTGGTATAAGTTAGGTCGCTGTACATAAAGCTAGTTTATGGTCAGGGCATAAATGATTGGGTTTTGTAACTACTCTTTCTCCTCTCTCTTAAGAAAAGCTAGGAATTATAAATATGTCAAATCAACCTGGTTTAGAGCTAATTTTATCAGACACTTTAACAGAAGTAGTTCAGCAATGCAAAAATCTCATTGGTGTAGACCGCTCAACTATTTTCTTACTAGACCCAGAAGATGCAGAAGTTGTTTCTGTAATGAGCAGCGATTTTGGACAGTTTCGTGAATTTCATATTACTGCTAGTTCTAAAATAAAATCTAAAACTGACTTTTTCAATAAAATCATCAGTGACTCTTTTGATTTTCATGATTCTTTTGATTTTAATCAGCAACATGGGCAGCAAAAATACATTATTTACAACGTCTTGTCTGTTCCTGTTATCAATTGCCAGGGCGATTTGATTGCTGTTTTGCAGGTATTAAATAAGTTGAAGTCAGACTGTTTATCTCAAGCAAGTTTACCTGAGAGAATTGATTTAGAAGGTTTTAAACAACAGGACGAACATCAATTAAACCAGTTAAGTAAAACAAGTAGATCGACTGTTGAAAGATGTCAATCTCTTTATCGGGAAATCAAGAAACAAAGAGCCGTATTAGCCTTTATTAAAGCGATACATGCCATTAGCAAAGGTGGTTTCGATCAAGATGCCATTCTTAAGTTAATTATGGATGAGGCGAAGGCGTTAATCAATGCAGATCGTAGTAGATTATGGCTGATAGATGTTGATAGCCCTACTGCGCTGGCCAGGGCTGAGGAGAGGGAACTGCGTATTTCTCAATGGCGACAGCAAAAATTACAGCAAGGGAGACAGGCTAGACTCACTAATGGGACTTCTCAATTAAATCAATTGAGAAACTCTCAGACAACTCAACCTAAGTTTAATTATAGGCAACTAGCAAGGGATTATGAAAAATACTATAAAAATGGTTGTTTTCCGCCAGAACAGGTTTTATTTCCCAGCAAAACTTTAACTATGGGTACGAAGTTAGGTAAATCTCAGCAGGAAATAGAAACACTTAATGCTATTCCCCAAGAAAAAGATAAATTAGAGGAAATACATTTAGATAATAGAGAAGCTAAGCAAAATTGTTCTTGTTGCCCTACCCATATAAACCAAGCTACTGAAGGGGCTAGCGGCACAATTAATTCTCCGGCTAACCAACACTTTATCCCCTCTTCTCAACGCCAAAAACCACCAACTAGAAGAGGTGACCTTTGGACAAAAATCTTTAGAACAGATGGTTCTTTTCGAGAGATTCGTATCCCAATTGATTTTGGCTTTGTCGGTCAAGTTGCTCAATCAGGTCAACCAATTAATATCTGCTTTGATATTTATGATCATCCTAACTCTCGGTATCTCAAAAAGCTCGATAAAAAGATGAGATATCGGACTTGTAGCTTGCTGTGCCTACCTATATTTAATGCTAATAATCAGGTAATTGCCGTGATGGAATTAGTTAATAAAAAGAAACTAGGCAATTTCTCTAAATACAATTTTGATAACTGGCCTTCACCGCCGGAAGCTTTTCAGGCTAGTTTTAGTTATTCAGCTCAACAACTAATGACGGCTTTTACAATTCAGGTGGGGGTGGCTTTACAAAACTGTCAAGTTTTGGGTTCCCTTAAACAGCAGGAGAAAATACAGCAAGACCTTCTGCAAAATCTGGGGAATGGGGTTATATATACGGATAAAGCTGGTCGTATTGTAACGATTAATGAGAGTGCTAGTAAGTTGCTGAAAAGAAATAAGGATGAGCATTTATTAGGCTGTCAGTTGGATGAGTTGATTGCTTTACAAGAATTGGATTTGAGTCGATGTTTGCAATCAGCTCTCGCAGCTAGAGAAAGCCAAGATTTACGGCAGTATCACCCTGGAGTCACTTTAATTGCTGCTGGGGGGAAAGAATACAAAATCAATTTATCAATTAATCTTGTGGGAGATACGAGTAATGGCAGTAATATTCAAGGTGCTTTGGTGATTATTGATGATTTTAGGTAGTAAGTATGAGTTTACAAACACTCAGTTTTATAGTATATTTTTTATAATGGGAAAATGTGCGCTCCTGTCGGTTGGTTAAAAGCGCACTTCGGCAAAGCCTATTTCTAAATTCAACAATTGATAATGAACAATGAATAATGGATAATTACCTCACTTCGACAAGCTCAGTGACCACTTCCTTGAAAATCCTGTCATTAACGTAATTCTAGCCAAAGCTGATTACAGCCGTTGCAGCTAAATTCTTGGGAGAGATAGGGATTGGCAGGTTAGCATCAGTGGGTAGCGATCGCACCATGAAAATGATCCAGATGTGGCGCAGATTTTAACCTTGGAAGTGTCAGTACAATTGATTGAATAACTGTAGGAGTTTTTAAGGCGATGAATGCCTACAAAAAATATATCACCATTGAAGACCCCAAGCGGGTTGTCCTATCCGATTTACCCTTTCAACCAGGACAACGAGTCGAAGTTATTATCTTAGCTGAAGATAACCAGAGAGCAACTCTAGTGCAACGGTTGCAAGCGTTATTTAAGGAGACACAGGAACTGCACGCGGATAACCTGATGACGGATGAGGAAATAGTTGCAGAAGTTGAGGCTTATCGAAGGGGGCAATGAGAGTTGTTATTGATACAAATATTTTAGTTTCTGCGGCGATCGCTGATAGAAATCCAGAAGCTGTGATTCTATTTCTGGTTGCTAATCCTGAGTTTGAGTGGGTGGTATCCGCAGAAATCTTGGATGAGTATAAGGGTGTTTTAAGCCGAAGTCGGCTAAGGTTGACTCAGGAACAGAAAGAAAGATGGTTTAATCTTCTCGATGAGGCGACAATTTTGACTGAAGTCAATGTTGATGTTGATTTTCCTAGAGATCAGAAAGATGCTAAGTTTCTCGCTTGTGCTATGGCGGCTGATGCTAATTTCTTGATTACCGGAGATAGGGATTTTTCGGAGGTTCAAACTTTAGGGAATACAACGATTATTTCTGTTTCTCTTTTCAAACGGCTGGTTTGTGATGTTTAGGAGATGAGGGAGATAAACAATTAGCAATTTTCAATGGCATTTCTCTTGGTATTCTTGCAGCGCAAAGTAATAATAAAGCTATGTTTTGGTGGTGCGATCGCTCTGGAAAACCCGATACCAGTCAGCAGAAGGAGAACGAAAAGCCTTACTCCCCTCGCCCAGAATTGGGAGAGGGGCTGGGGGTGAGGGCTTTCCCGCAAATTTAATTTCAGGATTGAAGAACTTTCTCACTTTGCAGACAGCGGTTAATCGTCTGTAAGAGAACATCTAAATCAAAAACCTCGCTACCATCTCCCTCCTCATCGCAGGAAAAATAGTAGGCAATTTCCTCCAATAACCTAATTTTGGCAGCAATCTTCCCTTCTGATACAGGATGTCGATTAGCACTCCATTGCTTCAACATATAATCAACAGCTTTTTGATAAACCTCAGTACGCCGCGCCGGAAGGGTCAAGCCTTTTTCTTGATATAAACTACAGAGTAAAGATAAGAGTAAAGGATTCTGAACTAGTCCGCCAATTTGGGGTTTATGCCGCAGTTCTTCAATCAGTTCCTCTGCTGATACCTGATCATCGGTATGTCCGTCAGCATTTTCAAACCAAGTTTCAATATACTTTTCCGTTTGCTGCTGACTAAAGGGCACAATCTCTACTTCTTTGCTAGCCTCTAAAAACCCTCCACCATAACCAACAATACGAGAAGTGCAAATAATCGGACAGGAATAATTCTGGCTAAATCTTTGCAGCTTTTCTTTTAAAGTGTTGCGCTTTCTTCATCATATTGAATATAAATTTTCTCTCCATCTTCTCCTAATACTTCTGTAATTCTTTTACTCATCTTTAACCTATTTCTCTCCAGTAACTTTCCACTAACATAACCTAACCCAGTTCAAATCTAAAACCAACTTATTGAAAAGTTTTCTATATTTTTTCTGGAAAAAGTATTGCCTTTTTCTCCTCTTTATTCTGAACTAGAAAAAGTACATAATCATTTATGTATAGAGCCGTGCTGCAAAAGCCGCCAAGCACATCAGCACGGCTCCCCCTAACAAATAGGAGATATCTTAATAATGCCAAAAACCAGCAAAAATAGCAGTGATCCTCGTCCTTTAACAGAACGAGAACTAACCCTCATCGCCATCTATAGCTATTACCAACTAAAGATGACCCCCCAAGAATTCTACGCCAAATGGGACGTAACCTATGCTCAAATCGCTGTAATTTGTCACCGTTCCCTTTCCACAGTACGGCGTTGGTTCAGGAAAGGAGATAACTATTATCCGCCAACCCACAGCGATTTATGCCATTTGGCTTTAATGGACTTCCTGCTAGAACACTTTGAAGAAATCCCCGCCAGGTTATTCGACTTGCTCTATCCTTTCCGGTAGGGAGATGAGGGGATGAAAAAAGAGCTACTGTGTCAAACCATGCTCAAGGGCATAACGCACTAACTCTGTACGGCTATTCGTCCCCGTCTTACTAAAAAGACGACTAACGTATTTTTCCACATTGCGAACACTGGTTTCTAAGCGTCGGGCTATTTCTTTATTCATTAACCCTTGAGCTACTAAATCTAATACACTCTGTTCCCGTGGCGTAAAATCAATACGTAGTGGTGCAGGTGTTTGGGTAATGCCTGTGCGCCCCCGTAATATTTCCTTAATTGCCTCTATTTGCTCTCTAATATCGTCAAGGTCAGTTTTACCTTCACCAGTACTAGAGTTTGCTGTACGACGTTCTAGTAGGTTTTCGACAATAGCAACTAACTCATCAGGGTCAAAAGGTTTAGGCAGATAGGCATCACAACCCGCCTGATAACCCATAATGCGATCTGATGTCATCCCTCTAGCTGTGAGAAATACCACTGGCAGAGATTTAAAGCGAGGGTCTTCTCGCATTTGCTTGAGGAATTGATAGCCATCTACCTTAGGCATCATGATGTCAGAAATCACTAAGTCCGGCATTTTTTGCTGTAAAATCTGCCAAGCTTCATTAGCATCCCTGGCAACATCTACAGTAAAATCGCTTTCTTCTAGATAATCCTTGACTGCTTCCCGTACTCCCGGTTCGTCGTCTACTAGTAAAAGTTGTGCTGACATCTATACTCTTTTCACCGCCATTTATTCTAATTCTACGGAAATTGCCAGCTTATTTGAAGCACTTCTCTATCTAGGGTTTACTGAAAAGTCTTCTGGTAAGGGGAGGGAATTTAGAATTTAGAATTTAGAATTTAGAATTGACAATTGTCAATCTTCCCCATCTCCCCCATCTCCCTCATCTCCCCCATCATTCTGCATTCTGAATTCAGAATTCAGAATTCTTTCTTCCCCCTGCTCCCCCTGCTCCCCCATCTTCCCCATCACCCCCATCACCCCCATCTCCCTCTCTAATGCTCACTAACAGTTGAGACATTATGCAGCCACTCAATCTCCCTGGCATTCTCCGGTAGTTTAGCTGAGCGTTGTCCTTCAGAGCGTGCCATAGCACCAATAATACCAATGGGGGTGCCAATCAGCTCAATGGCAGGTTGCTTACCCGCTAATACCTTTAGACTATTAATCGGTAATTCTTTGACCAACCAGCGACTGAATAAATAAATATATTCCGTAGTCGTCTTTTCCTTCATCAACTCGACACCGTGCAGTTCGTGCAAATAGCGGTTAGAGCGACCATACCTACGCCATTGACTTTTATACTCTTTGATGGTAGGGCGGTGTCGATGGCGGACAATTGCTTGAGGGGCAAACTTAAGCTGCCATTCAGTCTCTCGTTGAATACGCCAGCAGATATCGGCATCACCACCAGTAGTTAAGTAGGGACGAAATAACCCCACCTCTTCTAATGCCTGTCGCCGAATCGCTAAATTAGCAGTCTGGCCATAAGGACAAAAGCTATGAGCTAAAGTGTGTTGCTGAGACAAAACTTGGTTGCGATCGGCATGTTTTTCTAATAAGGTTTTTCCTTGTAAACCAACGATTTCCCCCACCACAAGACCAACCTCAGCCTGGGCAAAGGGGGGAATCATGAACTCTAACCAATCAGGTTGGGGACGGCAGTCTGCATCTGTAAAGACAAGAATATCGCTCTCTGCCGCCCTAATACCAGTGTTACGAGCAGCGTAGGAACTTTGAATATTATTTTCCTGGAGAGCTCGCACAGTTATGCCCTGGGATTTGGCTTCAGGGACAGCATCATTGAGGAGAGTGCCTGTGCGATCGCTACTACCATTATCTACGATGATGTACTCCACTTGTTGAGCGGGGTAAGTCTGATTCTGTAGGCAGTCGAGCAGTTCTGGTAAGTCAGCTTCCCCATTATAGATGGGTACTATCACCGAAATTTTGGGCTTAAACCCAACAGATTCAGTGTAATCAGCTTGATTGAGGGTCATAGAAACTCATTGATTGCAGACTGGCAGAGTGCACCGAAGATTCCCGTAAATCAACCATCAGCTTAGCAAAGGCAAAGGGGAAATGGGGAGATGGGGATGATGGGGGAGATGGGGGAGATGAGGAAGATTGACAATTGACAATTGTCAATTCTAAATTCTAAATTCTAAATTCTAAATTTTCCTTACAACAATTCCCCTAGCCGCAGATTTGTCTCTGAGATTAGGGGAACTTCAGTTGGTAATAGCTATTAGTTAACTCAATTTTTGCTAAATCGGCTTGCTAACTACCGATATTCATAGAAAAAAACGACAGTGCCAAAATTCCGTTAATCAGATAAAATACTGCAACAATTTTTGTTTCTGGCCAACCACTGAGTTCGAGATGATTATGAAAGGGTGACATTTTAAACAAACGCTTGCCAATACCGTTTACGTCTTTTGTCGCTTTGTAGTAAGCAACTTGAGCAATCACTGAGAGGGTTTCCACTAAGAAAATACTTGATATAATCAGCAAACCCCAGAGATTTTGACTCAACAACCCTACTGCGGCTAAGGCTGCTCCCAATGCTAGGGAACCTGTATCTCCCATAAAGACCTTAGCAGGGTTGCGGTTATGAACCACAAAGCCGAGGCAAGAGCCACTCATACAGGCACAGAAAATCATTAAACCAGGTGAGGTTGGTGCCACGAGAGCAGCTAGTCCTAGTAGTGCTAGGGCACATGTCCCGGCAGCTAGTCCATCTATTCCATCTGTTAAATTGGTGGCATTACTTTCTGCTACCATCACAAAGGCAGCCAAAGGCCAAAAAATTAGCCCTAGAGGTAGGACTAAACCCAAAGGTAGACTGATGGTGGTAATACTGGCTGGTTGACTCCAAGCTAGCCACATACAGAAGAGTAAAGCGCAGCTAGTTTGCAGGGCCAGCTTTAGGCGAGGTGAAATTCCTTTATTAGATTTGTGTCTGACAATTTGCCAATCATCGAGCCAGCCAATTGCCCCATAAGCTAAAGTAATAGTCGATACTGCAATAACCGAAATAAAGTCTTGGGCTGGAAGTATCAACCCTGACCAGACCAGAGCAACTACTACTGCTACTGGTATAAAGAAAACACCGCCCATTGTTGGGGTGCCTGCTTTCTGTAAATGGGTTTGAGGGCCATCTTCGCGAATAACTTGCCCCAGTTTCAAAGATTGTAGTAGTGGTACTGCCCAGTATCCTAGAGCAGCAGTAATTAGGGCACAGAACAACAGGGGCAAAGTCACGGAGTTAGCAGCAAACAGCGATCGCCTTGAACTCCAATCTAAAACGAAAGACCCAAGGCTTAAACCGATTGCCAGTAAGGTCAAAAGTCCTGTTCCTGTAAAGTTTAAAGATCGCCCATAAGATAACTTTGCATCTACCACAGAGTTTACTTTCCTTTTTCTAACCTTCCTCACACCAACGCAACTAGTTGCGTTTTGACGATTCCCGCTTAACCAGACGGTACTCAGGGGAATCCTAACATTTGTAGGGTAATCTCACTAGACCTTTGCCGCAAATTTTATCAGGGTTTTGCCCAAAACAAGCATCTAAATGTCTTCAAGTACAAGTGTTTAAGACTCAGATGCCGCTTTTGTTTTTAACAGAACTAGTAGGCACAATCTACAGCCTACTAGGTTGCCATTAAGGGTAGAAGTAGTGGCCAAACCTTAAATTCTTCTTTGCTAGTCTTTATTTTGAGAGTGCATTATGCACCTTGTGACTATAGAGTTCAATGCGACTCTACAGCTAATAATTCATTGCCATCAACAAGGAGTTAATGCCATAAACTGTCTCAATTACTTCTTTCATCTACTTAGAAGCATAATCCTGACAGTTTTGCAAAAAAAATTTGCTCTGCTAAGTAATAAAGCCATCACCCCCAACTCCCCCATCTCCCCCATCTTCCCCATCTTCCCCATCTTCCCCATCTTCCCCATCTTCCTCATCTTCCCCATCACCTCACCACCACATCCCCTCACCTTCAAACCTTCGCTTCTTCCTTAACCAACTTATCCCAACCCAAATCCTTCAAGTTGCTGTTGCGACGTAGTGGACGAGTTGCTAACT
>JBAUJE010000044.1:0-9855 GCA_049683475.1 Coleofasciculaceae cyanobacterium | reverse complement strand
CATCTCCCCCATCTCCCCATCTCCCCGTCTCCCTCAAGACTCCCAAGCCAAAACTAACAAAGCATTCAAAATAGCAGCCGCAACTGGTGAACCGCCCTTGCGACTTGCCACCCTAATTTGGGGTACTGATGTCTTTGCTAGGGCATTTTTCGATTCTAGTACCGAGATGAAACCAACGGGTACACCAATTACTAAAGCAGGTTGTAGAGGGGAGACTAACAACTTAGCAGACAAAGCCAACAAAGCAGTTGGGGCATTACCAATGACAAAAATAGCCTGAGGATGTTGTTCAAAGCATTGCATTAAACCTGTTTCTGTACGTGTTTTTCCTGGGGCTGGGGCTGATACTTGTTCTACGGCAGAAATTAGGGGATTGCCAAAAGTTTTTGCTACCATGCCAGCTATCCCCTGTTTTACCATACCCACATCGGTAATGATCGGTGTTTTGTTTTGGAGAGCTTTAATGCCTGAAGATATTGCCCCTCGACTAAAATGAATTAGCTGGGCAAATTCAAAATCGGCTGTGCTGTGGATAACTCGCCGCACAATAGCATACTCAGCCTGAGTAAAGTTATGTTGACCGATTTCTCGGTCAATCATGGCAAAACTTTGCTCCATAATGGGATGAATAGGCAAGCTCATAGCTAATCTAATTTAAAACTGGAAAACTGGCCAGTCAGGCTCACGGTAATAATGCATCATATCGTCAAACTTACGTAATTGAGCTTCATTAACAGCAATGGTAAGGGGTTCGGCTGGTAGCCCTTGGCGATTTAATTTCAATAGGGTTTCCCTAAGTTCATCGCGCTTAAGTCCATCTGGAATCTGACCAAAATAGCCCAAGGTTACGTGGGCAGTAAAATGATATTGCTGTTCAATACCTAAGGCAATTAAACCAGGATTTTGATAAATAGAGCGGCGCAATTTCAGAATTTGCTGGTACGAGTATTCATCTGTTGGTGCCAAACACACGGCAAGGGCGCGAGGCATTACCATTAAACCAATCAAACTCCAACTAATGGGGTTGTTGCTACTTAAGGAGTTCTGATATTTGACAAAGCTATCTCCTATGCATTTTCGTAATTGTTCCTCAAAGGCTGGGTTTTTGCTTTCTGCATCACGGTAGGCACTATCCCAAATCAGATCTGCCAGGGTGAAATGGAAGCTTTCAGGAGGTACAGCTACCATTAAACCAGGTTCTATTTGCTGCAATAGTTGTTGTTGGAGTTCCTTGAGGCTAGCGTAAAACTCGGCATTAGCTGAATCATCCTCCCAAGGTGGTGTAACTACGCTGTAGCCAGGAAATTTTACCGCCTGGTAAGTGCCATCTGACAAAAGCTTAAATTTTGGTGACTTATGAATGTGCTGCAATTGAGATTTATAGGTTTCGGGTAGCGTTTGTCGGGCGAGGCGATTTAGGTAAGTTTGATAGGTATCGTCCAAATTTGGCTTCTCTCCTATTAGTGAATTTTGATTCCAAGACAATTAAAGCTTAAGTAATATCATGCCAAAAGCTGTTGAGACTAGTTTTTTCAGTTGGGAGGTCTGAGTTAAGATGGCTGAAACACTTCAGGGGAAAGGACAAGTTTACCTATATTGGGGAGAAGATGACTTTGCAATTAGTCAAGCTGTAGAAAAGCTGCGTCAATCGGTACTCGATCCCAACTGGGCTAGCTTTAACTATGACAAAATTACCCCAGAAGTGTCCGATGCCATCATTATCGGACTGAATCAGGCAATGACTCCGCCTTTTGGCATGGGTGAACGCCTGGTTTGGTTAGTAGATACAACGATCTGTCAGCAATGTTCTGACTCTTTGCTAGCAGAATTAGAGCGTACTATACCAGCCCTTCCTCAACAGTCTGTTTTGCTACTAACTACCCGTCATAAACTAGATCGACGGCTCAAATCGACAAAACTACTACTCAAATATGCCCAAGTTCAGGAGTTTGCTCTCATCCCTCCCTGGAAAACTGAACAGCTAGTGCAGCAAGTAAATGTTTATGCTCAACAAGTTGGTGTTAAACTAACTCCCCTTGCCGCAGAACTCTTATCTGAGTCCGTGGGTAACGATACTCGGCAGCTATCCAATGAACTAGAAAAATTACGACTTTATGCGGGTGAGTCAGTCCAACCCTTGGATGAAAATGCCGTTGCTGCTCTGGTTAGGGCTAATACTCAAAACAGCTTACAACTGGCAGCAGCAATTCGCCAAGGAGACGGAGCCAAAGCTTTGGAATTGGTGGCAGAATTGATTAATAAAAATGAACCAGCCCTGAGAATTGTTGCCACCTTAGTTGGTCAGTTTCGTACCTGGTTATGGGTAAAGTTAATGGTGAGTGAGGGGGAACGTGACCAAAAGGCGATCGCAGATGCTGCTGGTGTCAGTAATCCTAAAAGGATTTACTTTCTTAAAAAAGAAATAGACGGCCTTTCCTTAGAGCAACTTACGTCAGCACTGGCAGCGATCTTAGAGTTAGAAGTCAGTCTGAAAAGAGGGGCAGAAGCTCTTTCTACTCTACAGACAAAGGTAGTAGAACTTTGCCAAATTTGCCTTGGTGCTGACGCAGCTGGGAGTGGCTAGCAGATTGCATTTAGAGGCAGGTACAGAAGTACCAATGACAATTATTTACTATCTTTTTATGCTGCTTTAGGAACTTCTACCCCATAAAATAGTTCAGAAAAAACTAGCTATTAGTAGCTTTATTTAGATTTTTCTGATCATAGGCGATTACCATGATTTTATTCTGTTCCCTAGCTTACTTAAATCGCATCTTCTCCCAATCACTGGTGGTGGGAGTCTTCGCTGTAATTGGTTTACTTTCAGGAGTTATACCTAATTTTTCGGAAAACTCCAATACTCTCGTCTTTAGCACGGCGGCTTACGCTCAACAGACTGTCACAGATAAGGAGGTAACCGATTTTGCCAATGCTATTATGGAAATAGAGGAACTCCGTCAAGATGCCTTTGGCGAAATTAAGAACATGTTTGGTGGTAATGTTCCCGAAATTGTCTGTAATGATAACCAAAGCATCAATAATCTTCCTACCCAAGTAAGAAATGCTGTTCAGGATTTTTGTAACGAGTCTTCAGCTGTCGTAGAAGATCATTTTCCCCAAGGTAAAAATAGCCGCTTTAATCAGATAGCCAATCTGATGCAAAATAATCCAAGCTTACGTCAACGTATCCAAAATGAAATGAGGCGTATTCTCAGAGAGCGTCAACGCTCAAATCGTTAGCAGGGGGAAATGAGCTGGACAAGGGGGAGGGGGAGAGCAATAATTCACCATCTACAATTTTCAACTTTCTATTTTCAATTCGCAATTGACAACTTAAACGAGAATTGCGATAAGTCATAAATTAGGTAGACTAGGTAGGCGACAAGGGACGAGCAAGACTCCAGCCTCATCCCTTACCTATTGACGTAGCATGAGCTGATATCTAAAGATAGAGGCACGCTCTCAGGATTAAGCCATTTCCTGTTCTGGATTTATGGTAAACTTCTCTGCTTTGTTCTATCAACTTCACTCTCACGAAATAATGGCGCTAGCGGTAAAACTATTCCTTCGCGAATCGCTCTTTAATAAGTTTATCTTGACAGTGGGCTATCTTGCCGGATTTTGCCTTTTCTTGAGCGGATGTTCTTCTAGTTCTGAATCTCTTGAACCTGATCCTATTCCCACCTTATCCTCAGTCAGTTCAGAGGAAGTAAGAAAATATGCAATGGCCGTGCTGGCAATTGAGCCAAAACGTCAAGATGCCTACGAAGAAATTCAGCGTCTGACTAAGCAAGACGAAGTTCCTAACTTTACTTGTACTCAAGCAGATACTCTCGCTGATTTGCCTGTCAATGTCCAAGATATTGCCGTTAATTACTGTCAGGAGTCAAAAAAGATTGCCGAAGGTCAAGACTTTACTATGGCTCAATTCAATGCTATTACTAAAACTGTTCAGTCAGACCTGGATTTGGAAAGAAAAATTCAAAATGAATTGGTTCGTATCCAACCAGAATAAGGTGCTAGGCTGTTACGTTAATAAACATTGCTTGCTGAGATAGACGCGGGGACGCACAGACACGGAGAGGGTTTGACGGCTTGTTTCCTATCTGAATAATAGGCAATTTAAATGCACATTGGCTTACCGATCTATTTTTGATGCTAACTTTTACGCAACGCTTAGGAGTTGGTGTAGAGGCTAAAGTCAGCTTTACCCTCTCCCTTACCGCTGAAGAACGTACCCGAACACGCTATCGTCACCAAGCACCTGATGGTCAAGATTTATATTTGCGCTTAGCCAGAGGAATTATTCTTAAGGATGGGGATTTACTTCAGTCTGAAACTGGTGATGTGGTAATTCGCATTGCTGCTAAACCAGAACTAGTTTTAAGTGTAACCTCCCAGGAACCAATTGATTTACTGCGAGCCGCCTATCATTTGGGTAATCGTCATGTTCCCTTAGAAATTACTGCTGGTTATTTAAGATTATCTCCTGACCCGGTCTTACCAAAAATGTTGGCACAGTTAGGGCTACAAGTTAAGGAGGAAATGGTGCCGTTTGAACCGGAAATTGGTGCCTATGGACATAGTCACGAAGTTTGATGAGGAGTCAGGAGTCAGAATCTCCTCATCACTCTATTGTGTTGGAAGTTCTATTAAATTCAACTAACATTCCCCTGTCTTCTTCTCCCATATTCTCTTCTTTTCTGAGATGAAAGGTGCTTAACAATTTAACTCTTTTACAATTGTTGCAACTGGCTAGTCCAATTTTGCCCGTGGGAGCTTATAGTTATTCCGATGGTTTAGAATATTTGGTTGACACTGGTGTAATTATTCACCAGCACAGCTTGCAACAATGGCTAGAGCAAGAAATACAATACGGGGCAATTCGCTTAGAAACAGCAGTAATGGTGCGCTCCTATAGAAGTGTTTGTAATCAGGATTTAGTAGCTTTAGGTTATTGGAATGCTTGGCTAACTGCTGCGAAGGAAACGGCAGAGTTACGAGAGCAAAGTTGGCAAATGGGTAACTCTTTAATTAGGTTACTTCTAGATTTAGAAGACTTGACAAGTATACAAGATTTAGCCGCCGCTGTCGGTCATCCTTGTAATTATGCGATCGCTTTTGGTATTGGTGCTGCTTATTGGCAAATTGACCTAAATGCTACAGTCTTAGGCTATTTACATAGTTGGGCTACTAATTTAATTGGTGCTGGTGTTAAATTAATACCTCTAGGCCAAACCACAGGTCAAAAGTTATTACTGAATTTGAACCAAAAGCTGGTTCTTGCTGCTCAAGAAATTGTAACCTTGCAAGATGAAGATTTAAGTAGTTGTGGTTGGGGATTATCTTTAGCAAGTATGGCTCACGAAACCCAGTATACAAGGTTGTTTCGTAGCTAGTTTGAGGGCATTAGTATCGTTGCCGTATGATTTGGGTAAATCTTGCTAAATAGAAACATTAATCCTCATCATACCCTATGCTACCGCGTAAACCTCTCTGGCTCCGCACTCTAAGAATATTCGGCTTAATTTTGTCTATGGTAGGGCTAGGGAGTGCTATGGGTGGGCTTTTTCTACTCTGGTTTAGTAGTTCCAAAAGCTCTGTAACTGGATTAGATTTTCTTGTATACGGGGACTGGCTAGCTATTCTCAGTTATGGTTTGGCATGGATAGTTTTTTTCACTTACTGCTTTAAACCTAATTACGTTGGTTTATTGGCTATAGCCTTCAGTATTGTTTTTCCTCTCTTCTACTTCAAGTGGTTATTGATAGCTGGAGGACGACGCAATCCTTACAATATTTTCGAGCCTGGTAGTACTGTTGACCTCCGCTTTTTTACCGTAGAACCAGGATTTGTGGTCAGCATAGTGGGTATGGGCTTAGTTGCCATTGGTGTTTTTATTGGTATGAATAACCGTAACCGAAAACGTTATCTGATTGCAATGACAGCAGTTATAGCAATAGTAGGCTCATTTATCGTTTTCTTGATCTTGCTTACGAAAGTGGGAGTGTTGATTTCTTTCTCACTGGTATTGCTTTTGTGTTTTATCGGCCTTGCCTTTTTAGCTAATAGGTGGACTGTCTAGTTTGAAACTATTCGGTGAATGGTAGTGAAGGGAGCAAGTATTACCTTTACTCGAAAGTATCAAAATTCAAAGTGATAAACTTGGTCTTCCAAGAAAGATATCCAAACTATCTCCCCATCCCATAATTAATTACACAACGCCAGTTTTGAATTACTTCCTGTCAGAATGTCTATAGTCAACAAAGTAAAATTTTGGCTCAAGGGATAATTTCAACCAAGTGTAAGCCCCTAAACCTAGTAATGCCGTTATCATCAGAGGTAATCCCCAATTTAATCTTAGTTGATCAGGCATCAAGGCTACACCTGAAATGGTCAGAATAAAGTAGCCTAATAGGACTTTTTGTAATAGTTTGACTCTAGAAAGTACATCTCGGCAACTCTGACAATGCTGGGTATGTTGGCTGTAACGATCCAATATGACCTGACGGTTATCATTTACAGGTGGTAAGGTTTGACTACTAAGTTCAACTTCACTCCAAGGTAGTTTTCCCTGGCAGTATTTATCAAACCATTTACGAAACTCAATTACTAAACGGTCAGCGTCTGTAGGTAGCTTATAAGCAGTTTTCCAGTTTCCTTGCTGTTGTAAAAAATATTCCTGCTGATGCAGCAAAATCATATCTCCCTCAAGCACCAAGTTACGAGTTTTGATGTGAGTCCACCAACGAGGTATTAGACGCTGGAGTGTTTTGGCAAAGTTGCGGGGAAATTGAGCGACAATCCGAGACTTTCCGGGAGCAACTGGTAGACAATAGGTAACAAGTCCAACTTGCCTTTCCCCTCCGAAACTGATGGCATATTCCAAGCGACAAGGAGGTTCAAAGGTAATTACTGAACTACTAATACCTCCAACTGCATTAGCTTCAATTAAATCGACTGTTGATTCGATAATTTCTATGTTGATAGGGCCAGCCTTTTCTCGGTTTCCTTGTACTCCATGATGAGCAAAGGGAACATGACTAGGATCTGCAACATTTTCTACTAGAGTTTGCCAGTCATATTCGAGATCGCGGACAAAAGAAGACCAGACAAAACCAATACTTGCATCAATTTGAGGTGATAGAGGTAGTTTGGTAGAAGCCGCTAGTTCTGCTGAAGTTGCATCAGGCCAAACCCAAAGTAAATCATTTTCCTG
Organism: Coleofasciculaceae cyanobacterium; assembly: GCA_049683475.1. Classification (GTDB taxonomy): domain Bacteria; phylum Cyanobacteriota; class Cyanobacteriia; order Cyanobacteriales; family Coleofasciculaceae; genus JBAUJE01. The sequence goes on along the minus strand of JBAUJE010000044.1, from coordinate 2,636 downwards.
GCGACAAGGTAGGGAAGAAACACAAAAGTTTTCTTGGTTTTTGCTAATTACTTGAGGGTTCTCGGCTTGAGGAATACGGGTACAGGTTCCTTGAGCATCAAACTGCCAGCCATGATAACTACACATGAGATTACCAGTTTTCTCATCGACACGACCTTCGCTTAAGGGAGCAAGGCGGTGAGGACATTGATCTAAAAAGACACGGTAAGTCTCAGAGGAACCAGGTTTCCAGATTACCAGGCGCAGTCCTAACAGAGTAACTGGAGTTGGTCGTTGTGGGTCAAGGTCTTCTATGGGTGTGAGAGGATACCAGTGCTGGAAAAAATTAAACTCAGGTTGCACAGTTTTTCCCTAAAGGTGTTGCTGCTATCGGTCTTATCTAAGATTATTAACCAGATCTGAGACTGATTACTGATTAAAGAGTCTATTTACCAAGTTGATCTTAATTAAGGTTATAAGAAAATTGTATTGTATCGACATGTTACATAACTTTACAGAAGTTAATAATCAGTCTAATCTAAGTAAAGAGTCGTCGGCTTGGCTTGGCTTGACACACCATTGCCAACCGTGGCTTGAGGAAGTGCTGAACAACCTTATGAAACGACAGTTAACCATGTCGTTTCTACTTTACCTGCACTGACAGGCTAAAAATTAATTTTTCAGTTAGCAACTTCCTACAGAGTATTTTCAGAAAGATTCTGTTGACTCTGTTTACGTTGATACACCTCAAGAGAAATCTATCCTATGCCATTCACCATTGATTCAGCTCGCGGCATCTTTCCCGATACTTTATCAGCAGATGTTGTTCCAGCAACAATTGCTCGGTTCAGTCAACTCAATGCCGAAGATCAACTGGCACTGATCTGGTTTGCTTACTTGGAAATGGGTACAACTATTACCATTGCCGCACCGGGAGCAGCCAACATGGTGCTTGCAGAGGGAACGTTAAATCAAATCCGCCAGATGTCTCTCCTAGAGCAATCCCAGGCGATGTGTGACCTAGCAAACCGAGTGGATACTCCAATTTGCCGCGCTTATGGTACTTGGAGCGCTAATATTAAGCTGGGATTTTGGTATCAGCTTGGGCAATGGATGGATGAGGGAGTTGTAGCACCGATTCCAGAAGGATATAAGCTCTCTGCCAATGCCTCGGCTGTACTGCAAGCTATTCGCTCTCTTGATCCAGGTCAGCAAATCACCGTGTTGCGAAATGCAGTAGTGGGGATGGGTTATGATCCTGGCAAGTTGGGCAGCTACACACCAGTTGCTGAGCCAGTTGCTCCACCCAAGGAGATTGCTCAGCGTTCCAAGGTAGAGATTGAAGGCGTGAACAATGCAACTGTTCTCAGCTACATGAACAACATGAACGCCAATGATTTTGATAAGCTCATTGAGCTTTTCACACCTGATGGAGCATTGCAACCTCCCTTCCAAAAACCGATTGTCGGGAAAGAGGCTGTCCTAAAGTTTTTCAGAGAAGATTGCCAAAATCTTAAGCTGATGCCAGAACGAGGCGTAACTGAACCGGCCGACGACGGCTTCACTCAAATTAAAGTAACAGGCAAAGTACAAACTCCCTGGTTTGGTGCCAATGTTGGTATGAATATGGCTTGGCGCTTTTTGCTTGATCCTCAAGACAAGATTTTCTTTGTGGCGATTGATTTACTTGCCTCTCCCAAAGAGCTACTAAACCTGGCTCGCTAGGGGAAAGTGCACGATACCAATTAGTCTGGGCGTGATTGCATTTAGGCGCTCTCTAAAGAGAGCGCTTTCACTAGCTGAATACTCTAGCTCATTGCGCTCAGATTAATAAATAATAGTAAATATTGATGAATAGTATAGACTTTGAATTTGGTAATGCAAGAGATTGATGCGAACTGGTCTTCTGTGGAGAAACAAGCTGCTCAGGAGGCATTTAACAAAGCTTACGAAAGAGAAATCGCCGCTTTGCTCGAACAGGTTCGGGCAAAAGCCGGTGAAATTGCCAAGCTTGACGAACTGTGGAGTTTACACGACTTTTTGAGTGCTAAGCGGCATGAAATTGATGGCAAGTACGATTACAGCTATCCAGGGCTTCTCTTCGTTTTTGCTAATCTAATTAAAGATGGATGGTTACATATGGATGAACTAAAAAAACTGGAGAAAGATAAACTTGCCAAGATAGCTGCTCTTACGCGCCTATGAATTTTTCAGTTAGCAACATGAAGGTTACGGAAGAGCGCTCTTTTGCAAAGTTAGATTAGAGAGGAAGCTCAATAACAAACTCTGCCCCCTCTCCAGGAGCAGAAATGACACCAAGTTTTCCAGCCTGTTTTTCCACTACAATCTTATAAGAGATAGACAGCCCTAGTCCTGTACCTTGACCAATGGCTAATGTACTATCTATGCCTTTGTGAAGATCAAAGGGTATCTTAGTATTGGCATTTGACCGTGAAAAATTTCTGATAGAGTTACTTAGATTACCCCTCTTCTGTCACTCTGCGGTTTTTCCTATTATTTGAACTTCCTGGAAAGGAGCTATAGTGAGGGATACAAAGCTCAATAATCGAATTTTAGCAATTTTACTGCAATCCGGAATTTCTAGGAAGAAAAAAGCTAGCGATCGCAAGATAGACAAAAGCCCTAGGATTTAGAAA
>JBAUJE010000043.1:0-4422 GCA_049683475.1 Coleofasciculaceae cyanobacterium | reverse complement strand
CCCCTTCATCTAAACAGCGAATTGCTACTAATCCTTGCAATTGACCTGTTTCAAATTGACGGCGTAATTCTTCTCTTTCGGTTAGGGGAGTATCAGCTGTATAAGTATTAACGCGATAGCCTAGTTCTGCCCCTAACAAACGGGCTACTTCAGTTAACTGACGGCTACTTTCTGCACTTAAAGCACCTTCTACTGAGCCATCACCACAGTAAAATAGAGTATGGGAAGTATCGAGGCGAGTGAGCATTAATTGACGTAAAGCCACTAACTTATTGGCGGCTGCCCCAATTAAACGAGCACGCTGCATTAATAAAGAAGTTACTGTTTCATTATTCTGAATATCTTCGTCATCAGCTAATGCCCAGCCAATTCTTTTTGTCAATTTGCTATAGGCAAAAGTCTCTGACTCGGTTAATTCTACGAGGATAGGGTGATAAAGATAATGAACCAATGCACCCTGACAAATTGCATCTGCTAGGGTAAGTTCTGGTGATAAAACAGGGCCAAAATAGTTAAATAAAGCTTCAGTTCCCTCTTCATCAAAGTAGCGTTCCGGTGTAGCCGAAAGGGCAAGACGCAATCCAATATTACGAGGTAAACTCTGTTCTAAGCGGGTAGCCCCTAAGTTATGGGCTTCATCTCCAACGATGAGGGTTTTTGCTGGAAAATACCTCAACTGTGACTGTAAACCTTCTCCGATTAAACTAGCATTGGTGGTAATTACAGCCAGAAAAAGCTGTTTGCCTGATTGTAAATTGTAAAGTTCAGTAGAAAGTTGACTTTGCCAAGTTCGGACATTTTCAAAAGCTAAAATTGCTTTCATGCCAAACTTCTGACATTCTCTCGCCCACTGGGTAACTAAATGCCGATAAGGACAAACTACTAGCAATACCTGCAAGCCAATTTCTTGATAAAGTTGAGTGGCGATCGCTAAAGCCGTAATTGTCTTACCACTACCCGTTGCCATCTTCAGAGTGCCTCGCCCCTGATTGGCAAACCAGTTGGTTACAGCTTGCTGCTGATACTGTCTTAGTTGAATATCTGGGGGGATTCTGGGATAGCCAGTTGAGTTTTGCCCCTGATAATTTCCCCCCGGTTCTGCAACAGTATTACTCTTAGAACCTTGAGTATATTTGTAGCTCAAACTTGCCCAATCGATTGGGGGTAATTCATAACAATTACAATCATCCTGGTTCTTTTGGACAAAATATCCTAAACTCATCCTGGCTAATTATAAAGATGCAACCATTACTAAAGTTTAGCTAGGAAAGAGCAATTATCCCAACTTGCGCTTTAAGTTTGACAGCCTGTCTTTTGACTCAGAGTGCATGAACACTTAAAAATTATTCAGTATGTCTATTTGACTGTGGAGAGAGGTTTATACATTGAAAGGGAATTGCTGCCGATTCAGTTTGGTCATCTTGGGAATGACGTTAGGTCAAATGGCAGCAGCAACTGCCTCCCCCGTAGAAAAGTTTTTCAGTTCTGTTTCTGAAAACGGTAGTATTGATAGATTAGTTACTACTTCTGAATCAGAATTTTTGCAGCCCATTGCAGCTAATGAATTTAACCAAAGCTTGGTTAACGAGCTACTTAGTCCTGAGTCTGTTGCTCTGCCTAAACTGAAAAGGGAAAATAGTCAAGCAACTCCTATTCTAAAAACAGATATTTTTTCTACTGCTGACTTACATAGCGAGTTTTATCTCAACAGTATTGCAACTAGCATCGCCATTCCTGAAAGAGGAGAATCAAAGGCTGATTGGGATATTTTCCCTAGTTTATTTTCAATTGATAATCTTAGCAATGCAGATTTTCTAATTGCTGATAGCGACCATGCTAGTGAGCCAGGAAAATGGTCCTCAGGTAGACCGGATGGTCATGCTCCTATTAGCGTGATGGGAGATCACACCCACGGTAGGGGGGAGTGGATGTTCTCCTACCGCTACATGTTTATGGATATGGACGGTAACCGTGATGGAACCGACAGCCTTAGCACCAGGGAAGTCCTAGAACAATTTCCGGTAACTCCTGTAGAGATGAGCATGGAAATGCACATGTTGGGAGCTATGTATGCACCAACTGACAACCTAACTCTTATGGTTATGGCACCCTACATTTCCAAGGAGATGGATCATGTTACTCGCACAGGTGTAAACTTCACCACCAATTCAGAGGGTTTCGGTGATATCAAAACCACAGCACTTTACAAAATTTTTGATCAAGACAGACAACGCCTACACCTGCACTTTGGTCTAAGTTTCCCCACAGGCTCAATTGAAGAACGAGATGATACACCAGCAGGAGATGACCAAATTCTGCCCTATCCGATGCAGATTGGCTCTGGCACCTTTGACTTGCTACCTGGTATTACCTATTTAGGTCAGTCGGATCAAGGTTCTTGGGGTGCGCAAGCACTAACAACACTCCGCTTAGGGGAAAACAGCAATGATTATCGGTTAGGTAATCAATTACAGTTAACAGGCTGGATTGCCCGCAACTGGACAGATTGGCTGAGTACCTCAATTCGCCTCAAAGGAATGACTTGGGGAAATATCGATGGGGCTGATGAGCGTCTAAACCCGATGATGATTCCTACTGCTGACCCAGACAGAAGGGGGGGAACTCAACTAAATTTAGGCTTAGGCGTAAATCTGTATGCGCCTAGGGGAAATCTCAAAGGTAGTCGATTGGCCATGGAATTTGAACTACCACTTTACCGCTCTCTCGATGGCCCTCAATTAGAGACAGATTGGCAACTTACAGTAGGTCTACAAACCTCGTTCTGAGAATGACAAGAATTGATCTTTTCTTACCTATTCCCCATTCCCTATTCCCTATTCCCTATTCCCTATTCCCTATTCCCTATTCCCTTGTTTGACAGGCTGTCTTTTGACTTTCTGAGTATTACCACCTAAATTAACCAGTTGGCAAATATGCCATTGTTGTTTTTTAGGCTATCTATGGTTTTTCTCGAAGCGCCCAAAACAAAAGTTATTGCTGGAGAAAACGCAGTTGCTATTTCTCAACTGCCCTTAGTCTGGCAAGAAATTGCTCAAGGAAAGGCTAAAATTGGAGCTTCTGACCAACAAACTTACGTTGAAATGGCTCAGTTATTCCAATACAAACTGGAAACAGGTGATGTTGATTTATTTAATGAAAATCCAGGATTAGCTCACCTAAAATCATCATTTTCTCAGCTTTTTGGACAGCTAGCACGGGAAACTCTTGAGTTTTATGGTCATGACTTTAAGGTAGAAAACTACCCAAACTTTCCAGAAATCCTGCGTGAGTTTGACTTCAGGGGAGCAGATTATATCAATCAAGTGAAGGTAGTTCATATTGGTATGGAACTGTTCGAGGAGTTTGGTTACGAACTTCCCGCCAGCTTCTATCACGTTAATATTTCTCCCATTTACCAAGATAATCTTTTTGAAGAACGAGCCTTACGTTATGACCCCCGTGATGCCGAATACAAGCGTGCTTGGGATGCAGTGCTTCACGCTGGCAAGGTATTTGCTATTCAGATGAAGCTACAAAGTATTGCTTCTCAATACGGCTTTACCTATCAACATGGCTGCGATTGTAACAAACATTTATCTTCAATCGACCAATCCCGTAGTGCTTTTGAATATGAAATACAACCCCATAAACGTCAGCGCTGGATTGGTAGTTTTATTTGGACGGCATGGTATGAATATGCTTTCTTCCCCATTGTCCCTAACACCAAATATTTGGTTTAAGGGTGTTAGTGGAAAATTGGGAATTGAGAATGGTTAATAGTCCATTTTAAATTAATCCCTGTCCTAATTTATAAGGACAGGGAATTTCTTTTATCTTTTCCCTTACTCAGTTTACCAACCTCCCCAAGTTATAGTTTGAGCATGGGGATTAAGAGGCTGTTTGACTACTTTATAACCCCGTTGTTTTCCCCAGTTTTCTGCTGCTTGTTCTAAGTCAGGCTGACCAGAGTTAAGATAGACCACAGCCATGGTTTTGTTGCCCTGCTCATTCAATTTATTCTGTAAGATAGGAATCATTTCCGTATCGCCGATACTCATGAAGGCATAGAGAGAATTTTGAGTTTTCTGATACTCATTAGAATTGAAATTCTATAGCGCTACGCACTAGGGAACAGGGAACAGGCAATAGGCAACAGTAAGCTGTGGCTGAGTTTGAGAGTATAGAAATGTCCTAACATTAACGCGTGGTGCTATATCCCTCTTCTGTCACTCTGCGGTTTTTCCTATTATTTGAACTTCCTGAAAAGGAGCTATAGTGAGGGATACAAAGCTCAATAATCGAATTTTAGCAATTTTACTGCAATCCGGAATTTCTAGGAAGAAAAAAGCTAGCGATCGCAAGATAGACAAAAGCCCTAGGATTTAGAAAATACAAATGTTTTCGGAGTCTGACAGAAGAGGG
>JBAUJE010000042.1:0-2695 GCA_049683475.1 Coleofasciculaceae cyanobacterium | reverse complement strand
AGCTTATCCGCTTCTGCGGCAAATTCCATCGGCAACTCATTAAAGACATCCTTACAGAAGCCACTAACCATCATCGAGATAGCATCTTCTTCGGAGATACCCCGTTGAGAGAAGTAAAATAGTTGGTCTTCGCCAATTTTTGAGGTGGAAGCCTCATGTTCTACTTTGGCCGTATTATTTTCTACTTGAATGTAGGGGAAGGTATTTGCCTGGGCCGTATTACCAATTAGCATTGAGTCGCACTGAGAGTAATTGCGAGCACCTTCTGCCTTTGATCCTATCTTGACCAAACCCCGGTAACTATTTTTCGATTTACTAGCAGAAATACCCTTAGAAATAATTGTGCTACGGGTATTTTTGCCAATGTGTACCATTTTGGTTCCCGTATCAGCTTGCTGCATATTATTGGTTAAGGCTACCGAGTAAAACTCTCCAATGGAGTTATCACCTACCAGTACACAGCTAGGATACTTCCAGGTAATAGCAGAACCAGTTTCTACCTGTGTCCAAGAAATCTTCGAGTTAACCCCTTTGCACAAACCACGCTTGGTGACAAAGTTGTAGATACCACCCTTGCCATTTTCATCGCCAGCATACCAGTTTTGGACTGTGGAGTATTTAATCTCAGCGTTGTCCAAGGCAACTAATTCCACCACAGCAGCATGCAGTTGATTGCTATCATACATAGGTGCGGTGCAGCCTTCTAGGTAGCTGACTTGGCTACCTTCTTCAGCAACAATTAGGGTACGCTCAAACTGTCCGGTATCGTTAGCGTTAATGCGGAAATAGGTAGATAGTTCCATGGGGCATTTGACACCCTTGGGAATAAAGACGAAGGAACCATCCGTAAAGACAGCAGAGTTAAGAGCAGCAAAGTAGTTATCTGCTACGGGTACAACGCTACCTAGATACTTTTGCACCAACTCAGGGTGTTCTTGCAGTGCTTCGGAAATTGAGCAGAAAATAACTCCAACCTCCGCCAGCTTCTCTTTAAAGGTGGTGGCCACCGAAACGCTATCAAAAATGGCATCTACTGCGACGTTGACGTTAGCCAGCCGCTTCTGTTCAGAGAGGGGAATGCCTAATTTCTCGAAGGTTTCCAATAAAGCTGGATCAACTTCATCGATGTTATTGAGCTTTTCCTTGGGCTTTTTGGGAGCTGAGTAGTAGATTATGTTTTGGTAGTTAATGGGAGGATAGGTTACGTGAGGCCAAGTGGGTTCGGTCATCTTCAGCCATTTCTGGTAGGCTTTGAGACGAAACTCCAACATGAACTCTGGTTCATTTTTCTTAGCAGAGATAAGGCGAATAATGTCCTCGTTTAGACCGCGAGGAACTGTATCAGCTTCTATATTGGTGACAAAGCCGTATTTATAAGGCTGATTGACTAATTTTTTAGCAGTAGCAGTCATTGATTTTAGTTGCTCTCTAGTGTTCTCAATATTCTCTAATACTTCTATGGTGAGGGCTACGAGCTTTCAGATGCCAACAGCGCCTTAATTACCAGCTTTAGCGATTAAAACAACATTTTTGTTGCTTAACTGTATCTTACGCTATATTAACAACAAAGATATTGTTAAAGTCAAATTAAATTTTTCCATCTTCCTTGCTACATACCTCTAAATACAGATAACTAGATTTCAGCCCAAGCCAATGACCATCTCTAAGCCATCTTCTACTAAGCAAGACATTTTGCAGTATTTACTCAAGCATGCTCAAGCCAAAGCCCAAGAGTTAGCCGAAGCCCTAGATATTAGTCCCCAAGCAACTCGACGTCATCTCAAGGATTTGGAGATTCAAGGGCTAATTGAGTATAAACCGATGCAGGTAGGTATGGGGCGTCCCCAGCACCTCTATAGTTTGAGCCGAATGGGCAAAGATCACTTCCCTAATCGTTACGGTGAATTTGCCGTGTCCCTGCTCGACACTTTGGCTGAAACGGTAGGTAGTGAGCAGATGAGTAATTTACTGCAAAAGCAGTGGCAGCGCAAGGCAAAGGACTACCGAGAACGCTTGGGTAATGGTTGTCTGCAAGAACGGGTAGCTAACTTAGTGGAACTGCGCCGTGCTGAAGGCTATATGACTGAGTGGCATATTTTACAACCGGAAGATTCAGATAATCAGACAGATAAAGAGTTTATGATTACTGAGCATAATTGTGCTATCTCTCAGATTGCTGAATCTTTCCCTAGTGTTTGTGGTCATGAATTGGAAATGTTTGCTGCGGCCCTTGATAATTGCCAAGTAGAGCGAACCCATTGGATTAATGATGGGGAACATCAGTGTGGCTATTTAATTCGCTCAAAATTGAAAATTGAAAATTGCTAATTAATTCCATTTGCCATATTCGTTTTTATGAGTGAGCCACAACAACCTTCGGTACAATTTCTCACCCTGGAAGAATCAGCTGATGTTGATAAAGCACTGCTGTCTTCTCATGAAAAATTTTTAACTAGACTAACTATTTCCTCTCTGCGGCTATTGAAGCAGATAGCCAAGGATAGTGATTCTACAGTAGAGGATTTGACCCATCAGCAGGTAGTTGACTGGTTTGAGAAAGATAGTAAAATTCGGCAAGAACAAGGAGTTGAAGCGGCTTTTTTGAAGTGGTGACATTTCCTACCTTAGGTAGAACATTTGGCTTGTTTGGCAATTTTCCTGGCTTGGGATAAAAGTTCTATTGCCTTGTCTTTTT
>JBAUJE010000041.1:0-12594 GCA_049683475.1 Coleofasciculaceae cyanobacterium | reverse complement strand
CTAAGGTGTGCAGTGCCTTGCGGGCCATCTTTTCAGCCTCAGACCAATTTTGCCGCTGCAAAGCAACTTCGGCGAGAAAGCCATAATCTTGAGCGAGACAGGTGGCAGGTTTTCCGAGGCTTTCATGCAAACGCAGTGATTTTTCCGCTAGTCGCTGCAATTGTTGCCAATCTTGCAGTTGTCGTAGTACTTCCCCCAATTGACCAATAAACTTGGCTACTAAATCTAATCTTCCCCTGTTCTCAAACAACTCAAGGCATTGCTGGAAGTAAGGCACAGCTTTTTGCCAATGGCTGCGGCTGGCGGTGTGAGCAAGTTGACCCCGGCGACAATGACATAAGCCAATATGAAATAATAGGGCAGCCTGTCGCTCTAAATAATTACTGGCTTGCCAAAAAGTCAGACTCCTTTGGTAATAAGCTAGAGCATCACCGATGCGATCGCTTACATAACTCTCCCTACCTCGCACAAATTGCAAACAGGCTTCTAATTCTGGTGCCAACCTCTCACCATAATTATGCAAGTCCCTCAAAGCAGACTGAAGTTCTAAGCGGTAGCGGGTACTAAAGATAGCTTCCGTTGGCAAAAAACCATAGGCCCCCGCCTCCAAAACTGCCGAAAATAGCCGATTTGCTCTTTGTCGCAAAGCCTCAAGCAAAACATCAGGAGCATTACTAAAAACAGCGCGGGTTGTCCAACTCTCAAAATCCGGTGCTAAACGCATTAGCTTACAGAGAATTTCATCATTCACCCACAGCACTAAGGGAAAGTGGCAAGATTTGCGAAACTCCTCCCGCACCGAGTTCATGGCAATTAGCAACTGCTCAATCTCACTGACTGATTCTAAACCAAAGACCATTACCGCCCCTGGCTGTTCATCCCCCAACTCCTCACGTATAACACTGTAGAGTTTGACTACACAAGGAGCAAGAACTATCTCTTTAATCTCAAAAGGACAAATTCTGCGTAGCCGCTGCATCATCACTTCTCGCAATTCTTCATAGTTACAGCGAGCCAAAACTAGAGAAAATTGCCCCTCAGACATAGAAAGCGACCAAAGCAGCTCTTGCAACGATTGCTCATTGTCGTCAAAGTTAGATTTATCGTCAGTATTTATAGTCAATTTAGAATTTAGAATTTAGAATTTAGAATTAATTTTTAGCCTTACTATTTTTAATGATTGCATGAATAATAGAAATTAATTCGTTAGATTCATTTAGTAGAGGGAGCAATCTTGGTTCTAGTTTTTTCTCAGTGGCAATTAAGATTTTCAACCAATAATTTGTCTCTCTGGCTTCCTTGAGAGAAATATTCATTTTATGAATAAAGTCTGGTTTGCTTTCTGCATTTTGTGCTTCCTCAACATTGGCACCAATACTTGTTCCAGAGCGAATTAACTGTTTGCTTAAATCATATCCAGTCCCAGCATTTTCTCTCAAAAATTTACAGAGCTTTACTATTCTTATGCTAAACTTTAGTGTTCTTTCTTGTATGTCTTTTTTTGTCATTTTTTAGCAGATATGATTTGATAAATTAATTTTATTTAATAGCGCTAAGCGCTAGGCAACAGGCAACAGTAAGCCGTGACTGAGTTTCAAGATGTAGAAATGCCCTAACCTAAACTCGCCGTGCTATAGTCTATGCATAAACAAAAAAATGTTGTGATTATTTTTTTCTAAATTCTAAATTCTAAATTCTAAATTCTAAATTCTAAACTTGCTCCCTCTGCTTCTGCCAAGATGGGATTAATATCAAACCAATGCTCTTGAGAATGACGGTATTCATAAACAAACATGCTGCGGATTAGGGTTTGGTATCCCTCGTCTCCTACCACCTTTTTTTGTTGAGCGACTTTGTTCAGTAGAACCCATTCATCTTCGTCAATAGCTAAAATGCGCTCATTACGATAATTTTTGATTACTGTTTCCAAGCTAGAACTGCTGATGGGTAACTGCTTTTCTTTTTTAATTGAATCATTGAGTAGTCGCAGTAAATTACGCACATGACCACCACTAACTAAACATAAGCGGTCAAAAGTTTCAGGTTGATCGAAAACTTCTCTAATTTTACCGAGGCGTGTCTCTGGACTAAGATTGGGGAAAGCTCTTGCTAGTACCATTTGACGTAGCAGCATTATTCCTTGCTCAAACCTAGAGCCATCTGTCTGCTGCACTGGTACCATGGGTAGTACCTGAGGGTTGACCATAAAGCGCTGGGTTAGGGTGCCGAAGTCGTTAGAGAACCGGAGGGCGAGGGGCATGGTATAAACTACATGGCAGTGAAGTCCCCGCAGTTGCTCACCTCGGTCTACAAATAGATATTCTTGTTGAGGTCTTCCCCAAGGTTTAGGGGCGCTATCTACTTTATCTAAATTATCAACTATTACTACCAGTCCGTTTTTGCCGTAGCGTTTGAGTTTTTCCCTGGCGGGTTCTAGGAGTTCCTGGTTAATTGCTTCCAAAATTCCGTTGGTTTGGGGTTCTAAATATCCCCTCAATTTAGAGCGTAATTCAGGACTAGCTTTAGCCTTGGCTGTAATTTTACCAATGCCGAGAGCAACAAAGGAAAGACCTTCTTCATCACTAGCATTAACTTGACCAATACCAGGGAGGCCAATTTCTGCCTCGAACTTACCATTAGTACTAGCTGCTACTTTACCAAGACCAATCAGATTAGCTTCAGCAGACCACTCAAGGTCTGTTTGTAAAAGTTTGGCAGCACCCTTGAGGATATTTTTTAGCCCTTTGGGTTCAGCTAGTTTAATTTTATCTAGTTGTTCGAGGGCTTCACTCACCCGACCTGCGATCGCGAGTAAAATATCACTGACATCGACATCACCCATTTCTAGGTCTTGGGAAGACTCAAAGTAAACTACATGAAATCCTCCTCGTTCCAATTCTGCCTTGAGTCGCAACAGTTCGGTAGACTTGCCACAGCCAATATGTCCGGTAAATAGCTGACAGGTAGGTTCATCTGGGGACCAGAGGGCAATATTATCTCGTAAATCTTCAATAATCTGTCCCCCTCGCACGGAGGAGAAATCAATATAATATTTCTGATCTTCTTGAGGATTTTCTGCAAATAGGGTTTTTCCTGGGTTGGTAGCTTGAAAAAATTGCTTTACATTTATGTTTGTCATAGTGCCACCCTGATTGAGTGCGATTAATTATAGGAATTTGGGAATATACTGAGCTACCAGTCCTAGGAGCAGTATTCCGGATTTTGTGGCAGATTTTTAACCTACCTTAACGTGAGGAAGATGGAAAAGAAATCTTACACAATTCCTTAGTCAGGAAGCACAATTACCTGTCCCTGCGCCAATACCTACATTAGAGAGTAAACTGTGTACCATGACTATATATATGAGTCAGACTTTTTGCTGTATTTAGATAAGCTCTTACACGGCTATAACCAGATTAGACCTTTTCTAAAGGCACAGTTATCTCAAATCAAAACGTTTATTGCGGCTCAATATGCAGCCTATGCTCTTTGGCAAGTGAATCGCGCCCAAGAGCATCCCTCTTTCCACGCCACATTAGAGCAAGAACTGGAAGAAACGGTTGAAGGAATTGAGCAGCTTATAGTAGTGCGTTGATGGAAACCAGGTGTGTAGGAGTTTATCCCGATTAGTGCAAAGTATTAATCTATTTATCTAACAATTTAAGCAACTTGCACTTTTACCTGTATGCCTATCTCACTTGAAGATCGCTTCCACTCGTTCATGAAGTCAATTTCATTCGCTGAGTCCATTGATGCTCTACTTTTGGACGAACAGTATAAAAAGAGACAAAAAGACAAACAGCGCGCGGATTACCTTTTATTTGATCGGAAATTAATTTTAGAGCTAAAAACTTTAGTCAAAGATCCTTCTTCAAAAGTTGAAGAAGAGATTGACAAACATCGAGATCGTGAAGATTTTCCTTTGATAGTTGGTCAGACCGATCTCCAAGAGGTACTCAAGCACCTTCGCGATGGCGAATATATCAATTTCCGTATTCGAGGCAAGCTATCGAGGTCTTGATCTTCGTCGGATGTTTGGCGAGGTCTAAGAGTGCGATCGCTAAGATATAGAACACTTTGCTCAAATGAAGTAGGATTCCCAAAGTCGCTAGGGAGGCTGGATTATGCAACTCGAAGACTATTTCAACTTTTTAGCTCCCGATGACATTCGGCTCAAAGAGACGCAAATCGGGATTGAAACGATTCTGTATTGACCACTTATTTCGTTCCCCCACACCAGAGGAAAAAGATTCATTCAGCTCAATGTTAACCTCAAGATTCAGGTATATTCAAAACATTGGCTTGTAACAGCAACCCCCGTTCCTCCACCCGCTCAGGACGATTCATCTGTAACAAGCGTACTGTCACCTGTCCAATTGCAGTTAACGGTATAATTTCGCCCTCCTCTAGCCGAAAATGGTCACGCCATTGATCGCAACGAGGATGATATAACCTAACGATTTCTCCACTACTAGAATCGATCGAAGCCAAATCACTCCCCTTATACTTATTGCAAATCGTACAGGCTAACGCCAAATTATTTTCATCCGTTTGCCCACCATGCTTTTCAGAAATCACATGATCAATCTCATGGGACACAAGAACTGCAATTTCAGGGATTAAGCAATACTCACAAGCATAATTAGCGCGTTCACTAACCAAGCGCCTGAGTGCCACAGAAACATATCCCTTGCTCATCCTTTATGTTGCCTTGAGCTTCAGCAATGCCTTTGCCTTAGCTACCCGCACCAAATGTTCAACATATTCATACTGCTGCCACAATCGCTCCTCTTGGGAGGTTAACCCAATAGTCCGATTCTTTTCTAGCAGATGTTCGACGTGCTGCTGCAATACCTGAGACGGCTTTAGTGCCAAAATTTCCTCTGGTGTCGGAAGATTCGCTAAAAACTCCAAAACATCAGTCAGTCCAGAAAACCCAGATTGAGCATCCCCATTCCATTCCCGCAATCCCAGCTCTAAAATCTGCGGTAACTGGTCTTGCACTGGACTTAACCGGAGTGCCAACTCATCTGAGACTTCAATACTAATCTGCATTCTCTCAATTCAAAGATTGGCAAAAGGATTCAGCCTCATCATAACTCATCACACTATTGAATTAAACGGATTTGTTTTTGCTAGCAGTGGGCAACTGACAGTACCTCTAAGAGGAACGCTTGACCCGTAGATTTTATCCTGGTGTGAGGAACATGATTTTATTCTGGTCACGAACAATCGCAAATCGATGTCTGTTCACCTGAGCGATCACCTTGCTCAGGGTCATCACATCCCAGGAATCTTGCTCTTAAAGGCCAAACTGAGTGGGGGTGATTGTTACGATCGATAAAATGTTTCTCGCTGAATGCTCACGGAGTGACAAGAATGCTAAGCCTTTGTCTAGAAGTGCTTCTAGCCCTTTCATCTCTGAATCGCAAAGCCGCTTGTTGACAGGCTTATTGACCTGAAATAAGCGATCGCATGCAACAAATTGTTTGCTCTCTACGTAACTTTTCCCGCTTAGACAGAGCAAAACTCAAAGCTGTCAACGCGATCGCTAAATCATCTCTAAATCCAGCAACGCCTAAATTATTTATCTCCCTTATCTCCCCCATCATCTCCATCCTCCTCATCTCCCTTTCCGATTGGCTTAAACTTGACGAGGTGAAGCAATCGCCTCTAGATTTTAGTGGCAATTGGTACCAGATCAAGAGCAACTAGGGGAAGACTAGCTATGTCAGATTACCAAATCACCCAGCAACTGTATGAAAGCTGCAATTCGGTGGTTTATCGAGGCTACCGCCTGTCTGATCAGCGACCTGTCATCCTTAAAATGCTCAAAAATTCTTATTCTTCCCTAGAACGTGTTGCCTGGTTCAAGCGAGAATATGAAGTTACCCGTGATTTGCAGCTAGCGGGGGTGGTGGATGTTTACGAACTGATTACCCTTGATGAACAGCCGGTTATAGTTTTAGAAGATTTTGGCGGTGATTCCCTAGCTGTTTTGGGGGTAGCAGGTCAACTGGATTTAGGCGAGTTTCTCAAGTTAGCGATCGCCATCAGTGCAATTTTAGCTGAAATTCATGCTGCCAAAATTATTCACAAAGATATTAATCCTAGCAATATTGTTTTAAACCCAACTAATGGAGTTGTCAAGATTATTGATTTTGGCATTTGTTCAGTTCTCTCACAAGAAAACCCCACCTGGAGCAATCTTAATCTTCTTGAAGGAACCTTAGCTTATATCTCACCGGAACAAACGGGACGCATGAATCGGGCAATTGATTATCGCAGCGATTTTTATTCCCTTGGTGTAACTTTTTACGAATTGCTCAAAGGTAAATTGCCTTTTATCAGTGATGACACTTTTGAGTTAGTACATAGCCACATTGCCAAGCAGCCAATTTCTCTGACTGACGAGGTAGAAATTCCTACGGATGTCTCAGATATTGTCAGGAGGCTAATCACGAAAAATACCGAAAAATTGCCTCAATCTGGTCAGCAAAATAAAATTCCCAAGGCAGTTTCTGATATCGTCATTAAGCTAATGGCGAAAAAGGCTGAAGATCGCTACCAATCGGGCCAAGGACTAAAGTTAGATTTAGAGAAATGCCTTCATCAGTTAGAGAGTAAAGGGCAAATAGAACCCTTTACCCTCGGTCAGCAAGATATTTCTGAGCAATTACAAATTCCTCAAAAATTGTATGGCAGAGAAGGAGAAGTTGCAGCCTTATTAGCCGCATTTGAACGGGTGAGTCAGAGAAAGAAAGAAGATAATCTCAACCTTAACCTCTCATCTTCCCTGGAAATTGTCTTAGTAACAGGCTATTCCGGTGTAGGCAAATCAGCTTTAGTGCGAGAAGTCCATAAATCAATTACTGCTAAACAAGGCAACTTTATTACTGGCAAATTTGACCAGCACCAGCTTAATATCCCTTACTACGCTATTGCCCAAGCCTTTAATGAGTTGTGCTGCCAGCTATTAGCAGAAAAGCCATTAGTTTTGAATCAATGGCGAGACAAAATACTGTCAGCACTTGGTAGTAACGGACAGGTCTTAATCGAGGTTATTCCTAATTTAGAATTAGTTATTGGTCAACAGCCACCAGTTGCCGAGGTTGGTGCCCAGGAAGCTCAAAACCGTTTTAACTTAGTTTTCCAAAATTTTATTAAGGCTCTTTGTCAACCTGAGCAGGCCCTAGTTTTATTTATTGATGACTTGCAATGGTCTGATCATGCTTCATTGAATCTGCTCAAAACAATAATTAGTGATAAAGAAATTAGCAATTTACTGATTATTTGTGCATATCGAGATAACGAAGTAGATGCGGTACATCCGCTGATCATGACCATAGAAGAACTTAAGAAAGAACCAGAAATCGTCTCATTTATTCATTTAGATAAACTGAAGTGTTTAGATGTTCATAATTTAGTTGCTGATTCTTTAGCTTGTTCTTTAGAAGATAGTCAAACATTGGCTAATCTGGTTTATACGAAAACCCAAGGTAATGCCTTTTTTAGCATTGAATTTTTAAAATCTCTTTATGCAGAAGGCTTATTAAAGTTTGAGTATTCCTTTAGTAGGAGAGAAAGAGGCAAAAGTGAAGGTAAGTGGCAGTGGGATGTGGCACAAATCCAAGCCAAGGAGATTACTGACAATGTAGTAAACTTGATGGCGAGAAAAATCGGCAAGTTAGGAAATAGTAGTCGAAATATCTTACATTTAGCAGCTTGCATTGGTAATAGATTTAATTTATTAACCTTGGCAATTATTGCTCAAGATAAAACAACTGAGGTTTTAGCTCATTTATTTCCAGCACTACAAGAAGGCTTAGTTATTTCTTTAAATGAGAAATACAAGTTACTCCAAGTTGAAGATGATATCCAAGCTAGTGAAGTTAAATTTAAATTTCTGCACGACCGAGTACAACAAGCAGCTTATTCTTTAATTAATAAAAGGCAAAGACAACAAACTCACTTGCGAATTGCTCGTCTACTGTTACAAAACACTACTCTAGAAGCTTTACCAGAAGAAATTTTTGAGATTGTTGATCATTTCAATCTTAGTCTTGGACTGGTCAGCCATCAACAAGAAAAATACAAAATTGCTGAACTGAATCTGATGGCGGGACAGAAAGCAAAAACAGCAACAGCTTATGGTAATGCCGTCAGATATTTAACTACAGGAAGGAAAATTCTGCCAAAAGATAGTTGGCAAACTCACTATGACTTAACCCTCAAACTTTATAGCATTGCACTAGAAGCAGAATACTTAAATACTAACTTCAAAGCTGTAGATACACTATCTAAGATTGTCGAGAACAAAACCCAAAACTTACTAGATATAACTGGTGTTTGCCAAACAAAAATTCAAGCCTATATAGCTCAAAACCGTCAAGAAGCTGCCATTAATACAGGACTACAATTTTTAGAAAAACTGGGCTTTTCTATAAGTCAATCCCCACCTCAGTATTCTATTATTGAAGAACTTTACAAACTGCCAGAGATGTTAGAAACAGATAAGCTGGCAGCTATGCAGATATTAATGAATATATCAGCTCCGGCTTTTATTGCTAGACCAGATTTATTGCCGAGAATTGTCTGGACAATGGTAAATCTTTGTATCGAAAATGGCAATTCTCAACTCTCTCCTTTTGCTTATGCTTTTTATGGCTTACTTTTGTGTGGTGGAGGTGAGATTGAGTCTGGTTATCGGTTTGGTAAGCTAGCTCTGCGACTTTTAAATAAATTTGATACTAGAGCTATTAAAACCAAAGTTTTAAATCTGTTCAACGGTCTAATTCTGCACTGGAAAGAACCTGCTAGCAAAGCTATTAAATATTTAAAAGAAACCGTGGAGATTGGTTTAGCAAATGGAGATGTAGAGTTTGCTTGTTATGCTGCTATTCATTATTGTTCTAACTTCTTGCTAACAGGTAATTCTTTAGAAATTGTGCAGCAAGAGCAAAAAAAATACATTGACTTAATTCAAAGAGTACAGCAGTACTTTCCTTTATATCATGCCCAGATTTGGAGACAACTAGCACTCAACTTAAGTGGCAAAGTTGCAAATGTCAATTATTTGAGAGATGAGTTTTTTGATGAATTTGCAATGTTGCCTGCTTTACAAAAGACGAATAATTTAATGTCTTTGTATGCAATTTATTTAGTCAAGGGTATCATAAATTACCTATTTAAGAATTACCAAGAAGCTCTAGAAAATACAGCCTTAGCTGCTGAATACGAACATGGTGCTACAGGTTCATTCACAGTTGCTCAAAATTCTTTTTATTACTCTCTAGCCCTTCTCGCTCAATATCACCAAGTTAACCAGGATGAGCAAGTAGCCTATTGGCAAAAAGTAGCTGTCAACCAACAGAAGTTGAAAAATTGGGCTAACCATGCTCCCATGAATTTTCAGCATAAGTACGACTTGGTAGAGGCAGAAAAGGCTAGAGCATTAGGGCAAAATTGGCAAGCAGCAGAACTTTACGAACGAGCAATTAAGGGAGCAAAAGCCCATAAATATCTGCAAGAAGAGGCATTGGCTTATGAATTAGCAGCAGAGTTCTATCTAGCCTGTGATATGGAAGAAATTGCTCAAACCTATCTAAGTAAGGCACACTTTAACTACCAGCGCTGGCAAGCTTGGGCAAAAGTTGAAGATTTAGAAGCAAGATATCCTCAGTTTTTAACTCAATGGTCTTCAGCTAGAGACATAACAACTTACCAGCCTACAACTCTTTTAACCAACCCTCCCACCAACTCTACAGTTCTAGATTTGACTAGCATTATTAAAGGATCGCAAGCCCTATCTAGCGAAATTGTTCTAGATACTTTGCTAACCAAGATGATGAAAATTGTCTTAGAAAATGCTGGAGCAGAGAAAGGTTATTTGATTCTGCCTGACTACCAACTAGAGTCAGGGAATAAGAAAGAGCAATGGGTGGTTAAGGTATCGGGAACAATTGAATCTAACCAAGTTCAAGTTTTACAATCTATTCCTATTGAAACAGTCAGTGGCAGCAGCAAAAATCCCTTGGTTTCTAATGCCATTGTCAATTATGTAGTTCGTACTCAAGAAAGTGTAGTTTTAAATGATGCTGTTAATGAAGGCAATTTTACTCGTGCCACCTACGTCATTAGACAGCAGCCTAAATCAGTTTTATGTACTCCCTTGCTTAACCAAGGCAAACTAGTAGGCATCCTGTATCTAGAAAATAATCTAACAACTGGAGCATTTAGCATTGAAAGATTAGAGGTATTAAGTCTATTATCCTCACAAGCAGCAATTTCCATTCAAAATGCCAAACTTTATAAAGAAGTCCATGAAAGCGAGAACCAGTTGAGGCAATTTTTAGAAGTTACACCTGTTGGAGTAGCTATCCACGATCCTACAGGTAGAGTTTCTTACATTAATCAGACTGGGCAATGTTTACTTGGCCAAGACTCTCAACCAGAGTGTAGAAAAGAAGAACTAGCTTCAGTCTATCAACTTTATGTTGCCGGGACTGATCAGCTCTACCCCACCGAACAATTACCAGCTTTGCGAGCTTTAAAAGGTGAAAATGTAACTATTAGTGATATAGAAATTCATCAAAACGGTAAGATTATTCCCTGTGAAGTATCTTCTATTCCCATTAAGAATGAGCAAGGCAATATACTGTATGCCATTAGTACTTTTCAAGATATTACAGAACGTCAGCAGGCAGAGAAAGTTTTAGCAGATTACAATCGCACCCTAGAAGCCCAAATTACTGAACGGACAGAAGCATTACGCCAGAGTGAGTCTCAGCTCAATACCATTATTACTAATACCTCCGATGGTCTTTTAATTCTCGACAGTAATGGTGAGATATGTTTTGCCAACCCAGCCGCAACAGAGTTATTGAATAAACCCCTAGAAGACTTAATTAACTTTGAATGGGGCATTCCCACGGTGGAAACTACGGAAATACCAATAGTTTCTCCTAGTGGGGAAAGCCAGACTTTGGAAATGAAGGCAACTACTAGTCAATGGCAAGGAATACCAGCTTATATTGTTTCTTTGCGAGATATTAGTGTGCGTAAGCAAGCAGAATTAGCTTTGGCAAAGGCAAAGGAAGCAGCAGAAGCAGCCAACCAAGCCAAAAGTACTTTCTTGGCAAATATGAGCCACGAACTACGAAGTCCCCTCAACGCAATTTTAGGCTTTGCACAACTAATGAGTCATAGCCAAATATTATCCTCTGATGACAAAGTAAACCTAGATATTATAATTCGCAGTGGCGAACACTTACTTGCCCTAATTAACCAAGTGTTAGATTTGTCAAAAATTGAGGCTGGTCGTACAAATCTCCATCTTACTAAGTTTAACTTATATCACCTGCTTGATGATCTAAAAAATATGTTCCAGATCCAAGCTGAAGGTAAAGGATTGCAGTTAATTTTTGAGTGTTCTGCCCATGTACCTCAATATATACAAACAGATGAAGTTAAGTTACGCCAGGTTTTGATTAACTTCCTTAGTAATGCTCTCAAGTTTACAGAAAAAGGGTTTGTCTCATTACGAGTTTGCTGCGAGGAGATGGGGAGATGGGAAGACGGGGTAGCAGGGGAGCAAGGGAGCAGGGGGAGACGGGGAGACGGGGAGACGGGGAGACGGGGAGAGATGAGAGCAACCATTGACAATTCTCAATTCTCAATTCTCAATTCGCCTTCTTCACCCCCTCATCAACGGCTTACCTTTGAAGTAGAAGACACTGGCGCTGGTATTGCTGCTGAGGAGATAGACAAACTTTTTCAAGCCTTTGTACAAACTCAAACGGGTAGGGAATCAACGGAAGGAACTGGTTTAGGACTAGCCATTAGTTACCAGTTTGTCCAACTTATGGGTGGTGAAATAACCGTTAACTCTCAAGTAGGTCAAGGTAGCCAATTTAAGTTTGACCTTCAAGTTAGTACTGTTGATGCCAGAGATGTTGCCAACAAACAGCTATCTCGCCGTGTAATTGCCTTAGAACCTAACCAACCTTCTTATCGTATTCTGGTAGTCGATGATAAGTGGGATAATCGCCAACTGCTAATTAAAATAGTTAAACCTTTAGGCTTTGAACTATGCGAAGCTTGCAATGGTCAAAAAGCAGTGGAAATTTCTCAGCATTGGAAGCCCCATTTAATTTTTATGGATATGCGGATGCCTGTACTTAACGGTTATGAAGCCAGCCAACAAATTAAATCTACTATTAAAGGTCAAGCCACAGCAATAATAGCTGTCACAGCCCATAGCTTTGAGGAAGATAGAAGTATGGTTTTAGATGCCGGTTGCGATGATTTTATTCGTAAACCCTTTCAAGAAACAGACATCTTTGAGGTGATGCAAAAACAGCTGGGGCTGCGCTATATTTACGAGGAAACAGTTGGTGAGACTGATTCAAGCAAGATGGAGCCTCTAGTTCTAAAATCTGAGGATTTAGTTACTCTACCTGACGATTGGTTAGCTTGTCTACACCAGGCAACCCTTGAAGGTGATTTAGAGAAGATGCTCGTTCTTATTGCCCAAATTCAAGAAGACAATCAGTCTATTGCTCAACCACTAATAGATTTGGCTAGAAGTTTTCA
>JBAUJE010000040.1:0-3580 GCA_049683475.1 Coleofasciculaceae cyanobacterium | reverse complement strand
GTGCTACAGCCTCAACTCGTTTACGTACAGTGCTTTTGATACCCATCTTCTGGGCAATTGCCGGTTGGAATTCACGGAAAACACGCTTTATTGCTGTAAGAATAAACTTTAAGGATTCCACAGGATTGTCTACCTCAGTGCGTGTCTGGGAATACCACTCTTTCACGTCAGAATAGATCACTAAGGTCAGATCATCTATCTGAGAACGAGTGAGATTAACAAAATCAATGAAAAGTTTTGCCTGAAGTTTACTCGTAGCAGTCGCTCGAATCACCTTGCCATTCAGTAGCACCCGTGCGCCGTAGTCTCCCACCAACTCCAATTTGATTTCATCGGCGATATTTGGCCATTCATCTAAAAGAATTTGGGTACCGCTTTCACTAATGTCAACAGTTTTACCTGTCCAACTCTGGTTGCCACTATGAATCACAGCGGTTAACTTCCTCGGTAGGCGGTGCGTCCGACGGAGTTGAGGTTGCTCGAAGGCAACCAAACAGGCAGCCACAAGTAAAAACAAGTTAAAGGTGCCCCACAGGGTATTGATGAGAACAGCCTGGGTATCCTCTGGGCTGAGCAGTAGCCAAAAAGGTACGGCAAGCAAAGAAGCAGCAGAAATTGCGCTGACGATCACTAGATATCGCACCGAATCAAAGTCAAAGTTCCGCTCAGTAACAGTCAACCCCTTGTCAGTCACATTAAAAGAACCGAGTTTTGGGTTAACTACGGCTAAAAGAGTGACAATTCCTGCTTGGAATGACATAGCAAACTCAAAAATCTCATTCCAGAAGGAGAAACGGACATGTTTGTAGGGAATGTGGTTGGTCTGCATCGACAAAATAATATGAGGCAGAGCGTAGAATAAAGTTTCTAGACCCAGACCTTTGACTGAGTTGATGCCAAACAATAAAAATAGGGGAGGGGCGATGGCATACATCAACCGCGGATAACCGTAGAAGAAGTGGGATGTGGCACTGAAATAACAAATCCGCTGGGGAATTGTCAGATTCAGTTTCGGGTTGATCAGTGGGTTTTCTAATCGCAAAATCTGAGCCATGCCCCTTGCCCAACGAACTTGTTGCCCCACATAGGAAGAGAACATCTCAGGAGCAAGACCCGCTACCATAATCTTGTCATAGTAGATTGATTTGTAGCCTAGGGAATGCAGACGGAAGGCGGTGTGACAGTCTTCCGTAACGGTTTCCGTAGCAATTCCACCTACTTGGAGCGCATATTCTTTACGAATTACCGCTGCTGAACCACAAAAGAAAGCAGCATTCCAGAAATCATTACCCTTTTGTAGCACCTTATAAAATAGTTCATTACCCACAGGAATTTTCCCCCCCGTAAGGAGATTGCGCTCAAACGGGTCGGGGTTATAGAACCAGTGAGGTGTCTGTACAAAAGCAAGTTTTTCATCTCTTAAAAAGAAGCCAACTGTGTTCTGAAGAAAGTTTTGGGTTGGCATGTGGTCACAGTCAAGAATTAGCACCAAATCGCCATCTGTGCGCTTAAATGCTGTGTTGATATTCCCGGCTTTCGCATGCTCGTTATTGTCCCGAGTCATCATGGTTACGCCAAGTTCTTCGCATGTTTGGCGCAGTTCTTCTCGACGGGCTTTATATTTTTCTGCTCGACCATCATCCAAAACATAAATTTTCTTTTTGTCCGCTGGATAGTCAATAGCTATGGCAGCTAGTGTGGTCTTGCGGACAATTTCCACATCTTCGTTATAGGTGGGAATATAGATATCAACTTTTAACCACTTTTCTTGGGGAAAATTTGAAAGGTCAACTGCCTTGCGATCTTTGATTTTGAGAGTTTGAAAATATGCAAGCACAAGAGTACTAATTGCATAAAGTTCTGCCACAAACAACAATAAAGAGAAGGTCGCATTAAGCCAGTCTTCTAAATTCAGAGTATAGCTAGTGCGATAATAAAGATAACGGATTGTTGTAACAATACTCAGTAAAACTAAAAATAAGTGAATATACTCGCTATTTTTTTTGCTGTTGCTTTGCTCCTCTATTTGTAGAGCAATGCGTCCTACAAATAGCAACAATAGTGCCACTAACCCTTGCTGCCAAATTGCTGGACGTGCCGTAATTAATGGAGTTAATAGAAATAGTCCGCAAATAATCAACAACAGTAGTTGATTGTTGGTCAGTAATTGAAAAACCTGGTCAAAAGCATTAGGCAGTAATTCTACAAGCCATTTAGCAGCTTGCTCGCGCTGCTGTTGAGAAACACGAAATCGTTTAAGATTTAGCTTTGATTTAACTTTTGAGGATAGACTCGTCATAAAAAAGTTATTTGTTATTTGTTGTTGCTTATTGGTTGTTGAATTTCTCCAACACGCCAATATACGGCTACCAACTCTTCAACAAAGTCTTCCTTAATCTGGAAGAATAAGGAGTCTTAACGTAGTAAATTTTGCACCTGATATAAGCTTTTTTTTGTCTGACTACTCAAAGTCAGTAGCACCCATTCGTCATTCTAAGGAGATATAATTTCCTTGATGACACCATCCTTGTCGGGGGATGAAAGAACTTTATTTTCGTCCAAGGAGTGTGATCGTTCATCTCCTAGTTCAAAGCCATCCCCAGCGAAAGCTTCTGGAAAGGGAAATTTTGCCCTTGTAGCAATCTCTACTAAATCTAACTTATCTCGCTGCTCATCTGGCAAGGATTTGAAAGAGTTGTTTGTATAGACTGCTAGTTTGACCGACTTAGCTTGGCTTAGCCGTCCCATCACAAGGTGTGAAAGTCGGATAAGTGTGGGTAGTTGAGCTTTGCACTTACGAAAAAAGCGTTTCATCGGTAGGAGTAGTAAACTCTGGTTGAAGGATGCTGCACACTCAGGTGACGCATAGCGAGAAAGTGAAGAGCATACTTCCCGCAAGCCTGAAAGCTCCTTGAAGCTAAGATAGAGCAGCAAAATCGTGGGTTTTAAGCCCCGCCTCTCAAGGACTTAATTGTTGTACAATCTAAAACTGTTGGGCAGCCAGTGTAAGCTTGTGGAAAGCTAGGCTACAAACACCGAAGTTGTAAGACTCCGGCTCCCTATGAAGCAATAATCCTCGCTCATGCAAGGAAGAAGAGTGTCAACACTTACTTGATACACAGCCTCTGGGACTTGATCCGGATGAGCTGGCTTCACGTTGCTCAAGCACCGTCCCAATAGGGCAGCTTTGGTTTGACAAATGACTCAAACAACTCAAATTGGCACACCGTCAGACCACGAGGATGTGTACAGTGCGATTACCTCTGGGCGCAATCTTGGTCTCACCTTGGCTCAAATCAAGGAGAGGTTTGCAGATTCAATCCAAGTTAATCAAGGACATGACAAGGAGCTTGCCACCAATTTAGCTAACGGGCTAATTGATGGGGCAGTCTTCATGGGGGTGTTCATGAAAATGACACCTGTCCATGCACGTAAAATAGCAGAACCCTTAACCTACAACGGCTAAGGGCTCCGCCATTTCAGTCCTGAGACACAAACTACATGCCCAGGATGACCGAGCAGTAAAGTAATTTCAGTTTAGCGAACATGAAAATTTTAACTACCCAGGCTACTACTAGTT
>JBAUJE010000039.1:0-5226 GCA_049683475.1 Coleofasciculaceae cyanobacterium | reverse complement strand
GATTCGGCTCCCAAAATAAGGCGTTCCGACTCCCAAAATAAGGCGTTGGGGTAATCAAAATAAGGTGGTTACTACCGAAATAAGGCACTCTCATCTTTGAGGAGGAATGTCATAGCCAGCCAAACTGAAAACAAATAGCTCTGCGTAAGTGGTTGTATTTCTTGATTGTGGCAAAGGCATTGATTTCTAAAGAAGACCGATGTCAATCGGGTTCGCGCAACGAAAAGCTCAAACCGACTCCCGAAATAAGGCACCATTGAGGTTGTCGGGCTTAGTGAGCAGTTTAATCTGGAGATAGTCTTTGCTCTGTGTCAGAAAGTACTCGGTGTTGCCTCTGACGATGTTTCTTTTTTAGTCGCAAAAATCTGTGGATAACGTTATCCACAAACTCAAAATCAAATTGTACTAAGTCTTTATTGCTTGTAAGGTAGGTGTATTAGTCGCTAGTTATATCTAAATTAGAGTGAATAAGACCCATTGAAACCTGTCTAAGTTGTTAGTGTGCAGCGGATGAGTAGAATAATCTCTTTTTTTAATCAAGCCGGGGGGGTAGGCAAAAGTACCCTGACGATGAATTTAGGCTATCACCTCGCTAAGCATAATCACAGAGTTTTGCTAGTTGATATGGACCCCCAAGCCTCCCTCACAGATTTTATGGGCTTGGAAGCATCAGAATTGGACAAGACTGTTTATGAAGCGGTTTTGCTTGGAGAGCCGCTACCAATCCATCAAGATATTCATAAAATGCATTTGGCTCCTGCCAACATTAACCTTAGTGGGGCTGAACTAGAACTTGTAGTTGCGGATATGCGTGATGTTCGTCTAAGGGAAGCGCTTGAACCCGTTCAAGAAAATTACGATTTTATTCTGGTTGATTGCCCTCCAAGTTTAGGAATACTCAGCTACATAAGTCTTGTCGCAGCGACCCATGTATTGGTTCCGATAGAGACAGAGTATAAAGCCCTTAAAGGAACCGAACTGTTACTTAATACGATTGGACGTGTTCGTAGCCGCGCGAATCGACGGTTAAAAATTGCTGGTGTTGTCCCCACGATGCATAAAGCACGAACTATACAGGGTGATAGAAGCCTGCAATCTATCCAGCAACAATTATCTAAGATTGGGACAGTATATTCAGCTATTCCTCAAGCGGTTGCTTTTGTTGATGCTTCAGAAGAGCATGTACCACTTGCTGTTTATAAACCTAAGCATCCGGCAGTAGAGCTTTTGGATCAGATTGCTAAAAATCTTGAAGGTCTTCAATGAGTGTAAGTAAACGGAAAAGTCAGCCGTATCAGATTAAGGGAGTTGATGCCTTACTTGGAGGGGAATCCTTAGTAGCGGCTGAGTTCGTGCAAAGGCAAAAAATTGAATTGCCCCCACAACAGCCTCGGCGCTATTTTGATCCAAAGGGTTTGCAAGAGCTTGTGGAGTCAATCAAGCGACATGGTATTTTGTCTCCGCTCCTGGTGCGACCAAAAGGACTAGATAAGTATGAGTTGGTAGCAGGAGAGCGAAGGTATCGAGCTGCTACGGAGGCAGGGCTTAATGAAGTCCCTGTAGTTATTCAGGAGCTAAACGATTCCGAAGCTTATGAGCTTGCTCTTTTAGAAAATTTGCAGCGAGAGGATCTAAATACCGTTGAAGAAACAGAAGGCATACTGGAACTCCTTGCGAAAAAACTCAATAGAACCCAAGAAGAGGTAATTGTGCTGCTCAATCGAGCTGCACATCCAGAACGTGACTCTGTGGATAACGTTATCCACAGCAAAGATTGGATGGTAGTACAGGAGGTTTTTGCCTCGCTCGGAAAGTTCACTCCTGAAAGTTTCCGAACTAATCGTCTTCCGTTGCTCAATCTACCTGATGAAATATTGCAGCCACTTCGACAAGGAAGTCTTGCCTACACTAAAGCACGAACGATTGCCAAGGTTGAAGATCCTTTTCAGAGAAAAGAACTTTTAGATGCAGCTATTTCTGAGAATCTTTCTCTCAGCCAAATTAGAGAAAGGATAAAGACTCTCAAGGGGTCTAAGAGTTCCAAACCTAAGAAAAAGTCTTTATCTCTCAAGGGGAGAATGACTAGCATTTTTGACCAAGCCAAAAAGCCAAAGGTTTGGAAGGCTTTTGAGCAAAGCCCAGAGAAGAAAGCGGAGCTTGAAAATATTCTTGAGAGACTGGAGGTGCTGTTTGGTGAAAAAAAGTAGTTAGGAAAGCGAATACGCACAAAACCTCTTCTTGCCATTGGAGTATCACCGCCACACACTCCAAGCATCGGGATTTGTTTGGCTCAAACCCCGACAAAAAGTTATGGTGAATCCTTAATTCAGACGCTTCGATTGACCTATTCAGAAAGCCTGACCACTAAACTTTGAATCTCCGGTGCCGCCCCGGAAAATCCATCACCTTCAATTTTCTGTTCCTCTTCAAGCTGTCTGACAAGATCGTCGTTCAACTCTGGGGGAATAGTAATTTCGTAGGAGTTTAGTTTATCTTTGAGAGTCTGAATAAACCTATCTACATCCCGTTGCTCGTCAAGAGATGTACCAATCTGAGCGAGTGGTTCTTCCTCCTCCTCTTCCTCAAGTAGAGAGTTATCCCAAAGCTGGAAGAAGAAAGTTTGAAGTGGTGCATCCCAACCCAAAAAGAGAGAATAGTTACCACTTTCGATCTCATGTTGTGACATAACCCTATATTGAACCCGATGGACTCTGAATACTGTGTTAGATGGGCTAAGGCAAGCAGACAAAAGGGGAGAGATAGCATCTTCGACTCAAGACTAAACCTCCTCTGCCAAGAAGATAGCAGCCCTATTCGGGGTCTACACTATAAAAACCAGGAAACTATCTCGGCGATACTGTGCGAAATCACCACCCGCTGTCCACTTAAACAGCCTTCACCTGTTCTACAGAAGCATGAGTAACAAGTCCTGAGAGAAGAGACCTAACCATCACCTCTCCTGCCGAATTAGCAGCCAAGACCAAAAGTTTCTCCGTTCCTTCCTTTAACCATCGAACAATAGAACCCACATCAGGAACCCAGGTTTTTGTATTATCTTGATCTTTCAAACTCATGGACACGGATTGAGTTTCTTCTCTTCGCGCTTTATCACGCTCAAGCCAAACAGCAAAAATATGAGAGCGTTCCACCTCATCAGGGATAATAAGCCGATAAACCCTCTGTCGATTATCCCGACTTCCAACTCGCCCAATACATTTAAGCCGTACCCCAACAAGCTGAAGAAGCCTACCAACGATTCTGACAGGAGATTCATTCTCACCCACAGTTAGCCCCAGAATAGCTTTAATCTGCCAGGGATTAGATAAAGCCAGAGTTGCTATCTCCTGAACTTCAGGGTCAGAGTCTCGCAACTCTTGACCAGATTCACGGAAGAGACGCGGAGAGGGGGAGACGCGGTGACGCGGAGATGTTTGCTGATGAGATTGTGACCCTTTTGGAAATAGAGCCGCTGCATCATTTGATTCAGTAGGGGATTTAGAACCTTGGACGTTTCCGTCTGAAAGCTCCGGTGAGAATGCGTCCCTCTGAACGTTATCTTGTTGAGCATTATTCCCCGCGTCACCGCGTCCCCGCGTCACCGCGTCCTTTTCTGACCACATAACTTGAGAGAGCAGGGAAGTTATCCCCAACCTATCAAGAGCCTCTACTTTAAGTCCCATTTGAGAGCGATTAAAATCAGGCTTCCAAATATCTCCATTTCCCGCCTCGACCTGTGCCGAAGCCATTCGTTTATCCCGGTCACTTAAATACTCCCTGCCCAGAGAGAGGAGGTAATGTAAGAGAATTTTGGGATACCAGCCAACTTCATCCATTGCCACCAAATCAGAAGACACCTCAATCCCGTAGCGCATCGACAGCTCATATTTTCTTTCTTGCTGCCGTTCCTCCAAGGTTTTAGCCCGTTGGTCTTTCAGTGCCTTATATTGAGGTTCATCAATTAACTCAACCTGCGCTATGGCTTCTCTCTCTGCCAAACAGTTAGCATTACGGGTCTGGATGATACCCTCTTTAATCACCTCACGAGTTTTCGCTTGCTCAGGGTCATCAGTAACATCCAAAACAGTATGCCCCTCAGAGCGAAGTGCCTCCACCACCGCATCACGATAACAGGGCATAGTGGCATTAATCCTGGAAGCCATCTTAGCCCAGGTCAACAGACTCTCAGGCTGAAAATCTTCCTCCTCATCAAGAGCCTCATAGCCAGCCAGATTCAAAAGCCGGATATTAGCCCTAGTCAGCTTATGCTGAGAAGCCAGCAGACTCTTAATCGAACTAGCACCATTACCGATTTTACCAAGTCCATACTTAGCAACCCAGATATGACGGTCAACCTCCTCTCGTGGTCGTGAGAGCTTCTGAAGAAAGGAGGGAACAGAACAAAGCCCATAGGAGATACCCCAGACCGAGGTAAAATGACCCCTGATATCAATCGACACCCCCGTCTCAATCGACGAGCTGGCAAGAATGAGATCATACCTCACAATAACCTCATTCAGATGTAAGATGCAGCAGTAAGCGGGATGAGTGGGGTCAGAAACCGACTCAGAATCAATTCTCAATATCTTCAGCTCAGGAAAATGGTCTTGAAGATAACGCTCAAGATTAGTAGTGGACCACTTGGACTTACGTTTCTGTCCAGCAACACAGACAAAAGGCTTACCTCCCTGCTCAATATGCTCTAGCAGACCAGCAATCAACCCTTCTGGACTTCTGCCATCGTACTGGTAGACATTCCAGCCAGAGGGCTTCCAATCATTCTGGATAATAAACGGAGAACTATCTTTGACTCCAGCCAGTTGCTTAATATAGTCGATTGAGACATCAGACAAATCAGCATCAGAGAGAATAACTCGTCCGTCAGTAGCTAAAGCGTTTTGAATCAGGGTCTTAAAAGAATTTAAGATAGGAACACGCTCTTTCTGGCAGGTAGAGCTATTTAACATGTGCCAGAGAACCTGTTCAGCTTCATCAAGAATAACTAACCCATCTTCCCAATTTTCAGCATTAAAGTGAGCCTGACTGCCGGGGTGAAGACTATCGACACAAACCCCATAACCAAAGACAGCCCCCGTCTCACTGTTTCTTAGCTCAGTCACATAAGGAACACCAAAGCGTTGACAGAGGGCTTCTCCTAACTGAATACGGTGGGTGAGGATAAGTACCCACTGACAATTACTGATAGCTTGTGCAACCCAGAAGGAGATG
>JBAUJE010000038.1:0-36887 GCA_049683475.1 Coleofasciculaceae cyanobacterium | reverse complement strand
TTAGCATGAATGAGTCAAATGACTCGCTGTTAGGCTCGGTTGTCTATGCAAGGGGGAGTCGTTCCCCCTCATGTCTTAAAGCCAGAGGCTCCCCGACTCCCCCTTCCGAACCCCGATTTCCGGTGGGAAATGCATTTCATGAAATTACCTCCCATTCTTCATCAAGTCCGTCCTGGTCTAACTCAACCTCAACCCCTTCAGGTTTTGCCCCCTTCTGGATGTCTGCAAGTACTCGCTCAACGGTCATGTTTTGACCATCAAAAGCGCGATGGTTGGCAATGTCAGTAGCAATTGCCTCATCAGTCCTGCCAAAGTAGGGGATTGAGAAGTAGTAGGCGACTCTCTCTAAGCCGCGTCTGTGTTCTGGGTGTAACTGTGTCATGATCAAGTAATTCCTGTAATTCGGTTTACGGGTGGGGAGGGAGTCAGGCTAAACAATTGCTCCTCTCCCCTGAACGCTTAGGATGTCCATTCCTAGGCGTTCTCTAATCCGATTAATTTGTCCCAAGCTTTTTGAACTTCTGCTTCACTTTCCAAGTGGTCAACTTCTGGTATTTTGGCTTGTACTTTTTCGTTCAGTTCTCGGCAGAGCTTTTTAGCTGAGGGAATAGTAGGCAAATCGGCTACTAGGAGAGATACACAGCCAGCGACTTGGGTGTTTGAGTGCCAGAAAATGTATCTGCCGTCTTGCTTGAAATAGCCGTTAGGTTCTACCAAGATTTGTTTCTTCATTGGTCAAAAAGTGCTGTGATGTCCGATGGTCTGATACCTTGGCTCGTTAGGGCAGTGATAGTTGCTGGGGTTCTGGCCACAACTTCCGGCTTATCCCAGTAGGGTTGGCAGTCCAACCACACCTGCATTTCGTTGACGTGGTCGTTAAAGGCTTCCCAGTCGTTGCTAGCCAGAGCCTGCACTGCCAATCCTTCCAGTTGGGTTAGCCAGTCTTCGTTTTCCTGCCTGATGGCTTCTAAATTTGGGTTAGTCATGCTAATAGCCTGATTAGTTGCAAAGTAAGAATCCAGATTGTCAGCTCAAAAGCTAGTCGTGTCATCTTTCCTCATCCTCAGAAAGCTGAATTAACCGTCTTAGTCGTTTCTTTTCCCTGGCAGCTTCAGGTGTCTGCACATCGGCTAGCTGTTCTAAGCGTTGCTGCCACTGTGTCCTAGTCGTTGTGATGTTCATGTCTGCAATGGGTTAGTGATGGGGAGCAACATTGCAATGCTGCAATGCTGCAATGATCAAGCATTGCTAATAAGGGAGTGCCAATCAGGAATATCATCTGTTGTACTCGCCTGTAGGTTTTCGTTACTGGTTGTAGTTTCTACAACCCCGTCATAGTTTGCTGTAGTCTCCTGTTGTAGCTTCTTGTTGCCGCAAGTAGTTTCTACAAGCTCACTGTTGTAGGCAGTAAAGCGTCGTAAAAAATCATCGCCGT
This sequence comes from Coleofasciculaceae cyanobacterium, assembly GCA_049683475.1. Classification (GTDB taxonomy): domain Bacteria; phylum Cyanobacteriota; class Cyanobacteriia; order Cyanobacteriales; family Coleofasciculaceae; genus JBAUJE01. Next base: position 35,452 of record JBAUJE010000038.1, on the reverse strand, counting down.
AAATCGACCAAAGCATTCGGACAACAATACCAGGGTGGGGAACGCCGATTTGTTCCGCTACCCTGGTTAGCTCCACTTTCAAATCAGGACTCAGCGAGACTTGGTTGTTAGAGCTTTTTTTAGCCATGAATCTTCTCATGATGGTGTTGGTAAGCACCACGCACGCTGGCTGTCTGAGGGTCGTCAGGTACAACAGCGAAGGCTCGTAGTCTTGAAGCTACTAATGCTGCACCACCACCACTAAAGACAATGTTTGAAACGTTTTGCAGGGTTGAGCCATGACCTTTGAGGATGTAACCTTTGAGGGCTGAGAGCCATTCTTCTACATGTTGCCCTTTGATTACTTGCCACTTTTCAATGGGCATCGAACCGATTGAGCCGCTTTTCAAGGCACGGGCGATTAAGTCGTGGTTAACTTGCTGTTCTCCTAGCTTGAGAGCTTGGGCGGTAATTTGCGGGTCATCAGCAATGCGTTTGACTAATTTACTGACTGCTAATTCTTCACTAGCTTTACCACTGGCAAAACCATCTGAGTCAATGACCCATTCTTCTGATGTGCCATGTCCCATCTCAATGAGCATGGTTTTACCTTTTTTGAGGTAGGGCTTGCAGAGGTAGTAGGCTCCCATTCCTTCTAACTCTGGTGTAACATCTATGACGTTGCACCAGATATTTTCTCCGTTGCGAGTGACCCGATAAGAACCTCTGAGGCTTTGAGCCATCTGATGGGCGGTTTCTTCATCCCAGTGAGAAACTACGACATGAAGGTTACGTCCGTTATCAGTTGGTCTGAGGCATGCTTTGAAGCTGTCTACCACAGTAGTCTCTTTGCGGGAGTAGAGAGGGGATACGTGGTCATTTTCACAGGCGTTCGTGCCATACCAGCGGCGAATACCACCGTCGATAACTAAAGGGTTCTCATCATCTTTCTTAAAGCGTCCGGTGGGGTTGACTACGTAGCCAGCTTGAATGACTAAAGTTCCTTCATCATCATGGCGCTTTAACCAGCTATGAGATGGTTCAAAGCTAACTACTCGTAATGATTGAGCAGTTTCATTGCCTGGTTGGGATTTGAGTTGTTGCATTTTAGTTGACAATAAAAGTGGACTTAACGGTCTGATCGCTTTTGTGATCGCAATCCCTTCTGGTGAGTGTTCAATTCAGTCCAGAGGGGATTGCTTTTTGCTGCGTGTGGTGAGCGCCTAGCTTCTGCCCACTGCCAGCTATTAATTTGTCTAGGTCCGATAGCTCTCGGTGGCATCTTTATCCTGGTTTGGCTCTAAGGGGTTCCAGTTCCCTGTGAATGCCTTTCCGTTTTGCTCTGTGCTTAGATTAACGTAAAGCAATTCACAGTGTCAAGTAATTTACGTCAATCATTTTACGTAATATCATTAACGGTATGTTGAGCAAAGGATGGACATGAGAGCTTTAAGGCAGCAAACAGGACTATCAACAGGAGCTGTAGCAAGGCAGCTAGAAATTTCTGAAGCAACCGTGCGGAACTGGGAAAAGGGGCGTAGCAGTCCACGACTCGATCCAGTCAAAATGCTTGAACTATGCCAGCTATACAACTGCTCTCTAGAGCAATTGGTGGAAGCTTACAGGGAGACGAATGCGGCAGCATGAATGAAAGTGACCAAGAAAGCGAAAAACCCGTAAATCGGCACTTTGCCACCGACAAAGAGCAATGCAAAAAGATGGGTAAACTTAACGGCTGGACACTGCTCGAAGTCAGACCAACCAAAGACCAGACACTTAAAGCCGAGTGCATCTTTGAGGGCGAACAAACTAGTTTTATGAAGGATGACTGATATGGATGAGACTTGGATTATTTTTCAGGCAGAACCTAATCAACCGGGATGGGAAAGCCGATTCAATCCCATGGGGGGACTGACCGATTTTCTGACCGAACACCGTGATTTCAGCGGTAAGGGCAAAATCCCCAAAGTAGGATATCGCTTTCCTGTGTTTTTGCGCGATGAGGGTGCAGCAACCCCAGAAAACATCGGCTCAACCCATTATCGCCAAGGTGATTGGGTAGTAACGAGAGTTGAGCGCTATCCGGCTGGCTCATCCGATTGTTCCTGCTCCGAGATTGCCGTCTGCTACTGCTCTTTTTGCCCGATAGAAACTGAATTAATAGCACTCGCACAAGGTCATGTTTCGGTAGATTCCTTCGGTGGAGACAAGGAAGCTTATCAGCGATGGATTAACGAGGACACGGGAGTCGAACCCCCAGCGCCTTCATCACCAGGGTCAAATAAAAAATGACTGAATCAGGAGGCGAGCAGAAGCATTGGTGATTACATTATGCAATCTTTTTTCACAAAAATTTGCCTAAGCAAAAAGCGCCGAAAAGAATAGCTTTCAGCGCCGAAATCAAAGTAAGATTTACTTTAGAAAAAAATAAGCAGCAGCTTCAGGAGGTGCCGCATGACGAAAACCGCTTAGGAGCGGTAAACTGACAAAAAAATTAAATAAGCCGTAAACCTAAGTAGGTCTCTAAAAGTGTGAACCCCATGTCCCGGCAAAAGACAAATTCACTCTGGTAGATGCCTACAGCGCTGGACTTAATGTTTTATCAGCTCTAATGATAAAGCAATAAGGATTCTTTGTGCAATAAATGGGGAAATTTTTTAATGAAAGAAGGATAAATGGAATGAAGTATTTTGGCTCAAATGGCGCTCTTGATAAGGTTTGCTGGTTCTGACCCAAAGCTTCTGTCTTGGAAGGCTCTTGGCTTCCGGACCTCTATGCCTCTATGAACTCCAACAAACCTTTTTCCTTGAGGATACTTGTCCCGTTTTTCAAGCGATCGCTGAGCTACGTCCTTCGTGACGGAAGTAGGTTGGCTCCGACGGCATCGCCACTTCTGCACAAGAAACATAGAGGCCCATCTGCCTTCTATATAGCGGCCTTCTTTTGACAAGAAAGCCATTCCAGCACTAATACGTAAGGTTTCCGGCTCCTAGCATCACTACACAGCATTCAGGAGCTTTCATCATGACCCAAACCATCTACAAATCCCAACCCACCCAAGAAAGACAGTTTGAGCAAGACAGTTCGAGTCAGACCGAGAAAACCGGATATTTGGGACTTCCTTTCTTGTTAACCAATGAAGTCTGGCCTGCACAGATTAAAGGCTTTTTCCAGGAGCCTTCATTTTTCACCAAGCCAGCACCAGGAAATTACCTGATCATCTCCACCCCAGACACTAGTGAAACTTGGATACGCCAGCAAGCTTATCGACTCATCGGCTACGGCATCACAAATATTAAGGTTTTGCGCCTTGCTGAACCCCTCAAATCCTTTGTTGAAGTTGATGTCACACCATTCCTCAAACTAGCCTTGGAGATGGATGAAAACTCCTTGTGTGGTCCAATCTCTTACTTCGAGTGGGAGAATTATTTATTCGATGAACCTCTCTTCCTTGACCAAGCCCTCAAATATGCTGAGTGGGTGATTCTCAAAGTCGAGCCACAAGATCGGCTACGAGCTAGTATTAGTCTTGACGGGCTAAGAAGACGAGCCAAGGTGAGCGAGTATAACTGGGACAAAAAATATTTAGCTCAGATTCGGGAGAAGCTGGAGAAGGATTTTGAGGCTTCAGTCAATGACCCCAATCAACGCCTCAAGCTAGAAGTCAAGGCTTATGCCAAGGAAACAGACCCCTACAGACGCAAAACCTTAAGGAAGAAGATTTGCACTCACTACTCCATCTCTAAGTCTGACTTAGAAGAACTGCTTCAGTACGAGCAAAACACTACCCTCCAGCCCCAGGATGATATTTACGGCTTTGACAACTTTTTCAATGAAGAAACACAAGCTTTAGAGTGGATTATCCCAGGACTTCTCCCAAGAGGGGAAACAATTCTCCTACCCGCTCTTGCTAAGTGTGGGAAGACATCTTTAGCTACCGATATCATTTACGCTGTACTCTCTGGAGAACCTATTTTCGGTTCTAAGCCAGGGGTGAAGGGGAAAATTATCTTTGTTACCTCAGATGAGAGTAACAACACCACCAGGAGGCGATTAAGGGCAAGGGGGGTTGATTTACTTGATGAAAGGCATAACCTGAAGTTTATGCCCTACCTTGATATCACCAATCTAGGAAAACTTGAGAAGCAACTAGAAGACTTCCGACCTGACCTAGTAATCATTGACTCTCTAACCACCATCACAGATAAAGTGGGGGTTAGTGAGAAAGACTCAGAGTTTGCCCGTTATATTTACAAACTGAAGAATTTACTGGGGCAGTATGGTGCTGCTGGGATACTTACCCACCACGAGAATAAAGACCCCCTTGCTAAGGGCATTAACAAGGTTAGTGGTAATGCCAGGATACCTGCTGCTGTGTGGGGCATTGCTCAATTATCAGCAGTTGACCCTAATAATGATTCAGACCCCCGACGCTGGCTGAGTATCAAACCTCGTGAGGGAGCTGCTACTACTTTAAGCCTTGAGATAAATCCACGGGATTTATGGGCATTGAAAGGCATCTTTGAGTTCTTGGGAGAAAAAGGTGACGAACAGGGAGAAAAGCGCACTCAAGGTGAAAGGGTGTTAGCTCTGCTGCGTAAGTACTCACCACGCGGCTTGGAGTACAAAGAAATAGATAGTTACCTACAACTGGGTAAGAAGTTGTATACCGTGCTAGACCGATTAGAAGATAGGCAGTTAATCACAAAAAGGCGTAGTGCGACTAATCCCAGGAAGTGGGTTTATGCGGCTCCTGAAAATGTAACAGAAAGTAACTCTCACTTGGAAAGGACTCTCTGTGATACTGTCTCAGTTGATGTCTCTAGTCAATCTTCTGAAAGTGTTGATATTAAAGAAACAGAGGTTAGTCAACAACTAGTCTACAAAGATTCCACAACTAGTCTACAAACCTCAAATGCTCAACAGTCGTTGAATGGCTCAAACCCTGATTCTGACTCTGATTCAGCCTCTAGTCAACAAATTGGGGAAAATGACCAAATTTTGAAGGAGAGGGGTTGTTCTGCTCAACTGTCAGACACTGAACCTGAGCAATTAGACCGACAAGAAGAGTCATGTCAAAAGCAGCTTGAGTCAACAGATACTACAGCACCTGTTACTACATATGAAGAAGTAATCGAAGCACTCAATCACCTCCAGTCCAAGAAGGAACTAAGCCTACTAGTTAGCAGACATGGTCTGGAATTAATTGATGGTCTGTCAGCTTGGGTTGAGCCTATATCCCAAAAGCTCAAACTCCAGCAGTGGCTGAAGCGGTAGCCAGAAACTGACTTTTCAAAGATTGTCTGGATTAATACCTTGTTTGAGCAGCTTGTTACGTAATTCTTCAAGTTGTTGCTCTAATTGGTTAGCTCGCTCTGATTCAAGTTCAGCTCGTTGTTGCTCAATAGCGAGTACTTCTTCTGGTATTAACAACCTTTTTCCGTCCTGGTCGTACCAGTACAACCATTCCCGTGTCCATCTTTCATAAGTACCAATACCTCGTCCAATGCCTAAACCCACTTCTGGCATCCAAAAGGGTTCTCCAACTTGTCGAACATACTTTCCCTCAACTAGACGATATATTTCAAACGGCTCGTGCTGGTCACGCCGCCAGTAATCAGGATTGTAAATGGTGTAGTACAGAACCCCTAACTGGGCATATTTGGTCAACTTGTCGCCATATTCGTCCCTTGAAGTTTTGGAGACTATTTCCAAAGCCCAGACAGGAGGGAGATTGTTTTCTTCCCATAGGATGTAACTCAAGCGTCCACGCTCGTCACTGTGCCGAGGAACTCCCAAACTGAGAAAGCCATCAGGAACCAGGGAAGGTTGACGCACTTGTTGGTAAAAGTAATGAATCCCCATGTCTACGCCGAAGAACCAATTTTGGCGTTCGCCCCATGCGAGAGATAAAACGGCTAGCAGCAAGTTGGGAATCAGGTTTTGAATCTCGTTATCCACAGGGGTATCGTCGGAGTCAGGCAGTTCATCAGCAGTAGGAAGATATTGCAACGGGTTGTACTGTATCATGATGGCGCTCAATTCCGGATAACCCAAGGCTAACTCATGGTTAGCTGATGCTAGTTATCAGTTATCAGTTGTCAGTCATCAGTTACCAATTATCACCCCTACTACCAATCACTGTTGACTGTTTACTGAAAAAGCTAATCCCAACTTCTGACTCTCTCAAATTCAGGAGTTTGTACCTGACAAGTACTCGCGTTCGCTATATCTTCACTTGGAAAGCTTTCCTTTGTTCTAGGTCTGTCTTTACCTCTAAACTAGATGTGACCCATAGACATACTTTTTTGACTCTAATATTCTCCTTACTTTTGAACCACTGAATTTTATGTCGGTGGTGTTCCCCTTCTATATTGCTAATCTCTGGGCTGTTCATCTCCCCAATTTATATCCCAGTTGTTGTGGCTTTTTATTATGAGTTTTCAAGAAGATCTCAAGATATTTACCTGTGGTTAAATCTGTTTACCACTTATGCTTTTGTCTGCATAGCTTTCTAGTACTCTGTCAAGCAAGAAATGATGGATAAACTCTCTGTGCGTCCCCGTGTCTGTGCATCTGTGGTCTGCCTCCACCCGTCAGTTGAAGCTTTACAGACCACTACGGGTTCATCGCCTCTTCTGAGGATGGGTTGTTCTTTCTGTGCGTCGGAGCTTCTCTGTGTCGGAGTTTCTTCTGAGTCTGTCAATTTTTGGGTGGTGAACTACTAGATTGTCTGGGTATTACTGAACGCACCAGTAAGACAATTTATTTAATAAACATCCTCAAAAAGTCAGTAATTTTATCTGGTGTTTTTCCCGGATGGATGCCAGAAGAAAGTGAGAATTATTTCTCTAATATTTCCCCTTTCTGATGGGTCGCTATGCTGAAGACCGAGATGAATGTAGAATTGAAATTCTACATTCTACATTCTCAATTCTAAATTCTCCTTTGGTCTTTGTCTTAGCCAACGGTTGTTTCCCTAAATTGTTATTTCTGTCTTGACTTTTATGATTTGATATTACACACTTATTCTTTGTTACCCAGTCTGAGTCTCAATACGGCAATCTCTGGTTCATTTATCTCACAAATTGTTTCCATAAATAACAGTGACTTTTCTCTGAGTATTTTGGGTAATTGATAAGTTGACTCGTTGCTTAATTCTCGATGTTACTGGAAGTATCTAATTTATTTTCTTAGGTATGTTGTAGTGTATTTAAATTGCTTAGTTTGCAAGTTACCTTGAGCTTTTTGGAGAAACTTGTCAAACGTTACCTATCTTTTTTTTGAGGGTCTTGTACCGGAATAATTTGTACTTCTCTCCTCTTAATAACACCGATTCACTTATGAAGATTGAAGAGTGACTTGGCTGAGTTGGCAGAAACAATATTCGCTATCAAGCTGCATTAGTTCAGGGAGGGTATTTTCTCCCTCTGAACAAGTGTATTCCTCCTACCCAAATTCCTCCTTCAGCATAGCGGCCCGGAAGCCAATATCCTTTTTTCCTTCAAAGCCTTGGGGACGACTTGGGCAATGCCCTCCAGCGGGTCCTTGGCTTCGCTTTGGTCATGCCCTCAAAAGTATCTCCGGCTTCGGTTCCATTGCGGGGTGAGGAGCAGGCCATCGCCTTGTGCATCGCTCCAAGCGATGCACGCCGCTATGCGGCACGGCAAGACCTGCCCTGCGGGGCTAGTGTGGCAATGCATACAGTAGTTCGGGAATTACACAGGCAATTAAGTAATAAGTGAAAATGGGTCTTCAGTACAAGTGATGTAAAACTATTAGTTAAACGTCAGAGATTAGCGGGTTAATTTTGGTCAAATGCCCCAATCATGTTACCAGGCTAAGCTGTTACGCCTGAAAATAGCTTATGAGTATTGCTGAGCAGATGAGGGCAAAGACAATTTCTCAACGGCTGCCACGCTGAACAACAGATTTAGCACGAATGATTTACGAAGACAACTGCCAGAGCAGGAAGAGTACTTAACAGGGAAACGAGACAAACCCCTAAGACTAACACTTGTTTACCCACTAGTGAACAAGCTATTTGGACGTGAAAAGTCATCTGGTAAAACTAGGCAAACAAGCACTGGCGAAGATGTGCTATTAAGGACGATTTTGCACCATTACCCAGACCCAAGATAATTGCTTTGAGCTTTACCACAGAAAAGAAAGATATTTGCATTTATTGTGGGTCGAACCAACCTTTTTGTGAGCCAATTTGCAGATAATGTTGGTTTGAGATGATTTACTTTTGCAAATAATGTGAGCCAGAAAAGCGAGTTTTTGCAAGCCACTACAGTTAAGAACAAACTCAATGTTCCCGAATTCAACCAATAAAAGCGATCGCATCCGTTATGCAAAAAAGAAACACTATGGTTACTTTGGTTCTGCCTCAAGCCAGCCCCTAACCATTTCAATTGGAATACCGATAGGAGCAAACAATACTTTCAACGCTTCAATGCCACCTTCTTTTAGTGCATTGTGCAGTCGTGTTTTGAATGTAGGATTTTGCTTAATCTCCTGCTGAACTGTGACGGCCAAAACACTCTGTTTTTCTGCTGCTGTCGCATTAGGATAAGTCTGCTCCAGTTGTTGTAATAGTTGTTGAATTTCCGCAGCAGCTTTAGCTAGGCTTTGCTTTTGATTAGGAGAGTATTTATTAAATGAATCTTTAATATCATTGGAAATATTTTCAGCATAACCTCCTAAAAAAGGAGAGCCTATATTTATTCCAATATTCGGTGGTTGGTTTTCCATGGCTTTGCTCCTCAAATTAGCTTCATAAAAAAATAGTCATTTAGTCATTATTATAATAAATTTTAAACTTCGTTAACAATGTCTCCATTCACCCGAGCGCCAAAAAAAGGAGAACCGATATTTGTTCCTATTTCTACAGCTTGGGATTGGTCGATAGACAAGGTTTCAAAATTAAAACTAACTGCATTTAATTCGTCATTATTCATGATTTTGTATAAAACCAATATCACTTTTTTAATATAGTCTTCGCTTTTACTGGTAAAGACAACTTTACTTCCTGCATTTGTGTAAATAGTTAATCCATATCTTCCCTTGATTTTATTCTTGTTGTATCTATACACCATCCAAAGAAAGAAAGCTACGATTATCGCTCCCAAAGCTTTGATTTGCCAGTTAGTAACAAAAAGAAAAACAACACCTATAGCTAGTAAAAACAAAAGAAGCTTCGGAAATTTTTTGATGGTTGTACGATTAATTAAACCTATGCTAGAGATATTGTGGATTTGATAAACAACATTGCCAAATATTAGAGTTTTTCCTCTAACCTTTAAAATTGGCGACCTTACTTCGGAAAGCTGATCTGTTAAAGATTCATTATCGGTTAAAAAATCACTCAACATTTCTACTCTATTTATTTAAAAACTTTACTTCTTGATGGAGAGTTGCAAGAGGTGATGTTCTGAATTCACCATTTAGCGCAACTCATCATCGTTTCTCAATCAGACGTAAGATAAATGGTGTTTTTTTTCGTGCCAGCCCCCAGACGTATCCTTCTGTCCCGCAGGCATAACTATCGCTTCTGTAAATATCAGTCCCGAAAAATAAAACAGCTCATGAAGCAACAATACAAACGTTGCTATAAGCTGTTTTAATTTTTTGCGAGTGTGCATCTCGTAAAAACCTTACAGACCAAGTGCTGTTCTGAGAGATGCAGCAGCAAGGCTGAGTTCAAGTTCATCTGCGCTCTCTAAAGCCCACTTACCAGCCTTTTTGAGTCGCTTGAACGTTCTAGAAGCATCATTCCGCTGTGCAGCCATCTCTGCTGTTGCGATCTCGTCTATAGCATCCTCTTGCTCTGAGGTGACTGCATTCTTTTGCATTTCCTGTTTCAATTGCCCCAGCTCTTCAGCCAGACTGTCGAGATCAGAATCAGCTTCTGTGTAGCCCTCTTTGGCACTCTTAAAGATTGACTGAATGGATTCCTTGTCACTATGTAAAACTTCGTCAACTACTACTTTTAAGTCGCTCTCATCAACTTGCCCTGCGCCCTTTTCAGCAAGTAATGTAGCAAGTGCTTTCATGTACACATATCCAGCTGCAATCGTAACTCCATAAACGGTTGCACTCAGTACAGCATAAGAGGCAACAGTACCCGGTCCAGGTAAAAACTTTAAGGCGGCACCCAGCCCAAATACCGCTAGTATTGCAGCGTTAGATGCCAAGTTGGTCAGAACTCCTGTAGCGAGGCTTCTTACGATATTCTCGGCAAACGGCAGTTCAAGTTCTCTGTTGATACGTACATACATCGTCCATGTATTTCCAGCAGCGGCCAGAAGACCTGCACCAGGAATCGGAACGAATATACATCCGACAGCAATTCCGGCGTGCAACTTTACCATCCCTGCTAGCTTTCCTGGAAGATTCTCGTCTGCAACTCGATTGAGTGCATTTACTAGCTCAACAGCTGCTTGAGTCAATTGTCCATCTTGCTGCGATTGATTTCTTTCCATGATCTTAGTGTTTTTGTTCTAAAAGAATAGTAGGCAGTGGAACTGATACGGATATTCCCGTGTTGTCTGGCTGTCACAACTCAGGGCGTATCCCGGTGAAGCTCAACCTTGCTGTCCAGACGTTCGGAACCAGAGGTGCTTAGCCTTCTGTTTATATCAACGGCACCGCTGGCAAGCAATTATGCAAAACCAGTTATGAAATTGAAAAAACGGGACTGGTCGAGTTTGCCTCCCAGATAAGGGAAGGGTTGTAGCGATATCTTGTAGTGGCTTGCAAAAACTAAAGGCTCGGCTTGCAAAAACTCGCTTTTCTGGCTCACATTATTTGCAAAAGTAAATCATCTCAAACCAACATTATCTGCAAATCGGCTCACAAAAAGGTTGGTTCGACCCACAATAAATGCAAATATCTTTCTTTTCCGGAATAAACTATGTTTTGTATTTAATTGAACGAATAACGTCCACACAGGGACTTTCTTAGAGCAACTAAAACCGTTAATATTATCACTATTACTGTTCATTCTCCAGCTCTTTTTTCGCTCTATCCGTAGGGTTAGCACCTAGAAAAAGCTAACATTGCTCATTAGCCTTATAAACTCTTCAAGCTGCTTTTGCAGCCAAGTTTTAAACAATTCATTCAGCAGACGTTGGTGCATTGCCTCATCTAACTGCGCCGGAATCAACTTCTCTAGTCGCAAAATTACCAACCATTCACTAGTAGGGATAGGTGACCAAAGTTGACCAGGTTTGCTGATACTGAGTATTTCAGCCAAAGGTTTAGGTAGATTAGATAACTCAATCGGGCCAGTTAACCCACCCGAAACTTGAGAGTATTGACTAGCTAACTCAGCAAAAGGTTGTTTTCGTTCTTCAATGCGGAAATAGAGTTCTTGAGCAACACCCATATTTTTTACCCGAATTGAGGAATAAATCACTCGATCTAATTGCCTTTTACGACTAAGGAAATAAGATGGGACTTTGTGTCCCCAAGTTTTGTGTTTAAACTTTTCAAGTTTGAGCGCTCGCGTTGCTAAATTTTCTAACTGTTCTTGGCTCATACCATACTGTTTCAGCCAAGTTTTACGTGTTGCTGCTGAAGTTATTTGATGCTGAGTATAAAACTGCTGATAAGCAATAGCAATTTCTTCAGTAGTACAATTAATTTTACTAATAGCCCGGTCAATAATCCCCTTAGCATAGTCAGCAATCATCTCGCGCCAGAATTGAGGCAACATTTGGTAATTGGCCAGAAGAGGAGTAATTTCTGCTTCCGTGTTAATTTTGTTATCGGTAGGGGAAACTGTCAGCATTTAAAAAATTCCTATGGTTAAAAATTATGGGCATCCTCGGTGAGGATGTTGCTAAGATCACGACTAATCAGCAGCAGGCTTTGCAAGAGTCACCTGAAGAGGGGAAACTCTCGACGGGGTCGAAAGTCCCCCGATAGATGAGTGAGTTACAGGTAGGGAATACTTGAAAGGCTTAGAATTTCGCTTACATGGCTGCTAAGTTAAGCAAATGTAACGAAAAATAAGCAAGGCTTTTTGATCAGCATCCCATCGGTGAATGACAATCACCATAGTTAGGATGAATAGGTGCTGTTCTTGAAGCAGGAGCAGATGTAGAAGTAGGGGTTGACGTATCCTCACGGTAAATATATTCATCAGGTTGCCCCTGGGAACCGCTTTCACCACTACCACTTATCATGTATTCTGCAAACAAGCCTAATAGCAGTAATTGTGCTGCTGCTTCTTTTTCCCTTTGCGCTTGTTGCTGTTCTATGTAAGCTTGTTTTTGTTCTGGAGACAGACTTTCAAAATACTGTCTTCGTATCTCAGCTTCCTGAATTTCTCTTTCTGTTGCTGCTTGGCGGGCTGCTTCAAGTTGTGCTTGTCGTCTTTGCCTTTCTTCCTCACGGGCTTGACGTTCTTTCAATTTTTGTTCTCGCTCTCTTTGCCTTGTTTCGCGGTTCTCTATACGATCTACTGTCCTATGCACTTTATCTATACCTTCAGTCACATCACGTAAAACATCAAAAGGTCCAGCTTTTGCGTCTTGAACTAGCAAGCTACTCAATATAACAGGTGAAGCAATGATAACGGCTGAAGTCTTAAGTAATGAACGCCAAGAAATCATGTTGAAAACCCTTATAGACAATAAATAAGTAGGGACTGTAGGTATCGCATTAGACCCTATGTCTATATCAACGAAGTTTCAAATTGGAAATTATGCAAATCAAAAAAAAAGAAAAATCCTCTCCATCGACTTCATCACGCTGGTAAAGTGCCCTTGACAGCTCACTTCTGGCAGTGTCGAATCCGTTTCAGTCAATCACAACCTCAACCATCTTCCCCGAAAGTTTCTGGTTTGCATAATTCTGTTCTCTAACGACCGTTAAGGTAACTGGACATCAACAAAATAACGGAGGAAATCTAAAGCTCAGCTTACATAGGATATCCTTGGAACCAAGTGGTCTTGGTGAAACCGCTTACACGTCTAGTAAAGGAAAGATGATTATATGGATGAACTGGACAGCTATCTCAAGCAGTTATCTGAGTTAGCCAAACAGCATCCTCCAGGAAGCAAACGCAGGATTATTGCTGTAACGCGTCTACTAGCAGCTATTGAGAGTTCAGGAAAACTCTATTGTCAAGGAAAATACGACTATCCACTAGAGGTTTATCACGAAGCTATTCAGGCAGTCCGCACCTATATTTTTAGAAGTATCGACAGATATGATCCAACGAGAGCCAAGATGATGACATGGATTAATCAAAAATTGAATCTTGAATTCAAGAGTGCTATTAAAAAATTCCAAAAGGAACAACAAGGAGAAGTCTCCTTATCAAGGAAAACCAGCATAAATGATGGTGATTCTCAAAGAGACTTAGAAGATACATTGACTTCTGAAAAAACACCTTTCTTATCTGACTGTGTGCGACAGCTTATAGAAGAAGATATTGAAGATATTTTCAAGAACAAATTCATAAGAGGACGACCAGAAGTTAATTTTCAGGCAATTGCTTTACATATGCTCGACGGTTATGGCGGGAGAGTACTTGCAGACAAATGGGATATTCCAGAGCAAACTCTGTATAGCTTCTTTCGGAGGAGTTGTAAAAATTTTAAGCCTGTGTTTGAAAAATATCTAAGAGAATGATTGAAAATATTTAAATGATTAGTTCATCATTATTGATGGGTAGATGCAAATATGCCATTCCTAACAGAACCTTTAACTTTCAATGTGAGTTTTACAACTAGACTCATTCGTCAAGCTGAAGAATTTAGTTGTGAACAAAAAGATGCTCAGAAGGCGAGACAAGTCTATTTGAATACATTAGCTGTACAGGCAGTACAGTTTTACTGTGAGTGCATTGGAGTTGAGACAGAACTGGCGGCGAGTGACAGTTGGAATGCTGCGATGCGAACGCTGATGAATGTTGCTGATTTGGCAGTAAAGGGGAAGGGCAAACTGGAGTGTCGCCCTCTATTGCTGGGTGATGAGGTCTGTCATTTGCCACCAGAAACACTCGAAGATCGGATTGGCTACATTGTTGTTGAGATTGATGAAGAGAATTATCAGGCGAAGCTGCTGGGCTTCAGTCAGACTGCATCTGAGGGAAGGCTATCTATCAGACAGATGCCGTCACTTGAAGGTTTGATTGATGCAATCGTTGATGATATCCCTGAAACTGAGCAAATCCCCTTATCGATAGAGCCGATTGAAACTAATTTTGTCAGGCTTTGGCAATGGTTCAGAGACGTGTTCGATGAGTCTTGGCAGGCTCCAGAACTGGTGCTGGCTGCTAGCTATCGTGGTACTGCTACAAGACAAGAACATGAGTCACTACCGCGCAAGAAGAGGGTTAAGCTGCTAGATGTGGGAAATCACAAGATTGCCCTGCTTTTACAAGTTACACAAGTTGCTGATACAGAACTGGATATCTTGTTGAAAATTTACCCTGATGACGGCAATACCCTGCCCCAGGGTCTTGTAATGCAGTTGCTGGACGATTCTGAAAATGTTGTAATGGAAACTCAGGCCGGCAGTGCAGATAATTTCCGAGCGTTGAATTTTCAAATCGATACTGAGGAATTGTTCAGTGTTAAAATCATCTTGGAAAATATCAAAGTTATTGAAAAATTTACCAGCTAGAGGTGTCGAGCGCCAAAGTTGTTCAAATTCGACCGATATTTCTCTAATCTGACTCCCATTGCATTGCCGAACTTCTAGTACACCAAACACGTATCTTGATGGCTAGAGTTGAATTGATTCTGAGACAGTCAGGTATCGCGGATCAGCTTGATGCTGACCTTGTCATTTTTGATGAGCATGGTAACCCCTTACAAGTAGCCGATTCACTGACACCTATTCCTGAAGCGCTTGGTCGATCAATGGAGAATTGGCAAGGTTCTTTTTCGGGATTAGTGGGTGCTTATAGAGGGATCAAACCAGGTAAAGTCTCCTACAGTAGCTGTTCGGACTGTGCTGAGGAAGTAAGAGAGAGTTTCAGGCGCTGGCTTAAATCACAGGAAAGCTGGATACGCCTAAAGGATTTTATCGATCAACATGTCTCCAGTAATGAGGAAGTTCAGATTAACATCCAAACCTTGGACAAAAGGCTGCGGTTATTACCTTGGAATGAAGTTTTTGGAGAAAATCATCGCTACGCAGAAACGTCCATAAGTTTAGCAAGGGAGTTCCAGCGCCGAGGCAATCTTCAGCCTAAAAAACAGGTCAGGATACTAGCTGTACTAGGAAGCAGGGGCGAATCTCCTCGTGAGGGGTACAGTGGTAGAGCAAATCCACAAATCGATATTGATTTTGACTACCAGCAGCTAGAACAGACAAAGGCACGCGGGGCATATATCCAAACTCTTAAGCAACCTACGGTCAAAGACCTGAGAGATGCTTTGCGAGATACGGAAGGATGGCATATCTTCTTTTTCGCAGGACATAGTAAGAGTCTGAAGAACAGCACGATTGGTTCTTTTGTCCTGAATCAAATAGAAAACCCTCTGGGAATTGATGAACTAAAGGCAGAATTATCTGTTGCGATCAAGAATGGTTTGCAAATTGCTATTTTTAATTCCTGTGATGGACTAGGCTTAGCCAATCAGTTGGCAGAACTGAATTTGCCCCAGAGTATTGTCATGCGAGAACCAGTCCCGGACGAAGTGGCAAAGGGCTTTCTGGAGAAATTTCTTAAAGAATTCTCATACAACAGATCTCTTTTTGAGTCCGTCCGGCGGACGAGAGAATACCTGAAAAGCAAATGGGATGTTCAAGATGAATTTCCTGGCGCTAGTTGGTTGCCGATAATCGTCCGTAATCCGGCAGTCAGTTTACCAAAGTGGAATGATTTTATTGCTGAATCGCCTCATTCATGGAAGTTGCTACTGCCGTTATTCGCGATAGTACTGGTATCTTTGATAAGCTTATTTCTCAGTTTGTACTTTGAATTCAAAGGAATTCAGGCAAGTTCAGAACCTAAGTTTATTTACTATGCAAAGCTATATCCCCACATAATCTTATATCCTTGGATGATCCTCTGGGGAGCTTATTTCACTTTATATAAGGCATGGTGTCAAATCAGAAGTAAACCTAAGCTCTGGAGGCAGGCAGCTGTAGCAATTGGTGGATCAATTATATTGCTGTGTGTTGAGTTAACTTCTGATAATATGATGCTTTTTGAAATAAAGGAAGATGCAGCATCAGTTGTTTCCCTAGATAAAGACCGAATTGAATTAATTTCAAGCACGCCTGCTCAAATTATCGATACTTCTGATTTTATTGACGAGGATCAAGGCGAAATTACTATTCGGAAGTCCGACCTGGAGACAGCGCTGAAGAATTTTAGTAAGACAGCAGGCATACCTTTCAGTGAGGATGAGAAAAACGGTTATTACGAATTCATGCGCCTTGGACTTTCGTACTCAACATGGCGGGGAAAGGGAGCGTTTTCCCTGAGCCGCAACTTTTACGCTTTAACATTCTTGAACATCATTGCTGTTATCATCACTACTGGAATTTTCTGGAGTGAAATCAGATCAAGGTATGTGTATAACAGCATGAAATATCTGCGGTATGTAATTGCAACGCAATTAATTGTGCTGTTCTGGCTTCCGATACGAATTCATTATAATCTTGTCACAAAAAATATCACTTTTGGGAATAACAGCCCTGTGACTGGTCTTGATGTCATAGCCTACCCTGTTATTTTAACTTTACTTGTAATCAGCATCTACAGATCCTGGAAGTTTGAAGCCAGCTTTTTTGCAGGGGTTGTCTCTCTTCTAACTATCTTGGGTTTTCTTGCAATTGGAATAGTTAATACCAATCTGGTCGGCATTGCATTTGGTCTGAACAGCAATCCATTGACATGGATACTGTGACCGATTCTGGGGTTAGTCATTATTTATCTGATTTATTCAGATATTTTCTCTAGGAATTAAGGGAGATAACTCCTTTATTTCAGCAGATTTATTGTGTAGTTTTGGATTTGTAAAATGACCAAGCAATTTTCAATAGTCTATGGTAAACGCATCAAGACTATTCTTTTGATTTTGGCATTTTACATACTTCCTCCAATAGCAATAGTTCTCAACTGGATTCCTTTCAGTTTTAGATTTATTTTGCTAACTTCTGTTGCACCATTGATGTTTTTTTTTAGACCATCTAATCACACAAAAAATATCGACTTAGGGATAACCAAGCGCAAACTTAGGGAATCAATATTTGCAATTATTCCTATTACCTTGCTTCTGGCGCTACCTATTGTAATTTTATCCCTCTTAAATGAACCTAGAGTTGATAACTCAGGATTATCTATATATTTTTATTTATTTTACGTACTGATATCATGTCCATTTCAAGAATTTGCCTACAGAGGATATCTTTTTCATTCCCTGGAAATTTTAGCCTTGGGGAAGTGGGCAAGGATAATGATTGCAGCAGCTCTCTACAGCTTTGTCCACATAGTTTATATAGATAGTTACATTGTTGTTTCTACATTGTTAGCAGGTATTCTTTGGAATATTCATTATGATAAATTTAGAAATCTAGCCAGTGTAACGTTGAGCCATTCAATTCTGGGTACTCTATCAATCATACTTGGCTTAATATAATTAATTTCCAAGGTGCTGTTGGTGGCACTCTCGACTCAAAACCAATTCCCAAAAAGACAGATATTTGCATTTATTATGAGCTGAACCAAATCCCTCAATACGCCACATCAGACTTGTTCAATACTCGCAATCGTAGCGATGAACTGTATAGCGTTCTTAGGATTTTGAAGCGCCTCAGCCAAATCGCCATTGGTATTTTGCCCAACTGACCCCAAAAAAGCGTTGGTTGCCACCTGAACTTAACATAACTCTGGCTTATTTACTTTTTGGTGGCTCGTTTTCTTCCTTTACCAAACTCTTTTCTTCTCCCTCTATTTCTACACCGTCATAGGTCGTTTTACCGACGTGCGATAGCATTGAAAGGGTTGAAACTGCTCCTAATACTTGGTCGGGTCTTACTTCTAAATATTTTTGTAGTTCATCTAGATTACGGTGTCCACTGATTTCTTGTATTACGCGCAAGGGGATGCCTTGACTGCTCATTTGGGTCAAAGATGTACGTCTAAATGAGTGGCTGCTTGCTCCTTCTATCCCTACTCTTTGACACGCTTCTCGCAAGATTCTCGCTGCTGAATCTGAGTGAATATGACCTCTACCGTGACGACCTGGAAACATAAACCAGGTGCGCGGTGATGGGTAATAGTCCATCAACAGTAACCGTAGTTCTTCTATGACGGGAATGCTTCTTGTTGCTAGCTTTCCTTTGGTACTGTCTTTGCGGATGATTAATATGTTTCTGACCACCCCTTGCCGGGAGTAGACATCGGCGGTTCGTAAGGTACATGCTTCTTTTATTCTGGCGGCGGCGTACAAACAAATCCCAAAAAGGGCACGATCACGGGGTAGGAGAAGCCCTTGGCTAAATAGAAGTTGGATTTCTTCAACGCTGAGGATCTTCGCTTTCCCATGCCGATTGATTTTCATGCACCATGCACCCGCTACAACATCAATTATTAGCCTATCGAGTGTTGAGGTTATTTGGCGTTGGTTCTGGCAGTTGGCTGTTCGCTCAAGGCAAGAAAACCAGAAGAAGTCGCCGCTGTGACTGACTACAGCCGCAGTATCTATCTTCCCCTCGACTCTAACCAGCTTTTGCAGATATCTGGTAAGGCTTAATCCGGTTCACCAAACCGTGCTTTGAGAGCTTCAACAATGACTTGCGTCATCGTCACACCAGTGCGTTTTGCCTCAGCTGACCAATGCCGACGTAAAGAGATAGGAACCTTAACACACAAATTCACTTCTGCTTCAGCCGTATGATCAGTGGCATCAGTCTGACTGGTTTTCTGGTTATCTGGTTTTCTGGCTTGTTTGATTAAATCGCCGTACTTACCCTTACTCATGTCCATAACTCCATAATTTCATTACCTAGTGCTTGGTAATCAGCCCAAGCTGCTTTAGCACTTTTATCCGAAAGACTCCGAATGGGAACACCAGCCAATGCTGCTTTGGGGAAGCCAACGGTACGGCGAATCATTGCCTTAAACACAGGCACACCTTCTTTGATAAGGTCAGCCTGCATTAGTTCTCCTTCACGAGAGGGATAGGGGGGAACAATTACCAAAAGGGCACGGTAGTTGGCATCACCCAAATCTCTAGCCGTTTCCAACATCGGCTGTAGGCTTACCACATCGGGGGTAGTGGGCAGCACCAGTAAATCGCAACCCTTGGCTAATTCCTTGAGGTCGTCAGAATTGGGGCGTGCGGGAGTATCGATAACCACATAGTTTGCCCCAGAGACAAGGCGCATAGCCTGCCTCTCATCAGCAACGCGAAAAGGTAACTCGCCACGCTTTGCCCAGTTCAATGCCGTGCGGTTCGGGTCCCCGTCCACCAAGACAGTTTCACCCAAGTCACTAAAGTAAGTTGCCAAGTGGACGGCGGTTGTACTCTTGGCAACCCCCCCTTTGTATCCAGTTACTGTCAGAATGTTCATCTGGTTTTACTCCTATCTGGTTAACCAGATATTTGGATTGAAGCCAGTTTTTTTCAGAAGTCAAGCCTCCTTGAAGGATTGTATAACTGACTGGAACCAGAGAACCACCAATCTGGTTATATGGTAAACCAGATTGCCAGAAATACTCCTGTCTGGATAACCAGATTGGTGGGTTGATAAATTTAAACTTTTCGTACTCTACGAGGTTTTCGGGGGTAAATCAGGACGCTCGGATAACACAACTTATCTGGGATTGAAAGCTGGTGTTACCAGGGCTAATTGTAGATTCAAAGCTCAGTTGTATCCTGACAGAAAGTTTCATCGGGAGTAAGTTGTAGGGTGCCTCCTAAGGCTTTGAGCTTACAGTGAGACAAACCCGTGAAATCAAGGGAAGTTTTAAGAAGATATAAAAATGGGGAAAGGGATTTTCACCGCCTAAATCTCAGAGGTCAGTCTTTTAAAGGAGTGAACCTCTCTGATGCAGACTTCTCGGAGGCTGATATTCGAGGGGCTAATTTTACTAATGCTTACCTCAAAGATGCCAAATTTTGTGGTGCAAAGGCTGGCTTGCAGCGCCGATGGGCGATTGGTTTAGTTATCGCTTCTTGGATATTATCAGCACTTTCGGGAGTATTTTCAATATGGATTAGCTTCGTAGTACAGTCAGCTTTGAGTGGCAACTACATCCTTGATGATCACCTTATTCCCTGGGTTTTCTTAATTATGCTTGCGGTATTTTTGATAATCGCTATCCGCAAAGGTCAAGTCGCAGGTTTCGGAGCTGTCGCTGGAGCTGTTGCTGGAGCTTTCACTGGAGCTTTTACTGGAAGTATCGCTCTCGTTGGAGCTGTTGCTGGAGCTTTCACTGGAGCTTTCAATGGAGCTGTTGCTGGAGCTGTTGGTGGAGCTTTTGCTAGAACTGTCGCTGGAGGTGTCGTTGTCGCTGTCGCTGTCGCTGTCGTTGGAGCTGTCGTTGGAGCTGTCGTTGGAGCTGTCACTCTCTCTTTCTCTAGAGCTGTTAATACCGCTCTCTTTCTCGCCTTCGCTGGAGCTTTCGCGCTGCTTGGATGTTGCATTGGCTGGCAAAGCCTGATGGAAAATGAAGAACACATCTGGATTCGCCCATTTGCGCTCGCGTTTGCCGCCACTGGAGGCAGCAGTTTTTACAATGCTAACTTAACTGATGCGGATTTCACTGGAGCCATCCTCAAAAGTACCGATTTGAGAAAGGCTAACCTTACTCGCACCCGCTGGCATAATAGTACAAAACTTGACCGTATTCGCCCTGGAAACACTTACCTGAAAGATTTGCGCCTACAGAAGTTACTTATTACAGGTCAGGGAGTTGAGCAAAACTTTGATTACCGAAACCTGCGAGGTGTTAATCTACAAGGAGCTAACCTGACTGAAGCTAGTTTCATCGCCACTGACTTTAGTGAAGCTAATTTACAAGATGCCGATTTATCCAGAGCTAAGTTAGTACAAACTCAGTTAGATAAAGCTGATTTGACAGGAGCAACTCTTACTGGAGCTTACATTGAAGACTGGGGTATTACTCATGAGACTATACTTAACGGGGTGCAGTGTGAGTATATCTATCAGCGTCTGCCCACAAAAGATGACCCTGACCCCTGTCGCAAGCCAGATAATAGACGGGAAGTCTTTACTGATGGTGAGTTTGCAGACTTCATTGCTCCCTTAGTTCAAACCCTCGACTTGTACCATACTGATGGTGTTGACCCTCGTGCTGTGGCGATCGCCTTTCAAGATTTAGTCAAAAAGCACCCAGATGCTCAGCTTGATATTATATCAATGGAGAAGCGGGGTAAAAATAAGGATAAGTTTTTACTCAGAGCTGAGACAACTAAAGATGCCAACCATTCTGAGTTAAGTAACGAGTATTTTTCCAACTACAAGTATCTTCGTGCTTTGCATCCAGAAGCACTAGAAGCACTTATTGCAGAAAAAGATAATCATATTCTCTGGCTTCAGAGACAAATTAGTTTTGCTCTTAAAAAACCTAGTATTCAAGCACAGACTTATAATCAACAAGGAGATAATATGCCAGAAGCACCTAAGTATGACCAGAGGGGAGCCAGCTTTCAAGGTGGCTTTGCCGAAACTAACTTAGGCAAAATGGTTGAGAATCAGCACAACTATGCTCCTGAACAAAAGCAAAGTCTTGCTGAAGCAGCCGCAGAAATACAACAACTTTTAAAGCAATTAGAACAAAATTATCCTACAGCTACAGAAGCAGAAAAACAGAGCGCTTTAACAATAACAATACAGCAAGAGATTAAGCAGAACCCAACATTTAGAGCTAGGTTACGTAATGCCTTAAAAGAAGGTGGCATTGAAGCTTTGAAGGTACTATTTGCACCAATTGGTATTCCTATTGAAATGGTCAGAGGTTGGATTGAAGCTGAAGCAGAGTAGTTATCGGGGTTTGAGTAGCAATCGTGCAAAAAGTTACACTAAGAGAAATAAATTGAGCATGCCAATTTAACCTCCTGAAAAGAAGTACCATTTGTCTCACTCAGAGCAGACAACAGGAGATACCGTGCCAGTCAATGCCGACAAGCCCCACTTATGGAAGCCAGATATTGCCCAGTCGGTAGACTTTTACAACAACTGGTTTATGCAGTTTGCTCCCACCGTATACTGTGAGACTCGTCAAGCCACAACTCAACAAGTCCAGTCAGCATTAACTAGGACAGCCAATTTGACCAACATCACACCTGCACTACTGCAACAGTATCCAGAAGTTCTGCCCATACTACGCATGGCGACAGCACCTCCCATGGCCCGCGACCGTCTCATCGGTCTAGCAGGAGTATCACCAAACCTGGTCAAAAATATGGAAGGGAAACAGCGCATCCCACCTCGGATGAACCGCGCAACCGTTGATGCTGAACTCCAGAAAATCAGTCAAATTATTATGCGCCTGACTGACCAAGACATCTTCCCTTGGCTAGAGAATGGTCGAGAACCCACTGAGGCAGAAGTTACCAGAGCTGCAACCATTGTTGCTGACCGTCTCTGTGGTGCTGTCTCTGACCCAATTATTCGCAACGCTCAAGAGCAAAGACAACTTGCCACAATTAGGCAGTGGTTGGAGCAGCGTGGCTACTCTTACATTAGACCTGGAGCCGGGTTAAGCTTTGAGACAATGCTGCCAGGAACCTTCTCGTTTCGACTCAATATTCCAGTGAGCCTACAGTCTGGCAGCAAACAAATTAATATCCCCATTGACAGTGTAATTATGCCGCTTCAGTCTAGCAGAGGTGATTTACCTTTATTAATTGAAGCTAAGTCTGCTGGTGATTATACCAATCCCAATAAACGACGCAAAGAAGAAGCCATTAAATTTGCTCAACTTAGGAGTAACTATGGCAATAATGTCCGTTACATTCTGTTCCTTTGCGGTTATTTTGACAGTGGCTACTTGGGATATGAAGCAGCAGAAGGAATTGACTGGGTTTGGGAACATCGCATTGAAGATTTGGCGCAGTTGGGAGTGTAGAGTATGAGTGTATCAGCGACTGAAAAAGCTAGATTTTTGCTGCAAAAGCAACTAGATTCTGCTAAAAGCCAGATAGAGAGAAACCAGCTCGGTCAGTTTGCTACACCAATAGCACTAGCAAAAGACATCGTAGAATCTGCCCAGGCGTTCTTACCCTCAGACTGCAAAATTCGCTTTCTAGACCCAGCTTTCGGTACGGGTTCTTTTTACTCAGCATTACTACAGCGATTTCCTTTATCACAAATTTCCCAAGCAGTAGGATACGAAATTGACCCGCACTACGGGAAAGAAGCGAAAAAGCTTTGGAAAAATACGCCGCTACAGCTAAATATCACCGACTTCTTGACAACTACACCTCCTAATTCTAATAAAGCAAAAGCTAACTTACTAATTTGCAATCCGCCGTATATCCGACATCATCATTTAAGTAGGGAAAAGAAGCTCTGGCTACAACAGACAACGGAACAGATTGTGGGAATAAAACTCAGTGGTCTGACCGGACTTTACTGCCATTTTCTCTGTATTAGTGATGCCTGGATGACTCCAGGTGGTCTAGCTGGTTGGCTCATCCCTAGTGGATTTATGGATGTCAATTATGGGCAGCAAATTAAAGATTACCTACTAAATCACGTTACCTTACTGCGAATTCATCGTTTTGAGCCGAAAAATGTTCAGTTTAAAGATGCCTTAGTGTCGTCAGCATTTTTGTGGTTGAGAAAAGGGAAACCAGTAGCTAACCATGCTGTTGAGTTTACCTACGGTGGAAGTCTGGCAGCCCCTAATTACAAGAAACTGATTTCAGCGGAGGTACTACGTCATAGCGCTAAATGGACTCAGTTTGGGGTGGTATCTGGCAATAGTAATTCCCACAGTCAGATTTTTTTACTACCAGACACTAACTTGAGTGAAAATAAACCAGTACTAGGAGGCATAAATTCTAAGAATCAGCCGTTAAGGCTAAAAGATTTATTCACAATAAAACGGGGCTTGGCTACAGGAGCTAACCACTTCTTCGTACTGACACCGGAGCAGATTTTTCAACATCAACTTCCCAGGGAGTTCTTAAAGCCAATTCTGCCTAGTCCGAGGTATTTAACAGTTGATGAGATTGAAGCTGACAGTGTGGGTAATCCTGTTCTAGAGCGACAGTTATTCCTATTGAGATGCCATTTGCCAGAAAGCGAAGTGAAGCAAAATCAATCTCTTTGGAAATATCTTCAGCGAGGAGTAGAGACGGGAATTAGCGATCGCTACCTGTGCAGACATCGTACCCCCTGGTACTCCCAGGAGAACCGTCCTCCTGCCCCATTCCTGTGTACCTACATGGGTCGTCAGAACACGAGTAGAGGCAAACCCTTCCGATTCATCCTGAACCACTCAAAGGCAACAGCAACTAATGTTTACTTGATGTTATATCCTAAACCTGCTTTGGAGAAGGCACTATCAAACAAGCCAGAACGACTCAAACAGGTGTGGCAGGCTCTCAATCAAATATCGGATGAGACACTAATGGGTGAGGGGAGAGTGTATGGGGGCGGATTACATAAACTGGAGCCGAAAGAACTTGGTAACGCAAGCGCCGAGAAAGTTCTTGTTGATTTTTGACTTGTAAGTGGGGAGTAGGGAGTAGTGAAGGGGAAATACCACTTTCATTCATGGCGGTGAAAAAAACTTTTCATCGGGACTGCCTTCTATATAGCGGCCTTCTTTTGACCCTGTAAATAAAATCACTCTTGAGAAATCTGCCTAACTTCGGAGACAGACAAACCTAACGCAGAAGCTACCTGTTCTAAACTTAACCCTAACCCTAATAAACGAGGAACCGCCTCAGTGAGGGCAAGTTCTGCTTGCTGCCGCGCTTGGGCTTCCTGCTGTAGCGCAAGTTCTGCTTGCTGTCGGGCTTGTTCCGTTTCCTGGTAACTCAACAGTTTCTTCCCAGTTTGAGGGTCAATTAGCCGCAGTTCTTTCCCAATCAGTCGTAAATCTAGACCCAAGGCTTCTGAGCGAATAGATAGGACACCATCAGGCAACAGGGTTGGTGCAATGGGTTGGTAGGAACCTGACATCAAACGGGAACCCTTGAGCTGAGGCTGAAGGTAATCCCCGGTTGGATCATATTGAAAGTATTCTGCCACTCCTAGCTCTTGATACTTCCTGGGCTTATCTGTTTCATCGGTATACTGAGTGCCCTTTGAGGTCACTTCCAGGACAAATTCTGGAACTTTGTTCCCTTCTTCCCAAACCTTGTAGCTTTTACGTTTTTTCTTCTCTACCCCTTTGACGACAAAGACATCGGGAGCTACCACCGCATCAGGTACGCCCTTTTTGTAGTAGATGAAGAGATTCCCCGAAACATAGACATCCTCTAGGTTTTGGAAGTAAATACTTAGGGCTTCAACGCCATATATGAGATAATCCCGTGCTGGGTCGCTCTCCGCCATGGGGACACCGTCTGTTTCAGGGTAGATAATCTCGGTATCGAGGAAGCTGGTAGTCTGAGTCATGATGGCATTCCTCTACTCAACTGGGACTGGTTCAACGATAGCATTCTGGGGACTGGGAATCTTGATAAGCAAATATGGTAGTCCAGATGAGTGACCATTTTTTTTTCCAAGTCGCCCAACAATATCATTGACCAAAAACTGAGCAGATCAAGTCTGGTTCAATCAGCCTCGCAGAGCCAGCCTGCCCCGTGACTGCTGTTGAAACTCTCACAAAATAATATATATCACGGCATGGCTGGCTCCTCATCGTCCAGGGATGAAGAGGGGAGACAATCTCCGGGTACTATCTCCGGAGACTATCTACGGAGACTATCTCCGGGTACTATCTACGGAGACTATCTACGGAGACTATCTCCCAGAGCTATCTCCCAGAGCTATCTCCCAGAGCTATCTCCCAGAACTATCTCCCAGAGCTATCTCCGGGTATAAAGATTCCAGTTTCTTACGTTTTTTGGGGTTATCCCACAGCAGGGACACGAGAGGGGGTTCCCCTCTCCGGACTCTCCCCAACCAGTTGTTGATTCCGACCAGAAAGACTTGGGCAAATACTCAGTACGCTGCATGCCGTAATCACCGCTTCGCTACAACTGGTTTATTTGGCCGATTATGTTTGAATTTTGTTCTTACACTGAATTGAGAGAAGTGGTGTTACACA
Organism: Coleofasciculaceae cyanobacterium; assembly: GCA_049683475.1. GTDB lineage: Bacteria > Cyanobacteriota > Cyanobacteriia > Cyanobacteriales > Coleofasciculaceae > JBAUJE01. The sequence continues at coordinate 9,240 of JBAUJE010000038.1, read as the reverse complement.
AAAAGCCAGTATGGTGGAATTAGCTAAAAATTTCCCAGTTTTTTTCGACAGGGCTAGCCCATAAAAGTAGTGAAATTAAGAATTTATCAAGCTAGCTTTGTAAGATGTAAAACCCACAGCGCTTGTTGATGCCTCAAAAGTCTGACAGATTAAGCGTCTCTTTGGGGTTGTAAACTAAGGCAAACCCCCCAATCTGGTGACAAATACCTTGAAATCCGGATTAAATGAGATTGGGGTGGTATTCCCCAATGGGGACAGCCCCAAACTTCTTAGTGCATTTTTTGGATGTAATGCCGAAAAAAACTTACGGTCCTACTAATCAAAAGCGGGTAAGGCGTTTGCTGGAGGCGTTACTTTGTTTTGTGGATGGGGAATTTTTTGACTGTGGTTTTGATATTCAGCTCAATAATTGGCTCGAGGAAGACAGTCGTAACCCCAAGCTGATTGTCGAAACAACCCTGGTAACTCTGGAGTGGTTGACAGAAAAAGACAAATACTCAGGCAAGTTAACTAAAGCACAAATCCGAAATGCGCTTAAGTATCTGGAGCAATTACAAATTCTGGAGGACAACCGTCGCCTCAAGAGGGGTTCTGATAATTGGCGCTTTACGTTGAAGCTATGGTCAAAAGATCAAGAAAAGAACCTTCTACGGTTTGATGAGGTATGGGAAAGCAACAGACCATCAAAAACGAAAGTTTTAGAGGCTAATTATCAAAAAAATGACAGTATTGCTACTGTAGGCAGACCCAAAACTGGCATTTTTCAAGCACCACCCCTGCCAAGTTACTATGTAGACCGTCCCGAAGTCAGCCAAGACCTAAAACAATACGTTTTAGCCTCAGAAACAGCCGGAGCAGGAACTTTAGTTGTGAGTGCTATCTATGGCTTAGGAGGAATTGGTAAATCGACTTTAGCTGCTGCTTTAGCCCATGATCGAGAAGTTCAATCCCATTTTTCCGATGGGATTTTTTGGGCAACATTAGGTCAGCAACCTGATATTTTATCCTTTTTGAGTACCTGGATACAGGCATTAGGAGATTATGATTTTAAGCCTATTAACTCGGAGGCAGCTTCTTTACAACTAAGAACCCTATTGTCCGATAAAAAAGCATTACTGGTAGTCGATGATGCTTGGCATCCTGAGCATGTTGAGCCTTTTCGAGTTGGTGGGTCTGGCTGTCGAGTTTTAGTAACGACAAGAGAGGCCCCCGTTCAAGGTGCGGTTCGCTATGACTTGGACGTGATGACTCTAGAGCAATCGTTGGAGTTATTAACTTCTTGTTTAGATAACAAGCTAACAAAATTAGAACTCGAACTTGCTCAAACTTTAGCAAAAACCGTTGGATACTTACCCCTGGCATTAGAATTAGCTGCCTCCCAAGTTAGTGAGGGAATCTCTTGGGAGGAGTTACTTTGTGACTTACAAGCTGAAATTGCCAATTTAGAAGCCTTGGAGCGATGGGAAGCGGAGGAAGCCACCAGTGAAGCCCAGCGGAAAAACTACAGTCTCGTGGCTTCTTTCAATCTCAGTTTGAAGGGATTATCAGTCAATATATTGGAAAACTTTGCTTGGTTAGGGGTACTGCCCGATGATGTCACCATCACTTACAACATGGCGACAACTTTATGGCAATGTAATTCATCTCAAGCAAGAAAGACTTTAAGATACTTAAGACAAAAAGCTTTATTACTACCTAGTGTCTCTAGTGAACAAGAAACTAACTATCGTCTCCATGACCTCTTACATGATTTAGCCCGTAGTCTGCTTCAAGGTTCTACTACACCAGAAAACACTTTTCAATTACCAGGGCTAGGATTATCAATTCCAGAAGCCCATCAGCAATTATTAGAACGTTATCAAAACAAAACAGAAAACGGATTGTGGCATACCTTACCCGATGATGGTTACATCTATAGCCAGTTAATCTGGCACATGGAGAAAGCCCAAAAGACAGATGAGATTCATCAACTCCTTCAAGAAGAAACTCCAGAAGGATATAACGGCTGGTATTGGCAGTGTGAGAGACAGGGAAAAACCGCCAATTTTGTTAAAGATGTATCAAAAGCTTGGGCAATAGCAGAAGCCAATTTTACAGAAAATACAACAGAATCTATTAGTTTACAGTGTCGTTATGCTCTGATTACTACATCCCTCAACAGCTTGGCAGGAAATATTTTTCCAGAGTTAATAGCAGCATTACTGGAGAAAGAAATCTGGCTTCCAGCGCAGGGACTAGCTTATGTGCGACAAATCAAAGATTCTAAAGGTCTTGTAGAGGGTTTGAAGACAATCATTAAGTATCTTCCGTCTTCTTTATTACCAGAAGCCTTAGCAGTTGCCAGAGCTATTGGGGACGAAAAATACCGAGCCGAAGCCTTACAGAGTTTAGCCCCCCACTTACCAGAAGTGTTACCAGAAGCCTTAGATGCTGCCAGAGCCATTGTGTATGTAAAATACCGAGCCGAAGCCTTAGTCGGCTTAGCCCCCCACTTACCCCGGAGTTTGTTACCCCAAGCCTTAGATGCTACCAGAGCCTTGGGGCTTGGATACCGAACCGAAGCCTTAGTCGGCTTAGCCCCCCACTTACCAGAAGTGTTACCAGAAGCCTTAGATGCTGCCAGAGCCATTGTGTATGTAAAATACCGAGCCGATGCCTTAGTCGGCTTAGCCCCCCACTTACCCCGGAGTTTGTTACCCCAAGCCTTAAAAATCGTCAGAGCCATTGGGGATGAAAGATGCCGAGCCGATGCCTTAGTCGGCTTAGCCCCACACTTACCCCGGAGTTTGTTACCCCAAGTTTTAGATGCTACCAGAGCCTTGGGGCTTGGATACTGCCAAGGCGATGTATTAAAGGTCTTAGCCCCCCACTTACCCGAGAGTTTATTACCCCAAGCCTTAGAAATCGCCAGAGCCATTGAGTATGAAAGATACCGAGCCGATGCCTTAGTCGGCTTAGCCCACCACTTACCAGAAGTGTTCTCAGAAGCCTTAGATGTTGCCAGATCCATCAGGGATGGTGCTGAAGAACGAGCCGAAGCCTTACAGAGTTTAGCCCCCCACTTACCCGAGAGTTTGTTACCCCAAGCCTTAGATGCTACCAGAGCCTTGGGGATTGGATACTGCCAAGCCGATGTATTAAAGGTCTTAGCCCCCCACTTACCCGAAACTTTATTACCCCAAGCCTTGGAAATCGCCAGAGCCATTGGGGATGAAAGATGCCGAGCCGATGCCTTAGTCGGCTTAGCCCCCCACTTACCAGAAGTGTTACCAGAAACCTTAGATGCCGCCATGGCCATTGGGTCTGAAAAATACCGAACCAAAGCCTTACAAAGTTTAGCCCCCTACTTACCCGAGAGTTTGTTACCCCAAGCTTTAGATGTCGCCAGAGCCATTCGGTCTGTCGGAGCCATTCGGTCTGAAGGATACCGAGCCGATGCCTTAAAGGGCTTAGCCCCCTACTTACCCGAGAGTTTGTTACCCCAAGCTTTAGATGCCGCCAGAGCTATTGGGGACGAAAAAGACCGAGCCAAAGCTTTACAAGGCTTAGCCCCCCACTTACCAGAAGTGTTACCAGAAGCCTTAGATGCTGCCAGAGCCATTGGGGATGAATACTACCGATGCAAAGCCTTACAGGGCTTAGCCCCCCACTTAGAAGAGAGTTTGTTACCCCAAGCCTTGGAAATCGCCAGAGCCATTGGAGATGAAGAATACCGAGCCGATGCCTTACAGAGTTTAGCCCCCCACTTACCAGAAGTGTTGCCAGAAGCCGAAGCCTTACAGAGTTTGGCTCCCCACTTACCAGAAGTGTTGCCAGAAGCCTTAGATGCTGCCAGAGCCATTTGGGATGAATATTACCGAAGCAAAGCCTTACAGGGCTTAGCCCCCCACTTAGAAAAGAGTTTGTTACCCCAAGCCTTAGATGCCGCCAGAGCCATTGGAAATGAAGAATACCGAGCCGATTTATTAAAGGGTTTAGCCTCCCACTTACCCGAAAGCTTATTATCCCAAGCCTTAGAAATCGCCAGAGCCATTGGGTCTGAAATATACCGAGCCGATGCCTTACAGAGTTTAGCCCCCCACTTACCCGAAAGCTTATTATCCCAAGCCTTAGATGCTACCAGAGCCATGCGGTTTGAAGGAAAACGAGCCTATGTCTTACAGGGCTTAGCCCCCCACTTACCCGAAAGCTTATTATCTCAAGCCTTAGATGCCGCCAGAGCCATTGGAAATGAAGAATACCGAGCCAAAGCTTTACAAGGCTTAGCCCCCCACTTACCAGAAGTGTTACCAGAAGCCTTAGATGCCGCCAGAGCCATTGGAGATGAAAAATACAAAACCTATGCCTTACAGGGCTTAGCCCCCCACTTACCCGAGAGTTTGTTACCCCAAGCCTTAGAAGCCACCAGAACCCTTGGGTTTGAAGGAAACCGAGCCAAAGCCTTACAGGGCTTGATTGAGAGGTTTACTCCTTCGTCTGTTGATTTTCCTCTTTGGCAAAAAACTCTTCATGTTTTAGCTAGTTTAAACCGTCCCCATTTTCTTAACAATCTTCCTCAATTGGCTCCTTTAATCATCCGCCTTGGAGGTGTTGAAGCCCTAAGAGAAACTGTCAAAGCGGTAAAAGATGTCAGCCAATGGTGGAAGTAATCTTTAACGTCTAAAACCTCGAACTCTTAAGGGATGGCAGAATGTGGATTACACGTTAGCTGAAGAACGTGTAACCTACTTGGGATTAAATTAAGCCGCTCGTTAGCTCCCGACTGCGACGGCAAATCGCTGAAAGGCTCATTATTTCGTTGAGGCGGTCGGTTCATTGTCCTGTAAGGATTTGGGCGTTTTTTCTAGCAAGTTTTTTGAGTTTTAACGGGTCAAATTAGGAGGCGGTCGGAAAGAGGGTTTGGAATCCAGGCGGGGTAAGCGGTTAAACTGGAGCTGTCCCCACTCGCTGGGGAAACTAATTGGTGCGATTCGGCACAAAGCTTTGAAGATAAGAAAGCTGAAGGCGATTGTCCCCACTCGCTGGGGAAACTAATTGGTGCGATTCGTTTGGTAGAAACCATGCCTGCGGCATGGGGGATTACCAGCAAGGTAACGAACCTTGACAACTCACAGACTATGTAGGTTAAATTCCTACCACCTTGGCGTTGGGTTGAATAGCGTCCTCCACCTTATAACGGGATGGTATCCGTTACTGGCAGTGCATGGAGGAAATGCGGGTCAGCTAGAAGGCTAATCTGGTCACACCTGCTAGTGAAGATGGATAAGGTTAACTTTTTTGTGAACCTTCTTAAGCATCGTCATTCCCAAGTGGCGAAAACAAGCCTGTAAAAATGCTGAAAAAAAGTCAAGTAAGCACATCTCAGAGCGGGGAGTGGAGCGTGCCTTTTCCAGGTCGCCCCCCTGACAATTGGGATTAACGCCGCGTCCGAAATATGGGCAAAGGGAGAGAGCCTGCTAAATTCAATTAGTTAGTAGGAAACGTTCTTGTTACCTTCCTCGGTGTATTGAAGGAGCCTAAGTCCATCGAGAAATAGTCTTTGGGAACGAAGTAACCCACAATTTACCTCCGAGAGAGGTTAAAAGGTAGATAATACCCAAGACAACTAAATTAGGTAGCTACCATTCGCTACCATCTTATCAAACCGTTAACTTCAAAAGGTAGGAAACCATCCACAAGGAAATGGTGGGAAGGATGTCCTAAGAAGCTAAAGCCCAAGGTGAATTGACACCTTTAGCAAGGAGTAATGTCCGGGATATGCAGACGTAGGACGGTTAGCATAGAAGCATCGGTCATCAGTAGCGGTCAAAATGCCTAAAGCCCGTCTTTCATGGATACACAGGATAATCCTGGCAAGCAAATGCCTAAAACAGATGAGGAGGGTGATGAGAGGAAAACCTTTAAGTCGCAGAACATGAATGATGCAAGTCCCAACGGAGTAATCTAACGGGGTGCTTTTGACCAAAAGCTATGCGCCAGGAGCCGGATGAGTTGGAAATCTCTCAAGTCCGGTTCTGAATCGGAGTTGACCTCAGAGATGAGGCTTCGACCGTACCAATAGACTTGATACCCTCTGAAAAGTGCGATCGCCCCTTGGGCGCTAGCGAAGCTAATCGCATCCTCAAGGCCCTTGGAGTTGGGAAGCAATCAGCCATTTACAAACGAGTGAGCAAAGTCCTAGACCAGCTGATGTAATATCTCGGAAGATTAGCCAACATTTGTGCAACATTGCACACACAAAAAAAGCCCCCTGGTGCATTACTCCAGGGGGTTTATTCTTAGTATCATCTTCGACTCTGGGCAAAGTCAGCCCATAGTTATTTTAGCTGAATATTTACTATCAATTTTCACTGCTTTTAATCGCCTTTTCATAGCTTTGAATTATCTGCTGTTGCTGAGCAATTTCTGCTTTTAATTCTGCTAAACGCTTCTCTTTTGCTGCTATTCGAGCAGCTACCTTTTTGTGTCTTTGTTCAAGCATGATATCTTCTTTATCTGGTTCTGAACTGCCGAATACTTTATTGATAAATCTCCACATTATTTAACCCTTGAAAAACAACTAGTACTACAGAAGTATTGCCCGTTAATTTGCCATTTTGTCAGCGCTCCACAACCCTGACATTTGAAGTAATCATGATTCTTATCTGGCTTGTAATTCAGTAAATCTTTTGATGGGTTCTTGATTGATTTATGTCTCATTGATGGGTTGGGTTAGTGGTTGGGTAACGGTTGGGTAGTTGGGTAGGAGTTGGCTAGCACCCAACCGCTGTAACCCTTGTGTGGCATGCAAGTTGGTTAATAGTTGGGTGGTTGGTTAGTTGGGTTTGAAGCCATTCTCAGGGTCATATTCGCCCTTTCCTGCTTCTGCCAATTCACCCAACCAAGCTCTGATATCTTCTGATTTAGCCCCACTGATACAGCCCGACACTTGAATCTCTTTAACGCTGATAAACTCCTGTTTAGTCTTCTCTATTTTGCGCTTACAGTAGTCAAGAACTTTCTGAGATTCTGAGGATAATTGACTATCATCACTGGGCTGCTCGTCAATCATAAATTCAGAGCGTTTATACTCATCATCTAAGCGAGTAATAACGTCTTTCCAGTTGGTCTTAATCTCTGTCTGATTAGTACTTTGTTCACTAGCAATGCTAGAGAAATCATAGTCAGTAGGCGCTCTCATATCAGCAGTACTTACTGTGTATTTTTCCCCTGCCATTTCTATTAAGCAGTCACCTCTACAAACCCTAGGATTTTTGCGATCGCCTGTAGGTTTAAAAAAGCATCTAACCCAGGTAGCCTGACGTTTTAGAGCAGCGCTTAACCCCTTCATTGCTTCACTCCCACCAGTACCCCGTTGAGTGCTTACGTGAGTACTCAAGCTTACTGACATGTTTAGCTGTCTCAACTCTTGGGTCATGAGGTCTAAGAGCAGAGTTAAAACACTTGTACTCTCATCCTCTCCCTTGGGTAGCTTGTCTCCATAGTTGGTGAATTCATCAAGAGCTAAATGCCAGTGTCTTTCGTCATTCAAGGGCTTATAACCTTGTTGGCTTTCTGAGGCCCATTTAATCTTCCTCTTGCCAGCTTCATCCAGGAATTCAAAAATCCCTTGAGCAATTTCATTGAAGTCTCCAGTCCGACCATAAACTTTGATTCCTTTAGCTGTGGTCAAGTCACCGAACGGGGTAGCCACAATGACTTCATCACCAGCTTTTAGATGTTGACCAATTAGCCATGCCTGCTTACTGGATTTACCTGAGCCTTGAGCGCCATCGAAAGCTACCAGAGGTTCAGAGAGTAAGTAAGATTTGATTAGCCTATCTTCATCACTTTCCCCAGAGAGCTTATCCCCTGGATTGTTCACATCATCTAGATTACCGGGATTACCATGAGGTAAAGCTCTTTGCTCTACTGACTGAGCTACTATAGCTTTTGCCTCTGCTTCAGCTTGAATCCTAGCTTGTTCGGAGAACACGGCTATTTCCTCTGGACTGAGGACTGATAACTGCTTAGCTCTAGCAGCACGGTCAGCATTAAACTGCCAGAGTTGATAATCAAGACCAGCAGCATACTCAATCTTCCGGGCATGGTTGATGTGGTTGATTTTGTCCAAAAGCCATGACTGCTTAACCTCATTCCTGTACTGGGGTAAGTACTCAAGCAGCTTAAGTTCCCGCGCTTTGCTCAGACCGTAAGCAGCACCAAAGCAAGCAGTAGAGAGCGTAGCCCACAGCCACTTATAGGGGTTAGTAGCTCTGATAATCCGTAATCTGGTAGCCTTCTGGGGGATGATACTTTTAGGATTGCTGGCTGGCTCATGGAGTAGCGCCTCAAACTCTCTAACAGGCATGATGTAGCGCTTCTCTGGTGTACAGAACTGCGGGTCATCGTTGGGCTTGAAGCAGTACTCAATCAGCTCTGTCTGTCTACCTGGGAAGCTGGCAGCGAGTGTGATGATTCCTAATCCTGACAACACGGTTACTGCGAGCGCATTCCCTCTGCCCTGCTTCCTAATATCTCCAGCGGTCATTTCTCTTAGCTCCTACTATTACTAAAATTCCCATCAAAACTAAAACTGGTACTACTCCAAGCCAGGGAGTCTGCCAAAAGGGTGGAGCAGTATCGCGTACCTCAAACTCTTTAACTTCCTGAACAAACTGCTCACTACCTTCTGCGGTCGCGCTACTAACTTCCCTTTGTTCATCCAGGGACAACCAGACTATTCCCCCTGCTCCTATGACCCTGACCAAAGAAGCCAGAAAGTCTCCATCAATGCTGGGCTTACCTTGGTTGATGCTTACTTTGCAGAGGGCATCTCCTAGAGCTGCTACAACTAAAATTCCTCCCACTGTCCCTGTTGCTAATGCTGGTAGACCCAATCGAGCTAGTAGATACAAACTCCCTCTTGCTGCTGCAATGCTCAAGAAAGTAGTAATAGCCCGATTAACTAATTTCCTGTCAGTAAAACTGCCTCTAATCTCAGACTCTAGGAGTGATTCATCCTCTTGTTCTGGAGTCGGTTGGGTTATTTCTTCGGATTCTGTAGCGTTGAACCCTTGAAGTAAGTCTGAATAATCCATGTTGAGAATTTAGAATGAAGAATGAAGAATGAAGAATGCAGAGTGTAGAATTATTGGCTACGCCTAAATCTTGGTGAAAAATAATTCTAAATTCTCAATTCTGCATTCTAAATTCCTAGATGCCCATTGTTCTTTTGAATCCTTGCCAGAGCGCGCCCAT
>JBAUJE010000037.1:0-7308 GCA_049683475.1 Coleofasciculaceae cyanobacterium | reverse complement strand
GAAGAAAGGATTAGGAAGTAGTAGAGAACCACCTTGAACATTAGCGAGAGTTGCAGTTTCTTGGGAGAGAACTTCTAAATGGTTTAAGTCAGAGATACGCATGATTTTTTCCTTTGATGTGTGTGTGGGACTTGTTTGTTTTCTTCGTTATATATAATCTATCTAAAAGAAGAATAATGAGGTTGCCAAATTGGCAAATTTTTCCAAAAAACAGAAAATTGTTTATTAACAATACCCAGCAAATTATTTAACAAAAATCAATGCCAATCCAAAAAAAAGTCCCAGCTTACCTTAAGTAAACTGGGACTAAATATTATGTTACTTGTTTATGAACAAAAGTTAGTAGTTAAAGTTGAGTTAGAAGTCTTACTACTAACTGTTTGTAAGAGTAAGCTGACGACTAAAAACCTTAAATCATTGTTGCAACAGAAGCTGAAGCACTCTGAGAAGCTATACCACCACCTGGTAAAAGGCTTATATTCGTAATGGCAATAGTATCAGTTGTGTCAGTGTTATTTCTTTCGTAGTTATAACCTAGTCCAATCACTTGAGCTTCTAGAGCATCAAAGGCTGTTAATAGACCACCTTTTATCTTGCTGTTTTCCGTGATTACTTCGCAGAACATTAGGTCATCAATCATTAATTTACTCATGGTATGCCTCCCGGCAAATAATTAGTTACTTAAACTTGATAGCAATGAGTCGAACTGTTCGTTTTGTTATAAATAATATATCTTATTTTTCTATTGCTTGTGTTGCCAATTTGGCATAAGTTTCGATATTTATCAATAGTCATGAATTAATTGAAAGCTAGCTATTTTTCTTATTAAAAGCAACTTCTTTGAGTAAGAGTAGCCAACTCAAAAAATAGTTTGCTCAGTATCCGTTTCAAGTCAAGACTGTTAAATGGTTTTCACTGATATAAACGCTGTTCAGTTCTGCGCTCAAAATCAACTACACTACTTTGCTTAGTTGTACTGCGACCAACCTGAGAGGGATTATTTTTAGGAGCTAGAGAATTTTCTTTAAGTAATCGGTTATGAGTCCGATAGGGGATGTAGTGGAGAGGATTATAACCAACAAAGCGCAGTAGTAGGACACAAGCCCAAGAATACTTACCTGCCAGGATAGCGTCCACAATCTGATCTAATTGTTCTGTGCTGATGGCTTGGTTCGATTCTCTACGAGAGTAAGAAATTTGTGTAGTCATATCTGTAATAACCCTGATTAAACAACTTCCTGAAGTTAAGTAGTGCCAGCCAACTACAAAAACTCTAGTTTTAGGCCGCTAACTATTTGTCAGTTGAGTTCGATCCTTTTATGCTCAAGGTGGTTTTCCGTAATATAAGTTTACAAAATTTGCCCTGCTTTTTAGTTCTATAGCTTCAGACCACCTTCTTGCAGCTTCCGAATTGGGTCTAATAACAGGTCTACAATGCGACGACGGCGGATGATAATGTCAGCGCTAGCAGTCTGACCTGCTTTGAATTGGACAGTTTGACCATCATCGCTAACATAGTTACGCTCCAGGGTAACTTCCACTTTGTAAACTGTGCCTAGTTGAGGATCAGCTTTGGCATCAGCAGAAACAGAAGTAACTTTACCGGAAACAACACCATAATCCTGATAAGGGTAAGCATCTAACTTAACTTGCACTGGCATCCCTTCCTCAACAAAACCAGCCTCGCTACTCGGTAAACTAGCGGAAAGAACAAGAGGCGCATCCTGGGGAGCGATTTCGGCAACACTTTGTCCCGGCTGCACCACCTCACCCACATTAGCAACGTTAAGAGATGAGACTACCCCATCAACCGGCGCGTACAGGAACTGCTGTTTGAGCTTAGCTTGAGCAGTCTTAATCAGATTTTGGTTGTCAGCAATTTTGGCTTTGAGTTGAGCCATTTCCACTTCTAGTTTTTGAATTTGTTGTTGTGCTTCTATCTGAGTTCTACGTACCTCAGTTTGCTTCTGAGTTAGTTCGGCTTCAAGTTGCGCGGCTTGGGCGAGAGTTTGTTGAAGTTCGCCTTGGCTTTGAGTAATAGTACTTTGGTGATTTCGTAGATTCTGTTGAGCTTGAAAAAGCTGTTCTTGAATGCTGTTACCCTCTTGCAATTGGCTTTCAATAATAGCTCTTTGCTGATTACGAAAGCTTTGCTCAGCTTGAAACACTACTTCCTTGGAAATGGCCCCCTCTGTCAAAAGAGGTTCGAGTCTTGCGAGTCGCTCTTCTTGAGCCTTTGCATCTAGTTTCTTCTGTCTAATTAATTCTTGAGTTGTCCCTACTAGAGGTTGTAACCTACTTATTTTATCTTGAGCCGCAGCAGCCATTACCTGATTTTGACTAATCAGTTCTTTGGTAGCATCTCTCTTAGCCTCGACTTGAGCGATCGCAGCTTTTTGGCCTTGAGCATTGGCCTGAGCAATAGCAATGCGGGTTTCGGTTTCTAGATGGGTTTTGTCAATCAAAGCCTGCATCTGAGTCAGTTGGTTTTGGTCAGCACTCAGTAGTTGCTTTAAACGTTCTACTTCCTGATCTGCAAGTTCTGTATCTAGTTCCAACAAAATCTCCCCAGCCTTGACGACTTCCCCTTCTTCGACATGAATACTGGCAGTTTTACCGAGTCCAATTGGGTTGATTTTATAAACCTCCCCTTTGGGTACTAAGCGTCCTTGAGCATGGCCTACTTCGTCAATTTGTCCAAAAGTAGCCCAAGCGCCAAAAGCTAGAGAAAATACCAGTCCTCCCAAGATTATGCGTTGAGGAAGAGAGGATGGTGGTTGGTCAAGTAGGTTTTGTACTGAGGTAGAATGGCTTGTCTGATTAGTTACAGTTGTTGGCAAGTTCGTTTGTTGGGGGCTATCTTCAGTATGGCTGGAGATACCTTTACCTCCATAGATAGATGCAGCACTAGGAGATAATTCTTGTGCCATGTTCGGGAAATTGTTTTTCTGAGCAAAACCTAAAGAGTGAGCCGACTTAGCATCTGGTCTACTTAAAGAAGCTATGGCGGTAATCTTTGTTTGAGGCTTGTGCATGGTAGTGACCCTGAATAAAAAACTTTCCCGAAGGTTAAGTTGTCTTGGCAATTTGAGTTGCCAGTTATTCATCAGGGAGTCTCCAGCTTTTTATGCTAGTGAGAGATTTTTTGTAATATCTCTTTACGCTGTTGGACTAGAGGGGTACAAAGAATCTCAAACCTTGACTCTTATGTTGTAATATCAAACCATGCTTGGGGGATTCCACCCCCCAAACCCCCCGCTGGGTGACGATGCGCCTCCCCCAGACCCCCTGCGCAAGTAAGGGTTTGCAAAAATCTTCCTTATCCTCCTCATCCCATCACCAGACTCCCGTGTCAGTTACAAATCCAACTGCTGCTGGGCAAGATGGTAGTAAATCCCTTGTAGTGCCATTAGTTCTTGGTGATTACCACGTTCAACGAGAAGACCTTTGTCGAGTACCAGGATGCAGTCAGCATTGCGAACGGTTGAGAGTCTGTGAGCAATGATGAAGGTGGTGCGATCGCGGCTGATACGGGTTAAATTTTGCTGAAATCTGCGCTCTGATTCTGTATCTAGGGAACTAGTTGCTTCATCAAGAACTAAGATGCGGGGTTCTCCTAATAAAGCACGAGCGATCGCAATTCTTTGCCGTTGTCCTCCAGAGAGATTAGAACCTCGCTCACCGACTTTGGTGTTATATCCTAACGGTAAATCTTGAATAAAAGCATGGGCTTCTGCTAACTTGGCAACTTCGGTCACTTGCTCGAGATTAAAGTCATCGGAATAGAGAGTAATATTTTCTAAGATAGTCCCAGAAAACAAGAAACACTCCTGAGGTACTACTCCCAACTGACGACGCAAACTTGAGGGGGAAACGTGGCGGATATCGTGTCCATCTACTAGGATGCGACCGTTAGTTGCGTAATATAGCCCCTGTAGTAGTTTCACTAAGGTACTTTTACCTGAACCACTGCGACCGACAATAGCGATAGTTTGCCCTGAGTTTACCTCAAAGTTAAGGTTCTCCAGGATGTTACGCTCTGCTTCTTGATCGTAGCGAAAGGTAACATTTTCAAACTTCACATCACCCCTTAACTGGGGTAGAACCATCAAAGGTGCGTCGGGACTTTCTTCTGGAGTCTGAGATAGTACATCATTAAGTCGTTCTACAGAAACCATCACTTCCTGTAACTGATCCCAAAGGCCCACCAAAGAGAGTACTGGGTTAATCACATTACCGATCAGCATATTAAAAGCTACAAACTGACCAATGGTAAGTTGATCCTCAATCACTAGCATCGCCCCGTACCATAACAGAGCGGTAGTGCCTAAGATATTGATTAAGCTACCAGTTGATTGCAAACCATTAGCCAGCTTTTGGCCGCGAAATCTCGAATTGAGGGTGGCGGTTAAGCGATCTTCCCAGCGCCAACGCAAATCTGCTTCAGCTGCAGCAGCTTTGACTGTGGCTACCCCCGTCATCATTTCTACTAGGGAGGAATTTTGCTCAGCTTCTTTGTTAAAGATTTGCCGTGATATCCCGCGCAGGAAGGGACTGGCTACGACAGTCAAAATTGCTATAGGGGGAATTAGCCCTACTACTAATAGGGTAAGCCGCCAGTTGTAATAGACCATCAAGCCAATGTAAACAATCGCCATCAGGGAGTCTAGCCAGGTGGTAATTGCTTGGCGAGTAAGAAATCTTTGAATCTTTTGGTTTTCTTGAACACGGGTAATAATGTCTCCCACATGGCGCAATTCAAAGAAACTCAACGGTAATTTAAGAGCATGGTTAATAAAGCCGCTAATTAGGGTCAGGTCTAAACGATTAGCAAAATAATCTAGCAGATATTGACGAATGGCCATCAAGCCAATGCGCCACACCCCAAAGAGTACTAAGCCAATGGCAAAGACATGTAGGGTGGCAAAGCTTTTGTTGACCACCACTCGGTCAAGAATAATCTGAGTAAAGAGGGGAGTAATCAGACCAAAAACCTGAATTAATAAAGAGGCAAAGATAATTTGCAGCACCAGGGAACGGTAAGGCCAAATTACCCCTAAAAAGCTGCGCAGGGAGTTTTTCTGATTAGGTACAGCTTCTAGGCGCTGAGTAGGATCTAAGAGTAGACCATAGCCAGTCCAATTAGCGAGAAATTCTTGGCGTGGGACTAAGCGCTTACCTACTCCAGGATCGGCCATCAGGATGCGCTCACCTTTAACCAGATAAACCACTACATAATGATCGCCCTGCCAGTGAGCAATCCAGGGATTTTTCTGTTCTACTAAGCGGCTTAAAGAGGCCCTGACAGGTCTAGCCTGAAATCCTAGACTTTCGGCCGCAGTAGCTAAGCTTTTGAGAGAAGCACCAGCACGACCGACATTGGCGAGATTCCGTAGGTAGTTGAGGCTGAAGGTTTTGCCCCAGTAGCGGCTAACCATCGCTAAGCAAGCAGCACCACAATCTGCGGCGCTTTGTTGTTGAATGAAAGGATAGCGTTGCCAAAATTTGCGCCCTCGATAACCCTGCTTAGATGGTTTGGGAAAGACCACGCTTGCGGCTGGGGAGTTAGGAGGCGGTGGGGTTTGAGGTTCGCTAACGGGTTGTCGCGATCGCAAAGGTGGGGCTATCTTGCGAACTTGGGGAGGACGGTGGCTATTTTCTGAGGGAGAATCGAAGGATATTCCCGCATTATCTACAACTTGCCAATCCTCTTGGGGCAGTTGATAAACTAATAAATCGGTTTGAGCAATCCAGTCGGTTGGTGTGGTATCGGGATAACCCCAGCTTGCTCCTAGACTAAGGGTATTTGCTGATTCCCCTTGACTAATTTCACCACTGCATAACCAAAAGTGTCCTGATTGAGAGGACTCAATTAATTTTTCACCAGCGGGAATCGTAGTTTCTCTTAAATAGGGTAAAACTTCTTGTAGTTGCGCGGTGGGTAAGCGTCGCCAGTCAGTGGCTGTTTTAAAGAAAATTAGGCGTTGCCGAGTTAGGGCTGTCTGTTGCAGGTACTCTTGTAGGTTGGGTAGTTTTTCTAACCAGGGCTGGAGTTGAGCTAGGGAAATCCAGACAACTTGAGTGTCACTAGCTGCGATCGCTTGTCTGAGGGAGGGGATATCAGTAAATAGAGTCTCAGTACCGAAGCTTTCCCCGGCTTCGAGCACCATTACTGAAACTTCTTTGCTCCTAGCTTCTTCAAAGCCTAGCAACCGCACCCGACCTTGGCAAATTAGATATAAACCTAAGTTATTATCTGCCGGATCAGGCTGATTGTAATTATATAGAGTATCCCCTAGTTGAAATTCACGGGCTTCAAAAGCTTGGCTGAACTGGGAAGCCTCTTTGGTATCTACTTGAGATAACTTTAAGAAGTTTAGGAGCTCCGGAAGGATTTGGGAACTATTTTCGTTACCTGAATTATTTCCCTGAGTTCCTAACATGACCATTTACCCTGAAAAATCCCGCCTTTTGTCCATCCCTGAGGTTGGATTTCCTGGAAAGAGGCGCGGGTGTTACCATCTTCCCAGGTTTGTTCAAGTTGCTAGATATTTTTCAGGGTAAAGTTTTATTTTTGCGCGAAGAGTGAATTTTTGTAACGAGAACTCACTGTTCAATTTCTCTGTAGTCGATTTAATCTTGCCAGAAATCGCTACACCAGACGACGTGCTTCAACTAGTATCAGGTAACGTATCATGCCAAGCGTCGATACAATTGGGCATTTTTCTTCAACACAAAGCCAACTGATTTAACTTACTCTTTACACTATTTAAACCATCTTCTGTTATTGTGTGCCACGGCGCTCATCTAAGTCTTTGCCTTTTTAGATATGGTCAAGGAAAGTAATTTAGAGCAATTTTACGAGTCACTCAGTTGATATTCTTGAGGAGAATGGAAACCATAGGGACAAGTAAAGTAGGCAAAATATTTCTCCCATTTGCTAGATTTGCTCATCTTGGCAATTACACTGAGTATCTCGGCGGCATTACCTTTACCTCCTATCTGTAATAAGATTGTCCCTCCAGAATTTTGGAAATCAGAGCTCTTGCCCAGGTTTGTTGTGCAAATGAATGCTTAGCGTAGTCTAGAGGATACCAGTTGTAATCTTTAATACTCATCGCCATCCGGAACGCCGCAAGGGTACTGCGACCATACCTGAAGGGTTGGTCGTAGGGGAATTGCGGTCAGTTCGGAACTTTCTGCCCTTGAACATATTGCTTAATTTTCTCAAGGGAAGCACCTCCGCACGAGTTAACAGAATAACCAATTTTCCAGAAGACTTTTTTCCGGTAAAAACTGCCAACATGC
>JBAUJE010000036.1:0-8190 GCA_049683475.1 Coleofasciculaceae cyanobacterium | reverse complement strand
ATCCCCCCATCCTCCCATTTGTCTTCTCCTAGAAGCAACCAACCTCACTCCCATCTTAATTTCTTCTACACTCAGTCCTGAGACAGCTTGAGCTAGTTCTTGTTTTATTTCCTCTCCTGGCTGAAGCAGTCCGGCTGCTGGTAGAATCTTTTTTAACAGTTCTGTTACTTCAGCTAAATCGGGAAGAGGTTGATAGACTGAGGGAATAATTGTCTTTAAGATGCGTGGTAGCTCGACTTCAAAAGTGTTGAGAAGGATTAAGTATTTATTTTCACTAACTCTTAATTGGTCAATAGTATTAATTAGCCAGCATTTGATGATTTCTTGTTGCTGAAAATCTCTGGTTTCCTGACTAATTAGTGATTGTATGTTTTCTAGTATAAATATGCCAGACTGAGAACAATCGTGGCAGAAAGCGAGTGCAGATGTTGCCCTTTGGAAAGTTTCTTGTTCTTCAAATTTGACCAGACGAGAGAAGTTAAAATTTTGTTTTCTCTCATCCCAGCTAATCTGGTTGTATCCATTAGTTGCCAGATTCCAGAGGTAAATAGGTAGGTTAAAAGAAGCTGCAATTTGCTGCTCAATCCACTTTAGTACACTTTGCCTTTCAACTAATGGTACTCCCAAGGAGATGGCTTGATAGCAGTCAAGTAATGTGTCGATTTCTGGTATTTTCATTTTTTAGAAAGAGGGAGTAGGGAGTAGGGAGTGGGGAGTAGGGAATTTGAGGTGGGGAGATGGGGGGATGGGGGATAGGGAGAGGTTTTTTATCTCTATCTTGTTCTGGTGTTTGTTGACTAGGTTTTAAAGAAGATGTGGAAAGAAATAATCTTACAAAGAAAGAGATTCTTTTCCTTTCTGCTCACTCTTGGTTACTGTTTTACCCAGTGTAGATTGTCTTTGTAAGACGGAGATAGTTTTTTCAAAGTGAGCTAAATCACGAGTTGACATTTGAGAGCAGAAGTGACCACCATCTTTGACTAGTAGGGAACCACGTCCATCCTTAGCATCAATCCTAACTTGACCATCAGCTGTAGCTAGCCAGCGGTAGGCAAACTTTCCCTCAACCTCAACTTGCTTCTGTCCAGTTGAGGCAGCATACTGGGTGAGTGCTTGAGCAATCTTATGAACACGGTTAAAGTACTGAGCTTCTTGCATACCTAAAGGCTGAAAACTGCCTTGAGGCTGTTGTCCTTGGGATAGTTGCTCCCTCACCCGCCTAATTTCTTGGTACTGTTCTGGCTGTAGCTGCACATCTCCTTCAAGCTTGACTCCTAGTGCAGTTGAGCGAAACTGCATTAACTGTTTGCCTTGGGTATCGCTTAAGGTATACGAACGTCCTTGACGACTAATTGTGTAATCAGTTGCATGATAAGTATGACCAAGAGGCTCAACTTCAGAATGGAAGAGAGTTCTAAGAGTACTAGCGGCTTGTCTTTGTTGCAGTTGCTCCTTGAGTGCTGAGAAGGTTTGTCCTGCCTTACCCGTCATCTGCTGCCACCAATTTACCTGTTTGGGTTGTTCAACTCTGTGCTTTAGTAAATCAGTGAGCAGTTGCTTTTGTTCTTGAGTCGCTTGTTGCTGGAGAGTTCGCATTTCCTGCACAGATTCCCGCAGAAATTGCGCTAAGGAATCATTTCTCTCGGCGAGGTTTTTTTGCAAGAATTGCTGTACTATTTCTAATCCTCCAGAGGTGTTTTGAGGAGGGGTAGGAAGTAATTCTTCTTTGCCTGTTTTTGACTCTCTAGTTGTTGCTTCCTTGTACTGTTCTTTGAAAGAGTTAGCGATAATTTTGCCCTTGGAATCAGATTGCAAGACAACTTGGTCATTTACTGCCACTGTTTTGTTAGCAGCGTTGGGGACTTTTTCACCTACAGGCGTGTTTTTCATTGCTCCCAACTGACTCATTAGCTCTGGGTTCAAATCGTTAACTAACTCTCCCTTTGCTTGTTGGTCATAGACAACTTTATCCCCATCAGTAATGTGAATTGCTGGCTTAGTTTCTTTTTGCTTATGTCTTGGCTTACCTTGTTCTTTCTGTTGGTCTAAAGTATCTAGAAACTGTTTCAACCATTCTTCAATAATTTGCTGATAGTTTTGTTGAAAACTACTAGCCTGAGCTTCTGAGACAGGAGTTACTTCAGCCATCTTTCTCTACCTCCAAGTTTCTGAGAATTGATGCACCCAGAACCATTAGTTTCATACGGTTAAATAAAATCTGACTACCTACACACAACAGAGCTAATTGACCGTCGAAATACCAAGCTAGGTAATCACTCACCTGAGTAGTTTCTCGTTGACATTCATAAGCTGCTTGACCAGACACCATTCCTGCCAACAG
This sequence comes from Coleofasciculaceae cyanobacterium, assembly GCA_049683475.1. Classification (GTDB taxonomy): domain Bacteria; phylum Cyanobacteriota; class Cyanobacteriia; order Cyanobacteriales; family Coleofasciculaceae; genus JBAUJE01. The sequence continues at coordinate 5,849 of JBAUJE010000036.1, read as the reverse complement.
ACCATGCTGGTCGAATATCTCAATAACATCAGGGGAATAATCAGGTGGAAAGTCAGGTAATGAGGCAGTATTTTTTAGTAATTCAGTTAAGTTAGATGGAAAGTATTCAACAAACATTGTCTTTTCTCCTTAATAGACTTCTTGCAGAAGTAGGGAGTCGGGAATCGGGAGTCGGGAGTCGTGTTTTAAGAGGGAGTAGTGAGTAGTGAGTGGGGAGTAGTGGGTTTTAAGTATTTGTTACTGATAATTAGTAATTACCAATCGCTAACCATTAAGCAATCCAAACTCTCTAATTTTTTCCCTACTGCCTACTGCCTACTGCCGACTCCCTATCGCGAAGCGATAAACTCACTACTCCCGACCTCTAGCAAAAAGGACTTTTTGCTAGAGGTCTAATAGAAATCGGCAAGGCTAGAAGCTGATGCATTTGGGGATTCTACAGGCAAAGGAAACAAATCTTCAGCCAACCTCCTACGCTCATTAAACTGACGAGAACGCTCAGAATCAGAAACATCTGAACTATTCTTTTTAATCAACAGTTGTTGAATTCTTCCCCACTGACGGCTAGACCAATCTTGCTCAGCAATATCAGCCTCTGGCACCTTAATTTTTTGCAGCAAAGGTACATAAGCCTCACTACCTCGACAGTAAGCTGGATTAATAATTACTGCCTTCCCCGTACCCATCTTGCCGAACTGTGCTGGTTCAAGTAAGTGACGCTTCTGATATTGCTCAGAAACAGAACGAGAACCCCCACCTTTACCACTACTTTGAGACTTAGACTTAAACTCAATCTCCATCTCTCCCAGGAAATCAGCAAAAAACTTAGCTGATTCTGGGTCTTGAGGATTAAAGATAAACTTACTACCAGTACCACCAATAATGGCGCGGGTTAATTCCCGACCATAAGCTTTTTCTAACTGGCCCACATTTTGATAACCTAAAATCCCACAAAAGCCGTCCTCTCTATTCTCATTTAGCCAGTTAACTAAAGTTGGTAAATAGAGAGTTGGCAATTCATCAAGTGCTACCACCAAAGGGTCATTTCTAGGAATAGTACGAGACACATTACGGGTAACAACCATATGCAGAATTGCAGCTAGTAATGGCCCAACAATATCTCGATTATTTCTGTCCAGTCCGAAAATAATTAGTTCCTTACCATCCAAGTCCAAAGGTAAAGTTGTTTTACCACAAAATGCCCCAACAAAATCCTTCTTTAAAAACCGCTGGAATACCCGTTGTGCTGTTCCTACAATTCCCGAAACAGTCTTTTCTGAATCCTTAACACTGATAAGCTGAGAAAGAGGTCTAGATGTCCAAACGTTGAGCTTTTCCTGGGAAGCCACCTCTAAACGCTTCGCCAACCCAGTCAGACTCAAGATAGCCTGGGCCATCATTAAATCACAGTACTGATTATCCCCGGTAAGGGTGGCGACTGCCTTAGTTAGTAAGAAAATTCCTTCAACTAAAGTATCTCCAGCCTCATCAAAGAACTTATCCTTACTATCTTTACCGCCACTGAGGTCAGTGTTACGATTAATTACCTGTGCCAATTGCCCAGCTGCAACCGCATCCTCCTCATTCTTGAGTAAGTCCAGGGGATTGCAAACATCAGACTCAGGAAATCCCGGTGCAAAAACTCGCACCTTGTAACCTCGCTTCAAGGCATAAGCAACGGAACGCTTAGTTTGGGCAGGATACTTAAAATCATAGATTATAGTAGGGAATCCCTGGTCAAGGGCAGAACGAAGCAAAGGGTCAATAACAGAAAAAGTTTTACCAGAACCCGCAGCACCAATAGCAGCAATACCTCTTTGAGCATCAGGAATATACAAAGTTGGGGAGGATTTCTTCAAGGGATTAAAGTTAGACTCTTGAGGTAGCTTTTTAATCATGCCTTGTTGATACCAATCAGTTTGTAGATGTTTTCTAATATCAGCAGGAGTACCAATATAAAGAGCAGCAGAATTTCTTTTAGTCTGCTTCATCTGCTTTTTCGCTTTCTTTTTAGCAGCACTTTTCTCCTTAGCACCACCCCAGTAACTAGTAGCTATTTTGCCTTTCTTGTCTGTGCTAAATAAACTTAGTAAGCCAATGCCAACAAAAGCAGCTAATAACATTAAGCCGTTGGGGGATTTGAGGAAGTTGGTGATTTTATCAGAGTTTATTTCTGGGAGAGGGGGAGATGGGGTGTTTGTTGACGCGGTGACACGGTGACGCGGGGACGCGGAGAGGTTTTTTATGTTCATCTTGTTTTGATGTCTGTTGACTAGATTTTTTTTTAAAGGCGTGAGTGATTGTTAATTAGAGACTCCCTTAAAAAAAGACTGGTTAACCTGGACAAATTTGTCTCCACTTTCATAACAATAAAGAGAATGAAGAATTTGATTATTTGCCGTGGACTGATTAATCTTGAGACAAGGTAATTTATTACGTAGTGTGTTAGTAACTGTGAACAACTCAACTTCTTCAGGTAAATGAGGATTGAGTAGCAAACTCAGCACCCGTTTTCCAGACTTGGTATACACCGTATACAAACACCCAGCCTGTCCACAAAGACTTGGATCGTTAAAATCGAAGATGTAAAGATTTCCCTGCTTTAAAGCTAAGACATTCTCTTTTGCTAGAGATGAATCTAGATTGTAAATATTTTCCTTAAAAACCTTTTCAAGTAGTGATTTATCTCCAACTACCTGTTCTGCCGAACTCCAACCTGTTTTGGGTAGGGATTTATGGTATAGCGTCAAAGACAAAACTATGACTACAAAGAGAGAAATACTTCCAAGAGTTAAGTAAGGATGCTTTCTAACTCTTAACAACAGCAACTGATAAAAAAGCTTAAACATGACAAAGTAGTGTTTTTCTATCTTTCTTTTTCACAAGCACAACTTGAAAAGAACTTTAATGTGGAACAGTTTAATTGCCTCCATCTCCCTATCCCCCCATCTCCCAATTACCTCTCAATCCAACCTCTTACCCAGAACAATTAGACTGATAAAAGCTAGCAGCTTTTTCCCCATAACCCTTAACAGTTAACTGCTGATGTACATCACGAGCTTCCGAATCAATGGGAATTGCTAAACCACCAAACTGCATCTGAGCCACCCTTTCAACTAACCTTTTACCTCTAAACAATTGCCCCGTTGTTGGGTCAATTTGTTGAGCAGCTTGGTTAAGCAAAACTTGCAAATCCTGCTGAAAAAGACTGTCTTGGTTTCCTTTATGGAAATACAACAGCATCTCCTCACCACTAATAATTTCTCCACTATCAACTTTGGCGAGAAATTCCTTACCACCTGGTTTACTACTAATCAGCAAACGCACATCATTTCGATAGGACATAAATTGCTGATTACCTAAACCCCTGCCACAGTTTCCAGCATCATTGCAAATCCAATCTCCTACTTTGTTGTAATTACCTGCACTGTCTGAAAGTGATTTACTCAAAGCATCTAGTGCCAATCCATGGGATGAATTGGAACAACTACTTGTAGTTTTCTGCTGAGAAAAAGTACTTTGAGCGACTGGACTACTTACCCCAGTTGGTGTAGAAGGAGAACTACTGCTAGGACTACTATCAACCACTCCCAGAAACATGGTGTCTAGAACACCTTCTCGGTAACTTAGCCAGGGAATTGGGCCAAGGTAATAGGGAGTGCAGCCTAAATCTATAAAAGAATTACGAGTGCAGATGCGGAAAAATAGAGCTGTCTCAACCGTACCTTCTGTTTCCGAGACATCCCAAACTACCACCTTGAAAGCTTCACCAAAAGGATGGCGGCCAGTGGGTTCCATACCACCATTGACAGAAGCTAAAATTCCTTTACCTCCTCTAACTTCTTGATATTTACCACTAATCCATTGCCGTCCTTTGACTTTCTCATTCCCACTCAGTTCGACATGAGTACATTCAGTAGTACAAGGAACACTAAAACCTTCCACATCGCTACCAGATATGGTGCGTTGGCGCTGTTGTTCGGCTGAACCAAAAGCAATATCTACAATCCCTACCTCTGAACCCACTGCATTAATACCACCAGGAAATTGGGAAAAGGGAACCTCTGATAAGCCAGGAATTTGCTCAATTGTGGAGTTCTGCCAGTTTTTCAAGAAACCCAGGGGAGTGGTATCTAACCCTGGAACTGTATCTAAACCATATCCATCAAGAGGAAGGGAAGAGAATTCCAGATTGCTCAAATGGGGAGAAGTACTGAGAAATTCCCCTATGGTTTGAGTAGAATCAAAGGAAGATGTCAAGTTAGCTTGCAGTAAGTCTAGTACTGGCGGTACTTGCTCAATTGTCAAACTCTGCAAATCTGGCACAGCTTCCACTAAGCTACCGAGAGTTTGCTCAAACATTGGTCCGAACTCAGCCAAAGAGAAATTGGCTAAGTCTAATCCCGTCACAGCAGCAATTTCTAAGAGACTAAAATCCTGCAACCGGAAAGAAGTTTGGAAATCTCCTAACTTCAGATATTGGTCAGGAGTTTGTCCTGCAAACCAAGTGCGGGAAGGATCATATCCCAGTTGTTGAGTAATATCAGCTGGAGCCTGAAAAGAGCCATCAGAGCCAATTCCTGGCATAGTTGTAAAGGTAATTTGGTTCCAATCTGGCAATTGGGTATCTTGCCAAGGTGTGGTGGGAATAGATTGGTTACTGGCAATAGTTTGTTCTGATGTGCTGCTAACTAATAGTGCAGACAGAATTAGGGATAGAATTGTGGCTTTTTTCATTGTTTTGAGAGAGGGAGTAGTGAGTAGGGAGTAGGGAGTAGGGTTTTGAGAGGGAGTAGTGAGTGGGGTTTTGAAAGGGAGTAGTGAGTGGGGTTTTGAAAGGGAGTAGTGAGTAGGGAGTAGTGAGTGGGGTTTTGAAAGGGAGTAGTGAGTGGGGTTTTGAAAGGGAGTAGGGGAAGAGAAGGGGAGAAAAGAAATCTCCAACATTTAAGTAAGGATTCGCCCTAACCTTTAACAACAGTAACTGAGTAAAAAGATTTAGCATGACTGACTAGAATAATGTTTGAATGACTTTTTTATTCACAAACACAATTTGGCAAGAAATCTAATGTGAAATAACTTAATTACCCCCACTTCCTACTTACTCCCTACTCCCGTTATTTGTAATCACTCACACCTTTGTAAAAAACTTAAAAACCTCTCCGCGTCCCCGCGTCCCCGTGTCCCCGCGTCTTCCCATCCCCCCACCTCCCCATCTCCCTACCCCACTCCCTACTCCCTACTCCCCAGTGAGCGAAGCGAACGTACTCCCCTCCCCACCAGTCGCTCAACTAATTCCATGGAAACCCCCGCTCTCCTGGCGGCTTCAGATACTTCAGTTCCTTGATGCAGTAAGCTGATAAAATTATCCAAACGTCCTTTGAGTGGGGAATTGTCAATCAAAAGGTTCTCAGTTAACGCTCTTTGCACTCCTCGTTCTACAGCTTCAATTAGTTGCAAGTTAGGGGTTAAAGTAGGTCTAACCAGTTCAACAACTAACTCAGAAGCTTGAGGAACCTGCACAACCTTAAATAGATAAAGTTGTTGTCCTACTTGAGAGCGGGTAATTACCGTTAACAGTGTGCTATCAGTTTTTGGCAAACCCGGAATATCGAGTTGATTAATGCGACGTAAATGAACAACAGTTGCACCATTTTGCTCACACTCCTCTTCACCCAATCCTGACAAGCAACCATCAACATCCAAAGCAACAAAGGAGGGGTTATCCAACCAAACTTTTTCAACCACTTCCCCTGTAGGAATAAAGCTAATATTTACTCCAAAACCAGGTGCTAGTTTTATGGGAATAGGTTGACTTTGAAGAGTAGAAGTGGAATCTGACTGTGGTACTG
>JBAUJE010000035.1:0-33546 GCA_049683475.1 Coleofasciculaceae cyanobacterium | reverse complement strand
ACAGGAGTTTTACTTAGTCTAAAAAGTAATTTATTTATTGGCTTTGCAGCTAGTGTTGTACTTGGCATGCTGTCTATCTATCTTGGTACCCGACAGCTAATGCGTCAAACCCAAATAACTGATAGTTTTTTGTTTAGTTACGATCTGTTTCAAGATTGGGTAAATCGCTGGACAGTAATAAACAATTCTTTTGTTGAGATGTTACCTGATCCTCAACATGAAATTACAGCAGCCGAAGTTAGCTCTGATGTTACTGCTTATAGCTTTGATCGTGTCGTTGTTTGTGATAGTTCTGTTATTGCTCAGCTGCTAATCGCCAACAACTTTCACTTTGAATATAACTGTGCTGTACTTAGTATCACAGGCTATCCTAAAGGAATTTTTGAAACGGTTATGCAAATGCTGCGCCGCAATACTAACTTAACAGTCTATGCTTTACATGACGCTAGTCCTCAAGGAATTACTCTAATTAATTTTTTGAGGACTAGCCCTAATTGGTTTACAGATAGTAACGTTACTATTTATGATTTAGGGTTAAGACCACGTCAAGTATTAGGTAGCCCCAGTTTTTTTGTAATAGACTCAGAAAATTCAGCCAGAGAAGCTAGACAACTATCCCTAGATGTACGGCGGGAATTATCAGCTGAAGAAGTAGCGTGGCTAGAGTCAGGCAAATATGTAGAATTGGAATCTTTCACTCCAAAGAAGATTTTACAGGTTGTGGCTCAAGGTATTAATAAAAGTCAGTTTATAAGTAGCCAAGATAACCAAGTTTCTTCAGATTTAGTAGGATATGATAGAGATTCGGACAGTGACTCATCTTATCTGATCTTATTTTCTGACCGTTTTGGTTAATGAATTAGTACTTACTTAGTTTTTGTTAACTCTTAGCCAAATTTCTAAACTTACCAGCAACCACAATTTAACACCGTATCGACTCCAAGAGTCTTCCCGATAAGCTAACCAGTTTCTAATTAGCTTTTGATTTAAGTAAGGAGCAATTGCTGCTTTTCGATTTAATAATAAATCTCTAGTTTTGCCTTGCCAGTATCTATGAAACCAGAACTGCACTGGCACCATCATCCCACTTTTCGGACGCTTAATAATTTCTGCTGGTAATAAATCTACTACCGCCTGTTTTAGAACAGCTTTTTCTTGGGCACCAGCAAGCTTATATTCTGGTGGAATTTGCATTGCCATTTGCACAATTCGCTGGTCAAACAAAGGAGAACGTCCTTTTAGTTCAAAAGAATTTGTGAGATTATTTACTTTGGTTAAAATATGGTCTGCCCCCTTAAATTTTATATTGAGGAGCATCAGTCGGTTAATGTAGTCAGTTTTAGCCAATAAATCAGTTGAAAAAATAGAAGGTTCTCTCTTTATTATTTCCCAAATATTAGGTCTAAAAAGTTTGGGCAAATCAAGAGAACATTTCTTAAAGGAATTAAGGTAAGCTGATACTAAGTCTGTTTGATGACCCTTTGGACTATAAAGCCGACTAAGCAGCATGGGTTGGTTTTTCGGACCACCAAAACAAGGATCTCCTCCTTCTCCATTGAGGATAACTTGGGTGTCATGTTTTGCCTGTTGAGCTAATAAATAATTAGGTACTGTTAAAGGATCACCTATAGGGTTATCTAAATGAGCCATAGTAGTATTTAGCTGCTGCCACATGGTTTCGGGAGTAATTGCCAAAATATGGTGCTGGGTTTGGCAATGTTGGGCAACTAAATTAGAAAATGCTAATTCATTGGGACAGTCAGAACCAAAATGAATTGAGTAGGTGTGTATAGGAGCATCATGAAACTTGGCGGCTAAGGCTGTTACACAACTAGAGTCTAATCCTCCAGACAAATAAATACCTACAGGCTGATTACTAGGTAAGTATTCCCGAACAATTTGCTCAAGGAGGACTCGCAACTGCTGTGCATGCCATTCTAAGGGTTGGTCAGCATTTTTGATCTCTTCCTGAGGCTGCCAATAAGTATCTATTTTATTATCCGGGAAGCGTAGCATTGTACCAGGACGTAATTCCCTTACTTGTTGCCAAAGAGTTCGCTCTCCCGGTACAAAAGCACAACAGAGATAATCTCGTAGAGCAACTAAATCCAAGTTATTGGAATGCCAGGGAGAGAGGGTTTTCAATCGAGGTGCTATGGTGCGAGTCGAGTTAGTGGTGGTGTAGTATAGGGTTCTAGCACCTGTGCGATCGCGCGCTAAAGACAACTTCTGACGTGACTGATCCCAAATTGCTAGGGAAAACATTCCTTGCAGATAGTTGAGACACTCAACGCCCCAACGTTCCCAGAGCATTGCTACCAACTGGTTGTCTGTACCTAACCACTTAGCTGGTTCTACGCCTAGGTGACCTAATAATTCCCATCGATTGCTTAACCACACATCCCCAGCCACTACAAATTGCTGACTGGGACTAAAAGCGGGTTGAATATGGACAATTGTCAGTTGATTAGGAGCAGAAAAGGTACATCCTACCGGCTCAAAATCCGTTTTTCCCCAGATTAGATACCAAGTGGGTTTGACTTTAACTGGCTTTTTCAAAGGAATCAGCAAAATCTTCGCTCTTTTTTATCTCTAAAACTTAAGCAAATTTATTCTTGTTCTTCAGGCTTTGTCGGTTTCTTTTGATTCTCAGATGACTGTTTTTCTGGCTCTTTAGTATCTGGAGACTCTTTCTCTGCTTCTGAAGCTGGTGTCTCAGAATCTTCTGGCTTCTCTTCCTTCTCAGAGGAATCTTTCTCTGCTTCTGAAGCTGGTTGCTCAGAATCTGTTGGTTTTTCTTCAGTATCTAAGGATTCCTCTTCCGTTGGCGAAGGCGGTGTCTCAGAATCTTCTGGCTTTTCTCTCTTCTCAGATGAAGGAGAATCTTCCCCCCCTTCCTCTTGAGATAACCATTCTGACATTGGACGATTGATAGCATACTCAAAGTCCTTTGGTACTAAGAGAACCTCCACATTTCCAGGTGTCCGACGCTCTGGAATCTCAGCATAGAGGAACTTGTCATTAAAGTCAGACTTGCCCAAGATTAACTGATGAATTTCCTGATTTTCTAACTCTACTACCACACTCGCCGTAGGTTTATCTAATCCATACTCTTTACGTTGATTAGATGACACCGTGAAAGCACGCTCACTATCTCTGTCTACCAGTAAGCTAGTCAAAAAGGCAATTGAAGCACTACTAGCTGGGGCTTTTTTAGGTTGCTTCATTCGCCAACGGGATTCTTGCTCACCAACTCGCTCAAATTCCCAGACATCATCATCCTGGTAAATTGCCAAGGATTTAATCTGGTCTTCTTCAAAGGAAAAGAGCGGTTGCTTGGTGGACTTAGCCGCTTCTCGCTTGGGTGCACCTTGAATTTCGTAGAAATAAACAAAACCGCCAAGTAAAATTGCTAATAATAACAAAACCAGAGTTGTTCGCTGAAGCTTCATCTTTCACCTCTTTTGTCCGCTGTTGACCTAACGGCGTAGCCACCAAACCACCCCTGCGGTTGTGAATCCAAATAAGGGCAAAATGACCAGTGCAGTCCAACCCAAGGCATTTGCTTGAATTGGTGTTAGGTTAATGCGGCGGTTTTTCTGTTCTTTGGGACGGATAGAAATAATTTGATCATCCCGTCTACTTAGCCAGCTAATAGAGTTAATAAACACATCGCCATTAAGCTGTTGCTCAAATAAACCATTAATGGGAAAGTTCGAGTCTCCAAAAACCACTAGTCGCGACTCTTCCGTTTTCTCCTCAGTTTTAGTTTTGTCCTGGGCGGAAGCTTTTTCTTCCTCAGTCTCAGTTTTGTCCTGGGCGGAAGCCTCTTCTTCACTAGTGGGAGAAGGTGATGCTTGAGGTTGCTCTGACTCCTCAATTTCTGACTTATCTGAATTATCTGACTTAGATGATTTGGTAGAGGAATCAACTTGTCGATTGAGAGCTGCACCTAGCATCAGAGGGCCAGGAAAATCACTCTCTGGCTCAAACTGCGGTGGTTGCTCTTCCGGGTTACTCTCTGCCCAAGTTTGCTCAGTAGTTATCAACAGAGGGGTTAACTCTACACCTTTTACTGACTCCACTTCCAAAGGTCGCGCTAGGGGATAAAAAGAATATCCGTTGCCAAAATCTTTGCTAATGGGATGGTCACCGTAGCTACTGACTAACGGTGTAGCAAAACCGAGGGTAGTTGTGGCATCAATAACAATCCGACTGTCGAGTCTGACTCCCCAGTTTTTCAGTAAATCATCAAGATCTGGATTAGTATCTGGGTCAATCATTAATAGTAGAGAGCCACCCTGAGAGAGATAATTTATTAAAGTTTTAACTTCTTTCTCTAACAGTGCCCGTTTCGGCCCAGCAACTACTACCAGTGAAGCATCTTCTGGTACTGCTGAACGCTCAGTCAAGTTAAGTGGTTGAGTAGTAAAGTTCCTTTCTTCTAAAGCACTTACTGCTTCAGAAAGACCGCCTTCTTCCTCCTCCAAAGATAGTTCTCCATGACCTTGAAGAAAGTAAACTTTATCGTAGCGATCGCTTGTTAGTCTAGCAATGGCATTAGTTAACTTGACCTCAGAAAGACGCTCAACTTGATCTATCCTTTGCACTAACTGTCGAGCTGGTCCATATTCTAAGTAAACTTCTCCATAATCTTGAACGTTGAACTTCTTGGCCGCTCCGAGTTCTACCTGGGGGTCAACAAAATCAAACTCTAATTTTGAGCCATAGCGGTGATAATTTTCCAGCAATTCCCGGTCAGCAGGGTCAGCGCTAGGTACAAAGACCCACACCTTTACCGGCTGCTCCAACTTTTGTACTACTTGCTGTGATAGGGGTGAGAGACTCAAAAACTGATTTTCCGTTAAGTCGATGCGTGGTCCATTACGAATTGCTAAAAAGTTAATCAGCCCTAAAATCACCAACACTAACAGCGTGGCAATAACGGCATTGGTTCCGGTCTCGAGAGAACGCCTTCCCCAAAAGCTGGGTGAGGTACTACCGACAAAGAGTAGCCATAGACCAATAATTACTAGACCAGCAATTAGTAAGCCTAAAGGCACTGGCAACCATTTGCCAGAGACAAACCCAGCGGTGATGCCCATAATACTGAGAATGGGGCCGAGCCAAAACAGGTATTTTAAATACTTAGTCATTAGTAATTAGTTATCAGTGTGACATCCTCCCACACCAAATCAGAGATTATGGTGTGGGCTTCCCAAGACTCACGACTTGGGTTTCCTGGTTATTCCCTTGCGGGGCTTCGCCTCTGACCTAGATTGAGTTACCTCAATCCCCGGCAGACCGACTGCGCAGGCAGTTTCCATTCCGCTGTGTCCCAGCGTACTTACCATCTCTATTCCTCTGCTTCTTATTACTTGACCTGACGCTACATCTCTATCTGTCGTGTAACCACAGTTCCGACAGTTGTGAGTCCTAACGCTCAGGTCTTTTTTGACGACTCCACCACACTCAGGACAGGTTTGAGACGTACCCCTAGCATCAACTTCACCGAAGAACTTTCCACGCTTCCAACATACATATTTGGTGATAGTTCGGAACTGACCAAACCCCGCTTCTAGCATATGTTTACCCAACATCTCCTTAGCGCTGACGCGATAGTCCAAGTCTTCCATGAAGACCATATCACCCGCGTCGCAAAGAGCATGGGCTTGCTTGTAATGAAAGTCCTTCCTCGTGTTGTCAATTTTGTGGTGAAGTCTAGCAACTTTGATGCGCTGTTTTTCGTAGTTTTTTGAGCGCTTTTGTTTTCTTGATAGTCTGCGTTGTAGCAATTGCAGCTTACTTTGCAGTTCCTTGAAAAACTTCGGTGGTTTGACGAGCACTCCTTCAGAAGTTGCTAAAAACTTCTTCAAGCCAATGTCTACCCCAATAGGTTGACCATGGGGCATTGGGTCTGGAACGCTAACATCACACTGAATGTTGATAGAGGCGTACCAAAGGTCAGCTTTTCTGATTACCCTTACCTGTTTAACCACAAAACCACTAGGAATTGGGCGGTGCAGGTTAATAGGGATTGCTCCAATTTTGGGCAATTTTATGTGCAAGTCCGTAACTGGATTTTCCTTAAACTGAGGAAACAGCAGCGATTTGAACTGCCCATATTTTTTGAACCTCGGAAAGCCAAAACCACGAGACTGAAAGTATTCCCAGCCTTTGTGTAGTTGCTTAATGGTTTGCTGAAGAACCTGAGATGGTACTTCCTTTAACCTAGGGAATTCCTTCTTAGCTCTAGGCAGATTGTTTAGCTGTTGTATTTCTCCAGGAAACTTTGTTTCTGCTGAGATGATGTACTCCCCAACCAATGAGCATCTATCTATCAAACATTTCCTACTATCACACCAATCCTTTATCTCCCGCAAGGCGTAGTTATATGCACTGCGGCAGATTTCCATCCACTCAATGAAACGTTGTTCTTGGGTGGTATCTGGATAGATTCGGTAGCGATAGTTTATGGTTAACATTTCATTATTATAGAGCTTTTACCGACGATCACCTAGCTGTTAAATGTTGTAAACCTAGATGGTATTTAAGCACCTAGATTGACTTGGGGTAATCCATGCATCCCGGCACTAATCTTTCAGATATAGCGCGGGTTTTATTGCTCCCCCAAACCCCCACCATCAGCATAAAAACTACCTCCGTCCGAAGCGCAAGGCTTCGATGGACTGGGCGGTTAAAAATACACCAAGAACAATGTAACTGGCAAATAGCACCAAACTACTGGTATCAAAGATGCCTTGTACGAGGTTGTTGTAGTGTTCTAGCAGTGATAAATGACCCAATACTTCCCCTAATACACCACCCAGGCTATCGGCAATTAAATCAACGACCCAAAGGAATAAAATCAGCGTAAAAGTGAGGACAGCAGCCAAAATTGAGCTGTCGGTCAAAGACGATGTAAACATACCTAAAGAGAGAATTGAAGCTGCCAGTAAAATTAAACCCGCGTGGGCTAATAGGGGTACAGTTGGTTCTACTGGAGGATTAGCAGCACTAAACGCTACCGCTTCTAGGATGATTAAAGGTACTATAACTGCCGTGAAAAAAGTGATTACCCCTAGCAATTTTCCTACTGCTACTGACCAATTAGTGAGAGGAGAAGTTGCTAAGAGTTCTAATGTTCCCCGCTTGCGTTCCTCAGCATACAGTCCCATGGAGAGAATCGGCAAAACAAAAATTGCCAATTGACCCATTACGCTTAAGAACAAAAATAAAAATTTATAGGCAACATCTTCCCCTGGTCTGGGTACACCTGCTTGATCTAGTAATGCAGCCTGCTGAATTACTCCCTCTTCTGAGAGAAGAATCCAAGAGAAAAAGAAGCCAGAGAGCAACCAGAAAATACCTGCCACCAGATAAGCAATAGGTGAGGCAAAATAGCTCCGCAATTCTTTGCGAAAAATCGCCAAAATGTTGCCAAGGATTACTTTCATGCCTCTTCTCCAGATGGTTTGGTCAATTGTTCGTTGTCCGAGGTTACTGGTTGTTCTAAATCCTGAGTAGGCTGCGATGGCTGACTACTTAGAGACTCAGTTGTGGTTAATTCTAAAAAGACATCTTCCAGGGAGGCGCTGGTTCGTCGCATCTCATATAGTCCCACCCCAGCACCAACCGTTACCGCAGCAACATCCCTTCCTGGTTCAGCGCCAGCGACTGAGACAATATGAATTAAAGACCGACCTGGCAGTAATTCCTCACTGGTGGCTATTTCTGCAACGCATACTCCTGGTACAACCTGTAATAATTTTTGTAACTCTGTGGCATCCCCATCTATTTCCAGCTCATAGCCTGAACCACCTGCCAACTGAGCCATCAAATTTTCCGGACTGTTGGTTGCCACAATTCGACCTTGGTTAATAATTGCCACACGGTCACAGGTCATACTCACCTCTGGCAAAATATGAGTTGAAAGGATAATTGTATGGTCACCAGCCAGACTTTTGATTAAGTTGCGCACTTCAATAATTTGTCGGGGATCAAGTCCAACCGTCGGTTCGTCGAGAATAATTGCCGGTGGATCGTGAACAATTGCTTGGGCAATACCAACCCTCTGACGAAAACCTTTGGAAAGTTTGCGGATTAGCACTTTACGATTTTCTAGCAGGTTACAGCGTTTCATTGCCGATTGAACCTTCTGTTGGCGATCGCCTGCTGCGACACCTTTGATCCGTGCCACAAAATTCAAGAATCCCTCAACGGTCATTTCTGGATAAAGTGGCGGTGTCTCAGGTAAATAGCCAATTCGCTTGCGCACTGCCAAAGAATTTTCATGAACATCATAGTCGTCAATGCGCGCAGTGCCACTGCTAGCAGGTAAATATCCTGCCAAAATTCTCATAGTTGTAGTTTTCCCAGCACCGTTTGGCCCCAAGAATCCCAGGATTTCCCCCGGTTCTACCTCAAAAGTGACATCCTGAATTGCTGGAGTAGAACCATAGACTTTGCTCAGATTCTCGACTTCAATCATATTGGTTAGTAATCGGTTATTACTTATTTAGTTATTTCTTGTAGTAGTTCTCGCGTTTAGTAGATTACACCCAACTGACAATCTTCTGACTGGTAAGTGGGAAGTTGAGAATGGGAAGTACCACCTTCATGCTTGGCGGTGACACTTGTTTCCTTTGGACTGCCTTCTTAAAACCAACCACCTCGTACCTCATCTGAACACAAACCGCTATATTGGCTTCCTACCAAAAATCAACAGAAAACGACAAATCATGGTTCAGTCTACTTTTTACGTCAATCCTGTAACCGGCAATGATGGTGGCCCTGGTTCCTCTAGATACCCTTTTAAGAGTTTGAGATGGGCAATCAAACAAGCAACCTCTCAAACTACGATTTTCCTCGCAGCAGGAACCTATAACAGTACTTCTGGAGAAGTATTTCCTTTGCTCATTCCCTCTGGAGTAATGGTGATAGGGTACGAATATAGTAAGGGCAAAGATGTCGTCATCTTCGGAAGTGGCATATATAGTAGCCCGACTTTTGGCAATCAGAATGTCACTATTGAGTTGGATTCTAACGCTCAACTGCGAGGGGTCACTGTTACTAATTTGGCAAAGCGCGGCACAGGTGTTTGGATTGAATCAGCTCAGCCAATTATTGCTAACAATACCTTTACTCGTTGCGGTCGTGAAGGTATTTTTGTCACGGGCAACGCTAAACCCCTAATTCTGGACAATGTATTTATTGGTAATGCCTCTAGTGGTATCTTTTTGGTGCGTAATGCTAAGGGGGAGGTTAGGCGCAATCTTTTTCAAAAAACGGGTTATGGTATTGCCCTGAGTGACTCGGCAGCCCCTTTACTTTCTGACAATAAACTCAGAGAAAACCGGACGGGAATTTTTCTCTCCCGTAGCGCAAGACCTGTACTGCGTCGTAATCTGATTGAGAAAAATAGCACGGGGGGTATGGTAGTTACTGGTCAGGCTAACCCAGATTTAGGTGGCTCTCAAGATCCGGCGGGTAATCTTTGGCGGGATAACGGTCAATTTGATTTGCAGAATACCTCGTCTTTAGAATTAATCTCAGCGGGTAATCAGCTCAATCCGGCGCGGGTTTCTGGGGCGGTAGGGTTCAAATCATCTCTCTTCCCTGCACCTGTAATTGGTCCTAGTCAATTTAAAGATCTCGGTGGTCATTGGGCAGAAGTATTTATTGAGGGATTGGTGAGGCGAGATCTAATTAGTGGTTTTCCTGATGGTACTTTCCAACCAGAAGCTCAGCTCAATCGGGCGCAGTATGCGGCAATCATTGCCAAGACTTTTGATTTACCTCGGCAACCTGGTACGGGGGCTGGTGTATTTGCCGATGTCCCGACGGATTTTTGGGCAGCAACAGCAATCCGCACAGCTGCCAGTATGGGTTTCATTTCTGGATTTCCCGATGGGACTTTTCGCCCTCAGCAAAGCCTGACACGGGTTCAGGCTTTACTTTCTTTGGTAAATGGTTTGGGGCTAACGGGTGGCTCACCTCATTTGCTACACTTCTTTAGCGATCGCGCCCAAATCCCTAGCTATGCTACAGCAGCTGTTGCCACAGCCACTCAAAAACAATTAGTGGTGAGTTATCCCCAGGTTAATCAGCTTAAACCAATGCAGCCGATTACTCGTGCTGAGATAGCCGCTTTGATTTACCAAGCCTTGGTAACAATGGGACAAGCAGAGGCGATTAACTCCCCCTACATTGTCCTACCTGACCCTAATATTCCTTCCTTTTCTGATATTGAGGGTCATTGGGCATCTGACTTTATTCGTAGCTTGAGTGGTCTTGACTTAATTCGCGGTTTTACTGATGGCAGCTTCGGGCCCGATGCAGCTCTCAATCGAGCACAGTATGCAGCGATGCTAGTCAAGGTGTTTAACCCAACGACCATACGCCCAGCTAGACAATTTATCGATGTGCCAGCTAATTTTTGGGCTGCTACCGTTATTAGTCAAGCTTATCAAGGTGGTTTCCTGTCTGGTTTTCCTGACCAAACTTTTCACCCTCAGCAAAATTTGCGGCGAATTGAGCTGATTATGTCTCTAGTCAATGGCCTTTCTTTACCTCCTGCTAAGCTAGACCTATTGACAGTCTATGATGATCGTGAGCTAATTCCTGCTTATGCTAAATCAGCAGTTGCGGCAGCCACGGCTGCTGGGATGATTATCAATTATCCTGAACCAACTCAATTACAGCCCAAACAGGAAGCCACTAGAGCAGAGGCGACAGCTTTTGTTTATCAAGCCTTGGTGAGAACAGGAAGGGTTAATGCCCTCGATTCACCTTATATCATTACAGGTTAAACCAGATTAATTTATTCAAAATATTATCTTTGTGATATGATAAACTGCTTAATGGCAACAAATAAATATTAGTCAGACGCACCTCTCAAGTTAAGAGGTATGCATGGTCACAAACTAAGGGACTGTTTTAAATCCTATGTCGGCGGTTATTTGCTGCTTTTGCCCATTGCTGAGAAAACGCAGACAACTAAAACTATTAGGCGAGGACAAACTCTATCGTATCTCAGAAGGTATGGTAACTCGCCAGGTTAGTAAGCTTGGTCAGGAATGACCAAGAAAGATGGAGAAGTCCACTATAGATTCAACAATTGCCTATGCAGTAGCCTTACTTGGTCATTATGGCTTTGAATTAAGAGGCTACACTGCACAAGAGCTAGTTGAGCTGTGGCTCGGCAAATACCCAGCTAATTGGGTTCGCCTAGGAGTTATAGAAGCACTCTATCAAGGTCGCTATAAAGCTATTTCCGTAGAGCAAATCTTGGCAGTATGGCTGCGCCGAGGACAACCAATTTATCGCTTTAACCACGAGTTTGAGCGTTTGATTTCTCGTAAGCTGCCTCAAGATCTAACAGTTCCATTCGAGGTTAACCCCACCAGCCAAGTTCAAGAAGAAACTCTACCTCCAGAAACTTCCCGTCCATCTCAAATCAGTAATGAGTCGGTAAGTTCTGCCGTTCACAAAGAGCAAGAATCACGGACAGAACAACCACTAGTCAGTAAGGAAAGCCAGAGCAATAGTAATAAACTTACAGAAGAAGAATTGAGGGAAACAGCTCTCAGTTTGCCAGAAGATCTTCCACTACAACAGACAGAGCTTAGCTTGCCTCCTGACTATACTGATTACGATTGGTCACGCTGTGAAGTTAGTAAACAACCTATTGATTGCTTCACTCCACCACCAGACTCATCTGGCTTTTATCTAAAGCTAAAAGCGGTCGCTGAGCAGCAAGAATAAAGCCCTCTACTGTTTATTGACAAGTCTAATTAAATACTAAATATACTAATTCTTGATAAATTTTGATTATATTGCTGTCAGTTAGCGAATAGTTGGCAGTTAAGGCAGATAAAATTGCAACTATAATTGTTTAGCTAGGAGTTTTATTTCAGGAGAGCTAGAGATGTCCTGAACGTTGTTAAGTAATCTGTATGACTTACATATATTAAAGTTAGTCCAGTATTTATACCTGGGCAATCTCAAGTTCTGAAATCGCCAATCATCAGGCTTAAGTACTGGACTATTCTTCTAGAAACTAAATCGACTTTCGTATTTTTTGCTTATGCTGTTTAATGAAAGTGCAGCAGGCTTAAACTACTCTGTTCTAGCTTGTACAGATTCAGGTGCAGGAGATGATTGATACTCAAAATTTGTTGGATTCAGTGTAGAAGTATATCTTACCACTTGTAAGATTAAGAAAGCAAAAAGGGCTGCTACGGCACCTGCCCAGAAAAATGAATGGTCTGACTCAAGCCGTCGGTCTACTTCAGAGAAATCACGCTCAAAGTTACAGCTTATGCACTGGTAAAGATTTTCCTTTGTCTGTACAACTGTTTTTTTGCCACATTTAGGACATTCGACTTCCTGGTGCAACTGATTGAACATCTTTGAACCTCCCACAAGACAAGGAAATTAAATGAAAATTAATAGTCTCAAGCAAGCTAGTTTTCGGTCTAATCGCTTACTTGCTGAACTCGATCGAGTTCGCTGCCCATACTTATAGGTTCATTGATATGCTCTAGTTTTACCAGATCAGCTTAAGATCAGTAACCTGTAAAGCTAAGAGCTGATCTAAAATTGATCTTGACAAGAGAAAAATCTAGTTGTTGTTAGTGTGCCGACTCTAAAAGCCTCTAAGCTAGGAATAGCCAAAATCAAGCAAGCTAGGAATGAATTGGGTTGGGGTTGGAATATCCATGAAGATGATACCTGCTTCATCGAAGCCAGTAGGGTTTTAGAGCCTGACAGAGATTGGCTTCCGGGAGGGCCTTACGCAAACGGTGTCTCAGAAGGAACTTGGAAGAGGTTTTTGGCAGGGAGGCAACCGATTAGTGCGGCTCCTTTCAAGGCCTATTGCACGGTTCTAGGGCTGAACTGGGAAGATATTGTAGATCGTCACGGCTCCAGACTAACAGACAGTCGCACAGATTGGGGAGAGGCAATAGATACCTCTACTTTTTTTGGTCGTGCGGCAGAACTAATGCAGTTAGAGGATTGGGTTGTCCTAGAGAAATGTCGCCTAGTGGCAATACTAGGCATGGGAGGTATTGGTAAAACCGCTTTAGCCGTTAGGTTTGCTGAGCAAAGTCAGAATCAGTTTGAGTACCTGATTTGGCGATCGCTACGCAACGCTCCACCTGTTCAGGACATCCTAGCAGATTTAATTGAGTTTTTGTCTGATGGGCGAGAAATAAATTTGCCCAAAAATGTAGATGCTCAAATTTCACTACTAATTGAGCATTTAAGAGAACGCCGCTGTTTGCTGCTACTTGACGACTTTGAAACCATTTTACGGAGTGGGGAACTGGCGGGGCAATACAGAGAAGGCTATCAAGTATACGGACAACTCATCAAACGAGTGGGAGAAGAACGCCACCAAAGTTGTTTAGTACTGGCGACACGGGAGAAACCTATTGAAATTTCTGCTTTGGCAGGAGCAACTCTACCTGTCAGAGAACTAAAACTAAGAGGATTAGGTCAAGAAGATGCCAAAAAAATCTTAGAAAAAATTGGTTTTTCTAACTTAAATCACGGTTGGGAAGAACTGATTCAGATCTATCGAGGAAATCCTTCAGCCTTAAAAATAATTGCCAATACAATTAGAGAGGTTTTTAACGGTGACATTTCCCAGTTTATCGAGCAAAGTACTCTAGTTATTGGTGATACTATCACTAATCTTTTAGCTGAACAGCTTGAGCGTCTGTCAGTCTTAGAGATGGAAATTGTCTACTGGCTAGCAATTGAAAACCAGCCCATTTCCCTATCTGAATTAAAAGCAGATATGCGTTTCTCTGTCTCCTCCTCATCCCAACTTATCTCAGCTTTGACTTCTCTAAAAAGACGCTCATTACTTGACAGGGAAACAATCGCCGAAGAAAGTGAAGCAATTTTTACTCTCCAGCCAGTAGTCAGAAAATATGTAATCAACCAATTAGTCGAACAAGTTTGTCAAGATATTTTTGCTGTTATTGAGACATATTCTTTAAGCAAACTTGGGTTATTAAGAAGCCATAATTTAGTCAAAGAAGAGGAGGAAGTAGATGAAAAAGAAAGACAAATTCGCCTGATCCTTACACCGATTAGGGAGAGGCTTTACTTAAGGCTAAAAAATGTCAACAGTCTTGAAAAGAGACTCAATGAAGTTCTTTCAATGCTCCAAGACAAATCTCTACAAACCTTAGGCTATGCTCAGGTGAACATTCTCAATCTGATTACCTTGACTGAGGACAGATTGCAGCAGCTATGATTCATCCCGGCATGTTAATTAAAAACCGCTATCGAGTTATCAAACCACTAGGTAAAGGTGGATTTGGCAAAACTTTTGCAGTAGACGATAACGGCATCATCAAAGTTCTCAAGGTGTTGAATCTAAGTCGATTCCACAGCCAAGAAGGTAAACAAAAGGCAATTTCTTTGTTCCAGCGAGAGGCAGGAG
Organism: Coleofasciculaceae cyanobacterium; assembly: GCA_049683475.1. Taxonomy (GTDB): domain Bacteria; phylum Cyanobacteriota; class Cyanobacteriia; order Cyanobacteriales; family Coleofasciculaceae; genus JBAUJE01. The sequence goes on along the minus strand of JBAUJE010000035.1, from coordinate 19,085 downwards.
TTTTGAGCCGCTTGCAGCACCCAGGTATTCCCAAGGTAGAACAAGATGGGTATTTCCTATTGCTTGAAGAAACCAATCAGACGCTGCACTGCTTGGTAATGGAGAAAATTGAGGGCATGACTCTCAAACAGTGGCTGACAAGGCGGGAAAATCAGCCTATTACTCAAGAACAAGCTATTACCTGGTTAAGACAATTATCGGAAATTCTGGCGCAAGTCCATGAGCAGGAATTGATCCACCGAGATCTCAAGCCATCCAACATTATGCTTAGGCAAAATGGACAATTGGTACTGATTGATTTTGGTGCAGTCCGAGAACTAACCGATACCTACCTACAAAGGCAGAATATGAATGTAACAGGGACGGTAATTATCTCAGCTGGATACACTCCCACAGAGCAAGCAGAGGGTCAAGCCGTACCTCAATCTGACTTTTTTGCCCTTGGACGCACCTTTGTCTATTTACTAACCGGCAAAAGCCCGACTGATTTTGAAAGAGATTCCCGGACAGGTAAATTGTGTTGGCGAGACAGCGCCCCTCAAGTTTCCAAACAGTTTGCTGATTTAGTTGACTATATGATGGCAACTTTTCCTGGCCGACGACCTCAGACAGCTCAGATGATTGTGCGTTGTCTAGAGGAAATTATCTCACCCAAACCTCTCCTTCCTCCTCCTCCTCCTCTGAGGAAAAATAAGCAAGAAACATCTCAGCTTCCTGCCAAAAAGAAAGCATTTCTAGGACTTATTGCTGACTTTTTCTCTGGCAATACTTCTTCTAGTTCCAGTGTTAGCAACATCTCCACTAGTTGTTGGCAAAAAGCCAGATTTTACCGCACACTGTCTGGACATCTAGATATTGTTAAATCCATTGCCGTCAGTCCTGACGGTCAAATTATAGCTAGTGGTAGTTACGACAAAACGATCAAGTTATGGAAACTAAACAACGGAGAACTTCTACACACTATTGATGGGCATAAGCAACGGGTTACTTGCGTTGCCATTAGTCCTGATAGTCGAACCTTAGTTAGTAGCAGTGAAGACACAACTATTAAGCTATGGACTCTAGGTAGTGGAAAGCTGAAAAAGACCTTAGTCGGTCACTCAGGTAGAGTCCGCTGTATTGCCTTTAGCCCTAATGGTCAAATTCTAATTAGCTGTAGTGGCATGGAAGTTAAACTGTGGGCTGTGCTAACGGGTAGACTACTCAGTACCTTAGAAGGACACTCTCATTCAATTCGGCTTGTCGCTTTCAGTCCTGATGGTAAAAACTGCGTCATTGGCGGCTTAGACGGCTCCCTTGAATTGTGGAATCCTCATCTAGGTAAACGGCTACATAGCTTTTCCGGTCACGCAGATGCCATTACTTCTGTTGTCTTTAGTCCTGATGGTCAGACCATTGCCAGTGGTCGTAATAAAACTATAGAGTTATGGAATTGCGATACTGGCGAAAGGCTACGCAGCTTTTCTGGTCAATCGAGTGGAGCTATGTCTGTCGCCTTTAGTCCTGATGGTAAAACCCTAGCTGGTGGAAATGGTAAGAATATTGAACTATGGCATTTGCCCTCTCGAAAGCGGCTGTGCAACCTCTCTCGGCACTCCAAACCAATCCAAGCTATAGCGTTTAGTCCCGATGGGCGTATCCTAGTCAGTGGCGGTCATGACAAGACAATTAAAATTTGGCAGGCAGTTTCCTCGTCAAGATAACTGATTCTCCTCCTGAATTGAATTGTAAAACTGACCTGCCATTGCTAAAAGTGAGGGCATTCTCGCTCGATTTAGTAAAATAGTTAACAATACCGAAACTGGGGTTTTAGGTGGAGGGAAAGACATTGGATGAACTCAGAGCCGCGTTAGAGTTAGCGACAGAAGACGAACTACAGCAGCTGACAGAAATTCTCTTCCGCCGTAAGTTTAACCCACTAGATTACCTGAATACGGCTGACCTGATAGAAATACAAAGTCAAGATCGGCAAGTATGGCTAGATGTCCTAGAACAGCGATTTCGCTTTTTGGCGGCTGACGGGATGACAGTCCTTAAGGGACGCACCGAGGAATTTACCTATCGACAGGCACTGATTCAGGTATGCCATTACCTGAAGATTCCTTACTCCAAACAGCTAACTACTACTGACATAGAGGCAGAAATATTTCTCTATCTAATGGGTAAAGCCTGGAAAAGTTTACCAACGTCGGAACAAAAATCTCTGCTTGTACAAGTACAGCGATCTCTGGCTAAGTCAACACTCCCTGAACCACTACCAGCACAATTACAGCACGACCCCATGAGTTTGCTAGTCAAAGGTGGATCGGCCCTAGCCATCAGTTCAGTCCTGAAGCCGATATTAATGCAACAGATAGCTCGTCAGTTTGCCTTTCATTTTGCCCGCTATCAGGTTGCCAAAGAAGCAGTTGTGCGGGGAGGTGCAGTAGCTGCCTCACAGTTTAATCATTATCTGACTATGCAAACAGCACGACGAGCCATGGCGCTAAATGCTGCTCGATACAGCACCACTCGGACTATATTTGCCTTTGTAGGACCTGTACTATGGGGCTACTTCTTTGCCGATTTAGGCTGGAGAGCCATTGCAACCAATTACGGTCGCATTATTCCCACCATCTTTGCCCTAGCACAAATTCGTCTCACCCGTGCTGAGTATTGGCAACCAGTGTGAACTACCCAGTTGTTAACTGTTATTCGTAAGTTGTGGCAGGAAAAGTATCAGCACCCTGAGCAGTGTTTGCAGGGTGCATGGAACTGCACTAAGATCGGGCTGCTAATTTTCCCCTTAATTCCTGCTTTAGGAAGCTTTGGGCTGTTACTTTCCTTGCTCCTTACTTGGAAAAACAAGTATGCCCTAATTCTTCGCTCTCCCCTCAATTGGGGATGGGCCTTCTTAAGCTTTTGGCTAGTAATCACAGCTTGTTTCAGTTTTGAGCGCACAGAAGCATTTCTTGGTCTAGCTAATTTTCTCCCTTTCTTTGCTTTGTTTGCGGCTTTTAGTGTCCTGATACAAACTACAGCACAACTACGTCAGTTAGCCTGGGTACTGGTTATTTCTTCACTACCAGTGATTATTCTTGCTTTAGGGCAGCATTTTCTGGGTTGGGCAAGTCCTGAGCAATTAAAAGGAAGTTCAGCAGCGGTTTTTGGTTCAGAGTTTCCCAAAGGGGGCAATCCTCCCGGTAGAATAGCCTCGGTCTTTATGTATGCCAACATCCTGGCAGCTTACCTACAAATCATTTTGATTTTGGGTTTAGGTTTGTTAATTGAAAGTTTTCAAGCATGGCGAAAGAACCCAGGTAAATTGTCAGGCAGAGTTTTTATACTACTATCTGCCTTGCTTGTGGGTAACATTGTTGCTCTTTTTCTGACTAGTTCTCGCAATGGTTGGGCGATCGCAGTTTTAGCTTTCCTAAGTTTTGCCCTTTATCTCGGTTGGCGGTGGCTGGTTGTAGGAGTTACCGCTTTTACCGCGAGTGTTCTTTGGGCATCCTTTGGTCCTAGATTAGGACGTTCTTGGTTGCGTGGTCTGGTACCTTCTTATTTGTGGCTACGACTCTCGGATCAACTGTATCCAGACAGACCAGTAGAGTTAATGCGGACGACCCAGTGGCAGTTTGCTTGGAAGAAAACACTGGAAAGTCCCTGGATAGGTTGGGGTCTACGCAATTTTCCCCCTCTTTACCAAGCAAAAAGGCAAATCTGGCTCGGCCACCCTCACAATCTGTTTTTGATGTTGATGGTAGAAACTGGTATTCCTGCAACTTTTATCTTTTGCTGCTTAGTAGGTTGGATTCTCGCTCAAGCTATTCTGCTCCTAGGTGTTTGGTCAGCTGCTACAGCAACAGAAAATAGGCAGCAATGGTATAAAGACAAGCTAATTCTTTTCACTTATTTAGTTGCTTTTGCTAGCTGTACTATCTTTAACTTGCTAGATGTAACTGTGTTCGACTTGCGGGTTAACACATTGGGATGGTTGTTATTATCAGCAGTTTGTGGGGTCGTTTATCACTATCGTGGCATTGTGGTTGGGCAACGCTTTGAACAAGAACTCAACGAAAATTTAACTAAGAATTAATAATTAAGAACCAAGAAATAAAGGTATCAACCGTTTAAGCTTTTGTATCGGCAGGTAGCTAGCAAATACCTTAGAATAATTGAAAACACTTTGTTAAGTAAGCAGGGTGGAAATTCAGTGTCTCAAGAGCAAGTAAGAGAAAAAACTAGGTATCAAGCAGTAGCCAATCAGATAACTTATTATGCACTATTGGGTTTACATCCTTCTGCCTCACCTAGAGAAATCCGTCATGCCTATCGGGAGTTGAGCAAGTGCTACCATCCTGATACAACTGACTTGCCAGCGGAAACAGCAACTGCGAAATTCCAAAAGCTCAATGAGGCTTACGCTACTTTGAGTAATCCTGAGCGCAGATTGCTGTACAACCAGAAAATTGGCTATTCACGCTTCAATGTGATTCAAGCACCATTAGGTCAAGACAGCTCAGTGAGAGATTCGCCAAAGGGGTATTCTTCTTCTGCTTATCTTGACCCCCATGATCGACCCCTCTCTGCCGGAGAGATTTTTGCTCTATTCATTTTGGGCTTAACTTTTTTAGGCTGTCTGCTACTAGCAATTGCTATTGGCTTAACACGAGGGGAGTCAGCTCTGCAAGTTTCTAGAACTAGCAACAATCTCTCACAACAACAATATCTAAGTGCCTATCAGGTAAAAACTACTAATTCACCTGAATCTGAAGCAATCTTAGGTAAGCATTTGCCTACAAACGCTACAAAAAACTTAAATACTGACTTAACTAGGTAAGGAGATATTGATAGATAGCATTAAGCCATATAACAATACTTTAGCTGTGAGCCATTTAAAATTCAACAGCCTTCTATCATTACCTTTTTTGCAAATTGATAACTTTAGATAGTCATGGTCATGCCCTCAGCCGACACCCCTCTATATAATCACCCACTCCCAGAAATAGAACATTGGCTACAGGGAAGGGGATGTGAACAAGATAGTGATGAGTTACACTGCTGGCAAATTGAGCAACCAACCTGGAAGGCAAGACTGTACCTTGACGTGGAAGAATTGACCGTGCGCTATCTCGGAGCAGGAGACGGTGGAGGTGATGTTCAACGTTCTTTCAAGTATTCCCTGAGTCGTCAGGATATAGAAGCAGCAGTTTTTTCTGGTCCTTAGGAATTAGAACAGGATTATCCCCCTGCCTGAAAAACGGGGGATAACTCGCCAATAGAAAATGGTTAATTGAAAATTGAGACAAGGTTTACTTTCAAAAAAAATGAACTGTCGCCTAAATTTTACCAAAACGGCGATCGCGCTGCTGATAGTCGGATAAAGCCTGGTGAAACTGTACTCTGTCAAAATCAGGCCAAAGAGCGTCGGTGATATAAAGTTCAGCGTATGCCATTTGCCAAAGCAGAAAATTGCTCAGGCGCATCTCTCCACTAGTACGAATGAGTAGATCCGGATCGCAAACGTTGGCAGTGTAAAGATGGCGAGAAAACATCTTCTCATCTATCTCATCCAGTTCAATCTGACCTTGTTTGACCAGAGTCGCGATCGCACGAGTTGCTTGCAAAATTTCTTGACGACCCCCATAGTTGGTGGCGACATTAAACTGAATACCTTTGTTGTCCTTCGTTTCATCCATTGACTGATGAATCTGGGACTGAAGTGATGGTGGCAAGTCAGCTAAATTGCCAACAAACTGAATCCGCACATTCTCCTTCATCATCTCTTTGAGTTCTCGTTTTAGTACCCGCTCAAACAAAGTCATCAAGAACTCAACTTCTTCAAGTGGACGCCCCCAATTTTCCGTAGAAAAGGCATAAGCTGTCAGTGCCTTAATTCCCCAATCATTACAACAACGGAGTAAATTCTTCAGGGCATCGACACCCTGCCGATGACCCATAATGCGGGGTAGACCTCTGCGTTTAGCCCAGCGACCATTTCCGTCCATAATCACAGCTACGTGTTCCGGTAAACGGTTTTGATCTATGTCGCTAGGTAGTTTTTTTAAGAGAGTTTGCGTATTAGTAGTCATTTCTTCTCTCGAGAAGTTGATGATGGTAGACGGAGTAGACGCGAAACCAGCACTCTTCCCTGAGACTTGATTTTGCGACCTATACTGCGTAAACCTGGAGCATCAACCCCACGCTCAACAACGGTCGAAAACCTAGCCTCTAGCAATTCTTTGAGTTGGTTGCTAGTCAATGGTCGGTTCAGAGCTCCTCTTTCTGCCAAGGAAATTGAACCTGTCTCTTCAGATACAACAATACAAAGGCAATTTTCGACACGCTCTGTTATTCCCATCGCCGCACGATGGCGCGTACCTAGCTGCCGCGAGGCTGTACGTTCTGAAAGAGGCAAAATTACACCGGCAGCAGCAACGCGGGAACCCCGAATTAATACGGCCCCATCATGCAATAAAGTGGTCGTTTGGAAAATCGTTTGTAGAAGCTCTTTAGAGATTTCTGCATTGAGCTGAACACCTGGCACTGAAACATCTTGCTCATCGATAGGACCTGAGGTTTCTAAAATCATTAGAGCACCAGTCCGATTTTGAGACAGTTCTTTGACAGCATCAACAATTTCATCTATTACACTGTCTGGTTTGGGGATGGGGCGTCTTTTCGCTTCAAACAGCTGTAGAATTTCTCCTCGTCCTACCTGTTCGAGGAAGCGGCGAAACTCTGATTGAAAAATCACAGCCATTGCCACAGCTGAACCGACTACCAACTTTTCTAGCACAAAGCTCAAAAGTGGCAGTCCTAGTTTATTACTAACTGCCGCCGCCAGCATCAGGACAATTAACCCCCGAACCATCCACAAAGTTCGGCGCTCCCCAATGATGAGGAGAACCAGATAAGTCAGGGCCAGAACCAATCCAATATCGATGCTATGAAGCAATAAGGACTGAGCCCAGCCATAGTCAGGAGCATTACCCGACGACGGAGGCATTGAACTTAAATAAAGGTTAGTTATTAGGATGCTTGACTCTGGCTTGATCTTAGCTGAAGCATTGCCATTAGTCGTTAGGTCGAGGCTGTTAGACCTTAGTGATTTTGGTGCAAGCCTTAACTTTGATACATTTTCCCCTGGTAATTTGGTGGAAGTTCGCCTTGTGCTTGCTCTGCTTGGGTATGCTAATTACCCAATCCATTACCCTCAACCACTAGTCTTTCCGGCAAGAGATCTAGACGAATTAAGTCTTGGTAGGTTTCCCGCTTGACAATCAACTGGGCTTCTCCTGCCTTAACCAATACTACTGCTGGTCTAGGCAAACGATTGTAATTAGATGCCATGCTGTAATTATAAGCACCAGTACTCATGACTACGAGAGTATCTCCTGGCTCGGTAGACGGCAACTGAGCCTCTTTAATCAGAATATCTCCCGATTCACAATGTTTTCCAGCAAGAGTGATAGTTTCGCTTAAAGGAGCAGACATCCGGTTAGCGACCACAGCCCGGTATAAAGATTGGTAAGTGATTGGACGAGGATTATCTGACATACCTCCATCAACAGCTAAGTAAGTCCGAATGTCTGGAATTACCTTGCGACTGCCTAAGGTATAGGCGGTTACACAGGCTGAGCCAATTAGCGATCGCCCCGGTTCACAGAGAAGTTTAGGCAGAGGAATATTTTGCTCCTGACAGGCAGTAATAATTGCCTCACAGACCCCTTTAACCCAACTCTCAATATTGGGGGGATCATCAGACTCAGTGTAACGAATACCTAAGCCACCACCAACATTGAGTTCCTGAATCGGCAAATCATAGCCCTGGGCTTTGATTAGACAATCTACCAAGACAAAAGCAAGGTCTTTATGGGGCTGACTTTCAAAAATCTGAGAGCCAATGTGAGCATGTAAACCAATACAGTTCAAGCTAGGATGCTGACTGATAAAAGTAAAAACATCATCCAAGTCATTAGGATCAAAGCCGAACTTACTGTCGAGGTGTCCAGTGCGAATGTACTCGTGAGTGTGGCACTCAATACCTGGAGTCAAACGAACCATGATGGGAGTTGTTTGTCCTTCTCCCACCATCTCGGCTAGGGTGCGTAACTCTAGCCAGTTATCCACTACAATTGTGCAACCGCTCTCGATTCCTAGCTCAAGTTCAGCCGTAGATTTGTTATTACCGTGAAAATAAATTTTTTCGGCAGCTAGCCCACTTTCGAGGGCAGTGTATAGTTCGCCACCGGAGACAACATCTATACCTAAACCCTCAGAAGCAACGATTGCACAAACAGCCAAACAATTCCAGGCTTTTGAGGCGTAAAGTACGGTATATTCGCCTGGGTAGTTTTTAGTAAAAGCCTGTCGGTACTGGCGGCAAGCAATTCTCAAGGTCACCTCATCTAAAATGTAAAGGGGAGAGCCAAATTGCTTAACCAGCGTGGTAACGTCACAACCACTAATTTCCAGGCAATCATTACTGTTGACTTTAGCGGTTAGGGGTAGAAGTTCTTGGTTAGGCGACTTTTTTTCAAGAACCTCGACGGCTGAAGGCAAATACTGACATCCAGAATTTTCAGCACTAGTAGGGTGAGTGGAGAGCATAATTTTAAGTAGAACCTTTGGGTTGGCATTACAGCTAGTGTACAATTGAGAGCTGTCAGCAAACCCTAATTGTTAGAGAGTCTGTACCAGCTCAATGCCTGCTCACGGCAATCAAATTCAGAGTAGATCATTCCTGTTGATGCAGCTAGACCAACTTTAACTGAATGAGTAACCTAGAAATTAAGCCGCTGACAACAGAGCAGCTGAGCGCAGCCCTTGAATTAGACCGGTTATGTTTTGGTGGTCTTTGGACACTCTCTGGTTATGAGAGAGAATTGGCTAGTCCCAACAGTCAGTTGCTAGTTTTAGAACCTTGTCAAGATAAATATTTTAGCTATTCCCTCCCTAAAACTTGGGCAGAAAAGCCTAATAGAGGATTTCTAGACCAAGAACCTATCTCACCCTCTTCCTTTCTTCTGGGCTTAGGTTGTTATTGGTCAATTTTGGAGGAAGCACATATTACGATTATTGCTGTGCATCCAAACTATCGGCGTCAAGGTTTAGGTCAATTGCTACTGTACTCTTTACTAGAAGATGCAAGAAACCGGAAGTTAGAGATGGCAACCTTAGAGGTAAAACCGTCTAATCAAGCCGCCCTTTCTCTTTATCAAAAATTTGGTTTCACCACAGCAGGGCGACGCCGACGCTACTACCAAGATACTGGCGAAGATGCTCTGATTCTCTGGCGCAGTGGTCTGCAAAGTCAGGAATTTGAAGAGATTCTTGCTAACTATTCTCACTTGTTGCTATCTCAGTTAAATTTTTGGGGCTGGCAACTAGCTACTAAGCTTGGAGCTTAATCCTAAATTAAAGTCACTATAAAAAAATATTATGCATAGAGGTAAATTTACGAGACTAAAGCGTGCTATGCTCCTGTCGGGTCTATAGCTTGAATGTTAAGGATAGCTTAAACTTTGTAAGAAAGCTTGACTAACTTGAGTACGAAATGAATGGCAAACATTTACTAGAGAACTGCTTGACAACTTCCTAGATAGGCAGCTTTTAGTGATAATGCAAAAGCTTAATTAACGATCCACCTGCACCATATTCCCAAGCTCCAGACAGAGAAGGTAGGGGGAATCAAGAATCATAATCATGCCGTCGATTGTAGATAAAAAGACAATCGGACAAGTTCCCTATGCTAGAATCAGCGTACACGGGCACGCAACAGGTGATGGGAATACGCCATGTTTGAACGCTTTACAGAAAAAGCCATTAAGGTGATCATGCTGGCTCAGGAAGAGGCACGTCGCCTAGGGCACAACTTTGTAGGCACGGAGCAAATCCTCCTGGGTCTAATTGGAGAAGGAACTGGTGTCGCAGCCAAAGTTCTAAAGTCGATGGGTGTTAACCTCAAAGACGCCCGCATAGAAGTGGAGAAAATCATTGGCAGGGGTTCCGGCTTCGTTGCGGTAGAAATTCCGTTTACCCCCAGGGCCAAGCGCGTTCTTGAGCTATCCCTCGAAGAAGCTCGCCAACTAGGACATAACTACATTGGTACAGAACACTTACTGCTAGGGTTAATCAGGGAAGGTGAAGGCGTTGCTGCCAGGGTTCTGGAAAACTTGGGAGTTGACCTGACTAAGGTAAGAACCCAAGTGATTCGGATGCTCGGAGAGACAGCAGAAGTCACCGCTGGCTCTTCTCAGGGTCGTACAAAAACTCCCACGCTAGATGAATTTGGCTCAAACCTGACCCAGATGGCAGCGGAAGGGAAGCTAGACCCAGTGGTAGGAAGAGCAAAAGAGATTGAACGGGTGATCCAGATTTTGGGACGCCGCACCAAGAATAACCCCGTTTTGATTGGGGAACCTGGAGTAGGCAAAACAGCGATCGCAGAAGGATTAGCCCAACGCATTGCCAATAATGACATCCCCGACATCTTAGAAGAAAAACGGGTTGTCACCCTCGATATTGGTTTGCTGGTTGCTGGAACTAAGTACCGGGGTGAGTTTGAAGAGCGCCTGAAGAAAATCATGGATGAGATTCGTCAAGCTGGGAACGTCATCCTAGTAATTGACGAAGTTCACACTCTGATTGGTGCTGGTGCGGCTGAAGGCGCAATTGATGCAGCAAACATTCTCAAACCAGCTCTGGCTAGGGGTGAACTACAGTGCATCGGTGCAACCACCTTAGATGAATACCGCAAGCATATTGAAAGAGACGCTGCCCTTGAACGTCGCTTCCAACCAGTGATGGTTGGTGAACCTTCGGTAGATGAAACGATTGAGATTCTGTTTGGTTTGCGTGAACGCTATGAGCAGCACCACAAGCTTAAAATACTTGATACAGCCCTAGAAGCCGCAGCCAAGCTCTCTGATCGTTACATTTCTGATCGTTACCTCCCAGATAAGGCAATTGACCTAATCGATGAGGCAGGTAGTCGCGTTCGCCTCTTGAACTCTCAGTTACCACCAGCAGCAAAAGAGTTGGACAAGGAACTGCGTCAGGTACTTAAAGAAAAAGACGATGCAGTTCGTTCACAAGACTTTGATAAAGCTGGAGAACTGCGCGATCGTGAAATGGAAATTAAGGCAGAAATTCGTACTCTTGCTCAAAGTAAAAAGACAGAAGCCCAAAATGGTGACGAAGAAGGTCCCGTAGTTGACGAGGAGGATATCGCCCATATCGTTGCTTCCTGGACAGGAGTACCAGTCAACAAACTGACTGAATCTGAGTCTGAAAAACTGATGCACATGGAAGATACATTGCATCAGCGTCTAATTGGTCAGGAAGAAGCGGTTAAAGCCGTATCTCGCGCAATTCGTCGTGCAAGGGTAGGGTTAAAGAACCCCAATCGCCCAATTGCCAGCTTTATCTTCTCCGGACCTACTGGAGTTGGAAAAACTGAACTAGCTAAATCCTTGGCTTCTTACTTCTTTGGTTCTGAAGAAGCAATGATTCGCCTAGATATGTCCGAGTACATGGAACGCCATACCGTCAGCAAGCTGATTGGTTCACCTCCAGGCTACGTCGGCTACAACGAAGGCGGTCAGTTGACTGAGGCTGTACGACGCCGTCCTTATACGGTGGTACTTTTCGATGAAATCGAGAAAGCCCACCCCGATGTCTTCAACATGCTACTGCAAATTCTTGAAGACGGGCGTCTTACAGATGCAAAAGGTAGGACAGTTGATTTCAAGAATACGCTGCTAATTATGACCTCGAATATTGGTTCGAGCGTAATTGAGAAAGGAGGCGGTGGTATTGGCTTTGAAGTCAGTGATAACGAAGCAGAGTCCCAGTACAATCGTATCCGCAATCTGGTTAATGAAGAACTGAAGCGGTACTTTAAGCCAGAGTTCTTGAACCGTCTCGATGAAATCATTGTCTTCCGTCAGCTGACGAAGGATGAGGTCAAGGAAATCTCTGAAATTCTGCTAAAAGAGGTCTTTGGACGCCTTGTAGAAAAGGGGATTACTTTAGAAGTTACTGAGCGTTTTAAAGACCGTTTGGTAGAAGAAGGTTATAACCCCAGTTATGGAGCACGTCCTCTGCGTCGGGCAATTATGAGGCTATTGGAGGATGTTCTAGCTGAAGAAATCCTCACTGGTCGCACTAAGGATGGAGATGTCGCGATTGTCGATGTTGATGACAACGGCAATGTCAAAGTGATTCCCGGTGAAAATAGAGAGCTATTGCCTCAGGCTGCTGAGTAATTAGCTTTTCCATCCCAAAAAAAAAGAAGGTAGAGAAGTTAAGTCTTCTCTACCTTCTTTTTTTCTAGAAAATTAATAAGAACTATAAATCTTGTGTTCGTCTGTCTTTTGCTGAGGTCAAGTTGTGGGTTAAAAATATAAAACTTTTGTTGTGAGGTTTGGAAAGAGCAGGAAAACTGGCATAACAACTCAAGTCAGCCGGAATCGAACTAGAGACAGGAGAGGAAATTACTCAAAAGTTTCAACTCATTTAGACTTAGGTAAAATAAATTATTTAGTCCCAAAAGAACTGGCTGCAATTACTACTCTCCTCAACCCGCCCTGCACTAGTGACCCAATTCGCTCCACAGAGAGGCTTGATGAGGAATAACATCGGATTCAGCCGGAAGATTCTGACCAGTGGCCTGATCGAAATAAACGCGGGTGGCAGTATAACCAACAATAAACATTGAGAAGGCTGCCAAGGAAAACCCTAGAACTCTATCTAAGGTAGTAGATGTCTGAATATTTCCATTGAGTTGCATAAGAGTAAAGCCTCAAATATTGCTTCACTTTTATCATCTCAGGGATTACTGTATCATTAGATACTTTTTAATGAAAGTTTACTCAGTCCAAGACTCCTCAAACGTCACAGACTGTAGAACTTGTTCTGTCAAGGAAAAAGGAAGCTGTTGGTAATGTGAATTAACGCCGTGACCAATCCCTGCTATTAATCCTAAAAGTGCAGGAAAAACTAAAGATGTCAAGTTGTTCATGCTCTCACTAGTACAATCTTAATCTGAGCTTTACATTTACCTAAGTCGAATTCTGTAGCAGAACTTACTTTTTAAGCATGGTATTCATGAATAAATGCAGAAAATGCATACAAACAATCTGATCAAAGTATTGCCCCAAGGCTTATGCCTTGGAATGCAGAGGCTAAGCGTTTAGCAAAACTCTTGAGAGCTAGGGAAATTGACAGAAAAATAGGGACGGCTCTTAAACCATCCCTATTTCAATTATCTAAAATTTACTAAATTACAGCTGAGGCACGTACTGCTCTTTTTCAGGAACATCAGCGTACTCAGCGACAATTTGACGGAATTCCTCACCGTCAATTGTTTCCTTCTCAATCAACAAATCTACTAAACGGTCAATCACAACGCGATTTTCTCTCATAATCCTTCGTGCTTCCTGATGGCAATGTTCTGCAATGCGACGCACTTGCTCATCAATCCGCGCTGCAATTTCTTCTGAGTACTCTGCTCTTGTCGTCAAACCAGAACCAAGAAATACTTCTCCTTCCTGACTTTCTAGAGACAAGGAACCTAAATCACTCATCCCATAGCGCGTTACCATCTGCCGTGCTATGGAAGTCAATTGCTGCAAATCACCGCCAGCACCAGTGGTAACTTCTGCATCGCCAAAGACTTCTTCCTCTGCGGCTCTACCTCCCAATGCCCCGGTAATTCGAGCTAGTAGCTGAGATCTGGTAATTAGACCTTGCTCTTCATTAGGAGTAAACCAAGTTAGACCACGAGCTTGTCCACGAGGAACTAGGGTTACTTTCTGGACAGGATCGTGATCCTTGAGAAGTGTGCCAACAATAGCATGACCAATTTCGTGGTAAGCAATCAATCGCTTGCTCTTGCTATCAACTAACGGAGTACCTTCCATTCCTGCAACGACCCTATCAACAGCATCGTTGATTTCTGCCATCGTGATTGCTTCTTTGCGGCGTCGTGCCGTGAGAATTGCTGCCTCATTGAGCAAATTAGCTAGGTCAGCACCAGTGAATCCAGGAGTGCGCCGTGCGATCGCTTCTATCGATATGTTAGGAGCGAGTTTTTTATTGCGAGCATGAACTTCTAAGATGCCAACACGTCCTCTAAGATCTGGAGCATCGACAATCACTTGTCGGTCGAAACGTCCAGGACGCAATAGAGCTGAGTCGAGAACATCGGGTCGGTTAGTTGCAGCAATGATGATGATGCCGGTATTTCCCTCAAAACCGTCCATCTCGGTTAGTAATTGGTTGAGGGTTTGCTCTCTCTCGTCATTTCCACCACCAATGCCTGCACCCCGTTGGCGTCCAACAGCATCAATTTCGTCAATAAAGATTAGGCAAGGCGCATTCTCTTTTGCCTTTTTGAAGAGGTCGCGTACACGGGAAGCACCAACCCCGACAAACATTTCCACAAACTCAGAGCCAGAAATACTGAAGAAGGGAACTCCTGCTTCTCCTGCAATTGCTTTAGCTAAGAGAGTTTTACCGGTTCCTGGAGGTCCGACTAGGAGGGCACCTTTTGGGATACGTGCACCTACTGCAGTAAAGCGTTCCGGCTGTTTTAGGAAGGTGACAACTTCCTTTAGCTCTTCTTTGGCTTCCTCAACCCCGGCAACATCGTCAAATAAAACACCTGTTTTAGCTTCCATCTGGAAACGGGCGCGAGATTTGCCAAAGTTCATGGCTTGACCCGGACCTGCACCAATGTTGCTAGAACGACGAAAGAGGAAAAACAGTCCAGCAATTAGGAGAATAGGAAAGACCAGATTGCCAAGTAGTCCCCAAATTGCTCCGTCATTACGAGGAGGATGGGAATCAAAGGATATGTCTGATTCTCTAAGTTTACTAATTAGTTCTGGAGCATTAGTTGGCAGGTCTACACGCAGCCGTTGCACTCGGTCATCAAGATCTGCATCTACAGCTTCGACAATTGCTGTTCTACCACCTTCATAAAGGTCAACACTCGTTACTCTGCCCTTATCTAGGTACTCCAAGAAGCGACCATAGGTCATTCTCGTACTAGCGGTGTTTCTGCCCATGTCGCCAGCTGCATTAGAAAAGGTACCTTGCCAGAGGAAAAACCCAATGACTAGGGCTGGCAATGTCCAAAGTAATATTATTCTCCAGGAAAGTTTCATGTTTTTTTATTGATCTCTATTCTTTAGATATTCAGTCATGCTTACTATAGTTAAGCCTGAGAAAAGCGCTGGGAAAAATAAAAGCCGTCAAACAAAAATTGAATGAACAGAAAAATTTACCTTAGCTTAACTAAATTTAACGTAATTCTTAAGATCTAAGCAACCTGCCTAGTTGGCTGGCTTTTATCAAATGCATACCTTGACGCGCTACTATTCAAAGATCCTGGATTCTTTTGTCACTTTTGAAGGAGACATAATTAGTACAGGTGTTCGCATCAAAGACATTCAGCAGTTCTAATCTAGGGAAAGAATCCCCATCTAACTCGCGTACTCGTAGACTCCTTACTTGTTCAAAAAATTACTAACGCGCCCACTCATCCTGGTAGGTTTTAGCCAGGAGAGGTAGACGCGCCAAGACCAAGAAATGATTACTGGTGAAATATACAGAAAAACACCAGAACTAACTTAGTATGTTTCAACATGCCAACGGTGGGCTTTCTTCATTGCCTTTTGGTAGTCAGACCAATTAACATCTTGCTTACCAGAGGCACCCGTTAGTGCAGCATCAATGCCGTCTTCCATTCCTTTAAGACCACAGATGTAGGTGTGGGTGTTTTCTTGTTGAATCAGACTCCAGAGTTCATCAGCGTTTTCTTCGACCCGATGCTGGATGTACATTTTGCCGCCATCCTTGTTTGTCTGTTCACGACTAATCGCATAGGTGAGGCGGAAGTTATCGGGGAACTTCTCCTGTAACTCTTCTAGTTCTTGCTTATAAAGAATGTTGGGAGTTTTAGCTACACCGAAGATTAGCCAAGCCAAACCCCTGAACTTGTAGTCTTCATGCTGCTCTTTAAACATCCGCCACAGGAAGGCTCGGAAAGGTGCAATACCTGTACCCGTCGCCATCATGATGACATTGGCATTTTCATCTTCAGGTAGCAACATCTCCTTACCAACCGGGCCAGTGATTGCCACATCGGCTCCTACCTCTAGGTTGCACAAGTGTGTAGAGCAAACACCGTAAACCGTTTCACCCGTTTCTGGATGCTTGTATTCAAGCTGTCTAACACAGAGTGATACTGTTTTGTCATCTACATTATCACCGTGGCGGGTAGAGGCAATGGAGTACAATCTCAGCTTGTGAGGCTTGCCTTGGGCATCTTCTCCTGGTGGAATGATACCGATACTTTGACCTTCCAGGTAGCGTAAATCACCAGCAGAGATATCGAAGGTTAAGTGGCGACAAGTGCCAATTCCGCCCTCCTTAACTAATTCTTCGTTCCCTACGCACTTACCGATGAATGGGTTTTTCGGTCTGTATATATTGACAGGAATATCTGCCTTTCCTTTTTTCTCTTTTGCTTGAGTCATGGACTTGCCTTCTTTTTCTGAGTTTGTTTGCCGCGGTTCCGCTGTCGGTGTTGCTCTTATCTTTGCTCCAGTCTCAGATGAGGCTGGATAAATGTTGACTATTTTTCCACCCAGACGCGTAATCCGCTGCATCTCCTGGTTCATTCGACCATAAGGCACTGTGATAAACATGCTGCCACTTTGACGAATTGGGTAGTTGAGCTGATCAGTGTCCCCGTTCTGACTCAGTCCAACCACTTCGTAAACAAACATGCGATTCCCAAATTCTGTGTTATTGGCGGAACCAGTCGATGCGCTAGGACTGTACATTAAATAGTCTCTCCCAACAAAACTTACAATAATTGGCTAAGATTGGCCTTTCTTCCAGCATAAGCAAGATTTAATACCAAATAGTGAATATGCCGTTTTTTTTCGATCAGAATCAAGCCCTATTAGTGCAACATTGTAAAGCGCTAGTGTTGTGAGACAGTCACTGAGGATCAATGCACCCCAGCAGCCATGCTACCAGAGTAGCTATTGAGTCTGCCAAAAAATGTTAGTCTTGAGTCAATTTCATTTTTTTTTCTTAAAATGCTCAACAAACCTTAGCATTAGTAGTAAGGGGGATCGCGCTACTTACAAGGAAAACTTGTAGGAAAGCAGCCATTTTGGTAAGATCCATTCTCAGCAGCTAGTACTAAATACTTATGCCATGCCTTGCTTGAGTCTTCCCTGAGGGAAAAGTATTTACGCACATTATGCCTTCGTAATGTGTGATTAAGTCACAAAATCAACAGAAGGGTTGACCCCAGGCTCATAATTTGGCTTGCTGAAAAATCTTTAGAAAAATATGTTTTGCGTTAGAGGGAAGATATGACCACTCAGCTAGATCGTGTGGTAGTAATAGGTGTTGCTGGAGACTCTGGATGTGGTAAATCGACGTTTCTACGTCGATTAATAGACTTGTTTGGCGAAGAGCTGATGACTGTCATTTGCTTAGATGACTATCACAGTCTTGATCGCAAAGGAAGGAAAGAGAAAGGAGTAACTGCTCTTAATCCTGAGGCTAACAACTTTAACCTTATGTATGAGCAAATCAAAGCTCTTAAAGAAGGTCAAAGTATCCAGAAGCCAATTTATAACCATGAGACTGGTGAACTTGACCCACCAGAAGAGGTTAGGCCAAATAAAATCATCGTAATCGAGGGACTTCACCCTCTCTATGATGAGCGGGTGCGTTCGCTTGTTGACTTTGGTGTCTATCTTGACATTGACGATCAAGTTAAAATTAATTGGAAAATTCAGCGAGATATGGCGGAGCGAGGTCACCGCTACGAAGATGTTTTAGCCTCCATTAATGCGAGACGGCCCGACTTTGAAGCATATATTGAGCCCCAGAAGGGACACGCTGATGTAGTAATCCAGATTCTACCAACGGAGTTAATCAAAGACGATAAGGAAAACAAAATACTACGAGTACGCTTAGTTCAAAAAGAGGGTGTAGAGGGATTCGAGCCAGTCTACTTGTTTGACGAAGGTTCAACCATTGATTGGAGACCCTGTGGTCGTAAGCTAACCTGTGCTTATCCTGGTCTGAAAATGTACTACGGCCCTGATAGCTATTACGGTCGTGAAGTTTCTATGCTAGAGGTCGATGGTCAGTTTGACAATCTCGAAGAGATGATTTACATCGAGAGCCATCTAAGCAACACTTCTACTAAATTCTACGGAGAAATGACTGAGCTGATGCTCAAACACCCTGACTACCCTGGCTCTAACAACGGCTCAGGATTATTTCAGGTTCTGGTTGGTCTAAAAATGCGGGCAACCTACGAACGTTTAACCTCGAAAGAAGCCCAAGTGACTGCTAAGGTGTAATTGGTTTCGGTTTCAATCGTAGAAGATTTTGTGAGACTTTGTATGTTGCGCGAGATGTCAAAATTGGCTCTCGCGCTTTATTTTATGGCAGAGTTAAGACAGAGTTGGGCATGGACTTGAAAAAAATTATGAAAGTGTGGATTACCAGCTTTCTCGTCTTGTTTGGGATGGTAGAACTTTACCAGTGGTTTAGAGAGTTTACTTTGCCTTTGCCTATCTTTATCTTGGCGGGAGCGTTACTAGCCATCGCTTCCAACTATGGAAAATCTCCAGGTTGGTCTGACGGATCTCAACCCACAGAATCTGATCTTGCTCGAGTCAGGAAGTCGGAATTAAGGAACTTTGCCAGTGGATTTAACTGGAATCTTCCTTCAAATCAATCTATGCCTACCTCTGTAGCTAGACCTCAGCGTTCCATCTCTTTCACCATAAGTTGCCCTAAGCAAAAGATGACTGACCAAAGTTAGAATAAAAACTTTATTTTAGCTTTGGCTAAAACAAACAAGATAGGCTAAAGACCCATATTTCGCTTCATCTGATTTAATTCTTCTTCAGTCTCCCAGCGCAGAAATTGTTCTGCCAAAGGGTCTTGGTTACTGTACAGGTTCTGATTGCTTGTTTGATTCCAGCCTGATGTGTCCGAAGTTGAATTGCTTTGGGAACTCGCACGGGTAACATTTTCTTGTGCAGCTTTAG
>JBAUJE010000034.1:0-3946 GCA_049683475.1 Coleofasciculaceae cyanobacterium | reverse complement strand
CCCTTGGACTTAATTTTTTGGTACAGCTTATCGAGTTCGTTGGTGGTGATTGTGTAACCAACGTGGAAGGTGGGTGTCTGGAGGCTAGCTAGCATATTTCGTACCACCGCATTTTGTAGCGTATTGAGGGGTACGACTTCACCTAAAGGTGCAGCAGCGGCAGCAACGGGTGCTGGTGTCTGGGTAGGTTTGGGGGCCGGAGGGGCAGTAGCTGGGGCTGTAGGAGTTGCGGCTGGAGTGCTGGCTTTACCTACGGAGGCTTCTACGTCCTCAGCAACAATCCGCCCGTGGGGTCCACTACCTTGCAAACTGTTCAGATCAACCTTCAGTTCCTTGGCTAATTTACGAGCCCGGGGAGAGGCGATGATCCTACCGTTACGGCGGCTGGGGGTATCTATTGTGGGTGTGGGGGCTGTTGCTGTCAGTGTGGGGGCTGGTGTCGTTGTTGTCTGACTGGTAGTAGTAGCAGCTGGCTTAGCAGATTGGGCAACCTGTTGTTTTGCCATCTCAATTTCTGCTTCTGTCTCTGCCACCAAAGCAATGGGGGCACCGACGGCAGCGGCTTCACCGGCTGGTACTATAATTGCAGCCAGATAGCCTTCGTAAAAGGACTCAACGTCCATATCTGCTTTATCTGACTCAACCACCACCACGGTTTCGCCTTTTTCAACTTTATCTCCTGGGGATTTTTCCCAGGAAACGATCTTGCCTTCGGTCATTGTGGAGCTGAGGGCGGGCATGAAAACGTCATGAATCATGGGGTGGTCTTCCGAATCAATAATTCTGGTAGAGGTAGCAAGGAGTTTCGCCAGACTGCATTGTAGCTCATTGGCGTATGGGAATGGGAAAAATATTTCGGAAGGGAGAAAAAGCTTTCGACGAGGAAGGGGAAGTTAAGGCAGTTGAGAAGGCAGAAGATGGAAGGCAGAGGGCCTCTATGTTCCGTACCCTGCGGGAAGCTGACGCAACAGAAGGGGATTCCGACCCCTCCTGAACGGGAGCCAATGAAGCAACGTTGCAGTGGGGGTTTGAAACCCAAGCTCGCAAGCGGCGCGCCAGTTCGGTGGGGACTATAAACAATAGCTTCGGACTCTGCTCAAGACATTGCTTGGCAAAGTTCTTCGTCTACTTTGGCATTTTTGTAAGCAAACTGGATTTGGAATTGAGTACCTTGAGTGCGGTCTAGGCTTAGTTTTCCCTCTAATTGAGTGGTTAAATCGTTGACTATTTGTAGCCCTAGGGTAGCTGGTTCTTGCCAATTTATATTTGCGGGTAATCCCACACCATTATCTCTAACAGTTAAAGTGAGGTTCTGCTCATCACCAACCTTATTATCTGAGTGGAGTGTTATTTCAATAATGCCACTTTGTTCGCGGGTAAAAGCGTGTTTGAAGGCATTAGAAATAAGTTCACCAGCAAGCAAGCCAAAGTGAATTGCTGTACGAAGCTCGAAACGAATTTCTTTATCAACGTCTATTATTAACTGAACCTCACTACTCAGACAAATTTTGTAAGCTTGAATAATATAGCGAGTTAAACTATTAACATATTCATAAACTATGACATATTCTACTGATGCTGATTTGTTACCATAGGCTGTGTTGTGGGCTAATGCCATAATGTGGACGCGCACACTGCTTGCTAGCAGCCCTTGCTTGATTTTCTCCTCCTTTGAAGCACTACATTGCAGGTCAAGTAAACTATCAATCAGTTGTAGATTAGTTCTGACTCGATGATTAACTTCCCTAAGCAGGACTAATTTCTGCTTTAAGGTTTTAGTGAGAGATTCTTCTGCTTGCTTTTGTTCTGTAATATCAATTCCGACCAAGACGGCAGAATTGCCTTCTTGGTATTTATTGATAGCAACTAAGTAGTTACGAATGGAGTTATTAATTGTGATGTCAACAACTTGAGAATCTGCTGGTTCTGAACTATTTAGAAAAACCTGAACAAATTGAGCAAAACTATTACTTTTCTCT
Organism: Coleofasciculaceae cyanobacterium; assembly: GCA_049683475.1. Lineage (GTDB taxonomy): Bacteria > Cyanobacteriota > Cyanobacteriia > Cyanobacteriales > Coleofasciculaceae > JBAUJE01. The sequence continues at coordinate 1,967 of JBAUJE010000034.1, read as the reverse complement.
AGAAAACCAACTTCTTTGCCGATAAAAGAGTCAACTGGTAAATTGAAGGTTGTGGCTAAGTGTTGGTTAACACCCAGATAAATTCCCTCTGAACTTATCCAGGAAACGCAGCCAGGTATGGTGTCTAAAATAGCTTGCAGTTGTTCGTTGGTTTGTTGCAGTTGAGCAAAATATTTTTGGCGTTCTGCTTCTATCTTTCTACGAGCAGTGATATCTTGGAAGGCAGCCATGGCGTAGATAATATTGCCCTGTTCGTCGTAAATTGGCGTTCCCCAAACTTCCACGGGGACAATTTTATCTGGTTGGCGTATTTCGATGTTGTCTGCGGTTGTCGCTTCTCCTCTTAAGGCTTTCACTAGAGGCAAGTCTTCCGTTGGATATAACTGTTCTGTTCCAGCAACATAGGCTTGGTAAGCTTCTGCCATTTCCTCAGCAGGAACTTCTTTTGTATTGTCTATACCATGTATCTTCAGACCAAGTTGATTGATATAAATAGGCTTACCGTCGGGTTCTGTTACTCCTACACCAATTGGCATTGCTTCTAGGAATTGATGTAGTCTTCTCTCGTTTTCTCTTAGTAATTGATTTTCTTTTTCCTGCGCTGCGGTTTTCCATTTGACGTAGCCACAGATAGCACCGACTACAGCTAAGATATACAGAGTGTAAGCCCACCAAGTTTTCCAGGGTGGAGGGATGATAGTAATTTTCAGGGAAGTGCCTTCTTCATTCCAGATACCGTCATTATTAGAACCTTTGACTCGTAAAGTGTAGGTGCCAGGGTCTAAATTAGTGTAGGCTGCGTAGCGTCTTTCACCAGAATAAATCCAATCTTTGTCAAAGCCTTCTAGTTTGTAGGCATACTGGTTTTTCCCTGGATTCGCGTAGTCGAGGGCAGCGAATTTAAAGCTGAAGAAATTATCTTTGTAGGATAGTTTCAGTTCTTGGGCTTGGGAAATGGCTGTATCTAGTTTGACTTCTTGATCAAATATCCTGAAATCGGTGATGAGGATGGGGGGAATGTGGGGATTGTCTGTTATTTGCTCAGGATAGAAGGAGGTAATGCCATTTAGTCCGCCAAAAAACATTTCTCCATCTTTGGCTTTGGCATAGGCTTTGATGCCATCAAACTCATTACCATGAAGACCATCTCTCGCGTCATAATTTCTGAAGGTTTCCTTGTCAGGATTGAATTTAGATAACCCTTTGCCAGTACTTAACCAGAGATTTCCGGCATCGTCGTTGAGGATACCAACGACAGAGTTATTGGGTAGACCATCTCTAACTGTATAGTGGGTAAAGGTTTCGCTGGCAATGTCAAATTTGTCTAGTCCACCACCATAGGTTCCCAACCACAACGTACCGGCTGGGTATTCCAGCATGGACATAACTCGGTTGTAGCTGAGGCTATTGGGGTTATTGGGGTTGTGTTGGTAGTGGGTGAATTTTCCAGTTTTGCGGTCGAATTTGTTTAGTCCGTTATTCCAAGTTCCAATCCAGAGAGTTCCTGACTGGTCTTCGTAGATTGAGAATATATTATCGTCGCTTATGCTGTGGGGATGATCCGGATTGTGTTGGTAATGGGTGAATTCACCTGTTTTTCGGTCAAATTTATTCAACCCTCCATGAAATGTACCAATCCAGAGGGTTCCTTGATGGTCTTCGTAAATTGACCAGATGCTGTTATCGCTTAGGCTATGAGGATTATCGGGATTATGGGTGTAATGGCTGAATTTTCCTGTTTTCTGATTAAGCTTGTTGAGTCCACCATCACCTGTACCAACCCAAAGAGTTCCTAAGTGGTCTTCATAGATTGACCAGATATTATTGTTACTTATGCTATTGGGGTTATCTGAGTCATGGGTGTAGTGGATAAATTGCCCAGTCGCATGGTCTAGTTTATCTAGTCCACTATTGTAAGTACCAATCCAGAGATTATCTTTGCTATCTTCGTAAATTGACGATATTTT
>JBAUJE010000033.1:0-18163 GCA_049683475.1 Coleofasciculaceae cyanobacterium | reverse complement strand
CCTTAATCACTTAGTGACCATTTGGGGACCTTAGCTGGTGGTCTGGGCTGTTTCCCTCTTGACGATGAAGCTTATCCCCCACCGTCTCACTGGCTGTTGCTCACTGTGGTATTCTGAGTTTGCCTCGCTTTGGTACCGCTCTCGCAGCCCGCAGCGAAACAGTGCTTTACCCCCACAGCTTCCTAAACAACCGCTGCGCCTAAACGCATTTCGGGGAGAACCAGCTAGCTCCGGGTTCGATTGGCATTTCACCCCTAACCACACCTCATCCGCCGATTTTTCAACATCGGTCGGTGCGGACCTTCACTTGGTGTTACCCAAGCTTCATCCTGGACATGGTTAGATCACCCGGGTTCGGGTCTACAAATAGTGACAAAACGCCCTGTTAGGACTCGCTTTCGCTGAGGCTTCGGCTTTGCACCTTAACCTGCCACCACCTGTAAGTCGCCGGCTCATTCTTCAACAGGCACACGGTCAGACGTTAAATCGTCCTTCCATTGCTTGTAAGCTAATGGTTTCATGTTCTATTTCACTCCCCTTCCGGGGTTCTTTTCACCTTTCCCTCGCGGTACTATTTCGCTATCGGTCACACAGGAGTATTTAGCCTTACGAGGTGGTCCTCGCTGATTCACACGGGATTTCACGTGCCCCGTGCTACTCGGGATACAGCGCAGACAAGTCTAACTTTCGGCTACAGGACTTTCACCTTCTTCGGTGCAGCATTCAACTGCTTCGCCTAATCTTTCTTGTCTCGATGTGCTGTCCCACGACCCCAGCCAGCAATGCTGATTGGTTTAGGCTTGTCCCGCTTCGCTCGCCGCTACTAGGGGAATCGCTTTTGCTTTCTCTTCCTCGAGCTACTAAGATGTTTCAGTTCGCTCGGTTTGCTCTCTCTGACCTATGGATTCAGTCAGGAGTTACTGGGTTGCCCCATTCGGAAACCTCCGGTTCATAGCTTGCTTCCAGCTCCCCGGAGCGTATCGTCGGTCGCTACGTCCTTCTTCGCCTCTGTGTGCCTAGGTATCCACCATTAGCCCTTAGTCGCTTGACCACATTGGTTGCTACCTGCTTGCTTGGTCTTGTTCAGACCAGACAATTTCTTTCTCTTGCTATGCAGTTTTCAAGGTGCTGACTGGACTCCAAGTCCAGCATTCTCTCTCGCTCATAAATAAAGCGAGTCAAGGTGCTGACTTGATTCCGTTTACTTAATTAATCTATTTGGCTAATCGAGATTTGTTCTTGCTGCCAATTTACCTGGAAGCATGGAGGTAAGCGGACTCGAACCGCTGACATCCTGCTTGCAAAGCAGGCGCTCTACCAGCTGAGCTATACCCCCTCCACCAGAGAATGTGGGCCATCCTGGACTCGAACCAGGGACCTCACCCTTATCAGGGGTGCGCTCTAACCACCTGAGCTAATAGCCCATAACCGAATTCCCGATAGTTTGAAAGCCTGAAGCAAATAGCCTCGTCCGACCTAGGGTGTCTCTAATCAAGCTAGCTAAATGTTAAGTGAGATAAGCTAACTGTAGAGTGGTCTCCCTAAAAAGGAGGTGATCCAGCCACACCTTCCGGTACGGCTACCTTGTTACGACTTCACCCCAGTCACCAACCCTGCCTTCGGCATCCCCCTCCCTTGCAGGTTAGGGTAACGACTTCGGGCGTGGCCAGCTTCCATGGTGTGACGGGCGGTGTGTACAAGGCCCGGGAACGGATTCACCGCAGTATGCTGACCTGCGATTACTAGCGATTCCTCCTTCATGCAGGCGAGTTGCAGCCTGCAATCTGAACTGAGGCAGGGTTTATGGGATTCGCTGACCTTTGCAGGTTCGCTGCCCTCTGTCCCTACCATTGTAGTACGTGTGTAGCCCAGGACGTAAGGGGCATGCTGACTTGACGTCATCCCCACCTTCCTCCGGTTTGTCACCGGCAGTCTCTCTAGAGTGCCCACCCGAAGTGCTGGCAACTAAAAACGAGGGTTGCGCTCGTTGCGGGACTTAACCCAACATCTCACGACACGAGCTGACGACAGCCATGCACCACCTGTGTTCGCGCTCCCGAAGGCACCCCCAGCTTTCACTAGGGTTCGCGACATGTCAAGCCCTGGTAAGGTTCTTCGCGTTGCATCGAATTAAACCACATACTCCACCGCTTGTGCGGGCCCCCGTCAATTCCTTTGAGTTTCACGCTTGCGCGCGTACTCCCCAGGCGGGATACTTAACGCGTTAGCTACGGCACGGCTCGGGTCGATACAAGCCACACCTAGTATCCATCGTTTACAGCTAGGACTACTGGGGTATCTAATCCCATTCGCTCCCCTAGCTTTCGTCCCTGAGTGTCAGTTGCAGTCCAGTAGAGCGCCTTCGCCACCGATGTTCTTCCCGATATCTACGCATTTCACCGCTACACCGGGAATTCCCTCTACCCCTCCTGCACTCTAGCCTCTCAGTTTCCACTGCCTATCCGGAGTTGAGCCCCAGTCTTTGACAGCAGACTTGAAAAGCCACCTGCGGACGCTTTACGCCCAATAATTCCGGATAACGCTTGCATCCTCCGTATTACCGCGGCTGCTGGCACGGAGTTAGCCGATGCTGATTCTTCAGGTACCGTCACTTTCTTCTTCCCTGACAAAAGAGGTTTACGACCCAAGAGCCTTCCTCCCTCACGCGGTATTGCTCCGTCAGGCTTTCGCCCATTGCGGAAAATTCCCCACTGCTGCCTCCCGTAGGAGTCTGGGCCGTGTCTCAGTCCCAGTGTGGCTGATCGTCCTCTCAGACCAGCTACTGATCGCTGCCTTGGTGAGCCTTTACCTCACCAACTAGCTAATCAGACGCGAGCCCCTCTTCTGGTGATAAATCTTTCACCTCTCGGCATATCCGGTATTAGCCACCGTTTCCAATGGTTGTCCCCGGCCAGAAGGCAGGTTCTCACGCGTTACTCACCCGTCCGCCACTCACTCCGAAAAGTGCGTTCGACTTGCATGTGTTAAGCATACCGCCAGCGTTCATCCTGAGCCAGGATCAAACTCTCCATTTTGCTTGAGTCTTTCTCTGACCCGGAATTCTTTACGTTCCGGTTCCTCCACTCCTCAGATTCCTCAGTTTCCTGATTCCTCCTCACAGCTTTGGCTCTTATCTTTTAGTTCATTCAACGAGGAACTATTTATAATGCTTTTTGGCTTTCAAACTATTAGTTTTTCGAGGTTCGGGGCTGTCGGGCTTGTGTTTCTCCCTTCAGCGCTTTTCTAATATACCGACTCCAAACTATAACTGTCAACCCCTTTCTCCATCTTTTTTTTCAGCGAGTGAAAATCCTCTTATCCCACCTACTCTCTAGACTTTCTCTCGAACCTCAACCTTAATCCATACTCAAGACTTCGGCTGATTCAGCTGTCAAGCTACGGCTAAGTGTAGACTTTGACAAATGGCGATATAGAGCTGATGCAGCTAAAAGTCTTATTCCTTGTGCTATGAACCCCGTAATCGAACAGATCAAGATTAAATTTACTCAGTCCTTAACTATGACCTTTGGCTCAGAACTACCGGAGGTCAGTCCCATCGTAGTATCAGCTAGCAACTCTAAGTTCGGCGACTATCAGTCTAATGTTGCCTTGTCTTTAAGTAAGCCTTTAGGAAAGAAACCAAGAGAACTCGCAGAGCAAATTATCCAAAACCTTGACATCACTGATATCTGCCAACCACCACTCATTGCTGGTCCTGGTTTCATTAACCTCACCTTGAAACCAAGTTATTTGCAAGATCATCTCAATACTATTCATACAGATCTACGCCTGGGAGTAGATCCAGCAAAACATCCGCTGCGGGTAGTTGTCGATTTTTCTAGCCCTAATATTGCCAAAGAGATGCACGTAGGTCACCTGCGCTCCACTATTATTGGAGACTGCATTGCCCGTATTTTGGAATTTCGCGACCACGATGTATTAAGAATCAATCACGTAGGAGATTGGGGAACTCAGTTTGGGATGTTAATCACCTACCTACGAGAAACTCATCCAACTGCCCTCACCACTGCTGACGCTCTCGATCTAGGAGATTTAGTAGCGCTTTATCGACAGGCTAAGCATCGGTTTGATGATGATGAGAAGTTCCGCGAAGCCTCCAGAGAAGAAGTTGTTAGATTGCAAGGCGGTAGTGAAGATAGTCGCCGTGCTTGGCAGTTGCTCTGTGAGCAGTCCCGGCGAGAATTTCAAGTAATCTATGATTTGCTAGATATCAATCTGACAGAAAGGGGAGAATCTTTTTACAACCCCTTGTTGCCAGAAGTAGTCAAAGACCTAGAACGACTAAAGCTGTTAGAAGAAGACCAAGGTGCCAAGTGCATTTTCCTAGAGGGATTTACCAACAAAGAGGGCAAACCTCTGCCATTGATTGTACAGAAGTCTAATGGAGGTTACAACTATGCAACAACCGACTTGGCTGCGCTACGCTACCGAGTTGAACGGGATAGAGCAAACAGAATCATCTACGTTACAGATGCTGGACAAGCCAATCACTTTGCCCAAGTTTTTCAGGTGGCACGACGAGCTGGTTGGATAAGAGAAAATATTGAGGAAGTACATGTTCCTTTTGGTTTGGTTCAGGGAGAAGACGGTAAAAAATTAAAAACTCGCTCTGGCGAAACAGTGCGTTTGCGGGATTTGTTGGATGAGGCAATTTCCCGTAGCTATGGCGAACTCAAAACTAGACTAAAAGAGGAAGACAGAGAAGAAACAGAAGAATTTATTGCCAATGTCGCTCAAGTAGTTGGCATCAGTGCGGTTAAGTATGCTGACTTAAGTCAAAATCGCACCAGCAATTACATCTTCAGTTTTGACAAAATGCTATCTCTCAAGGGTAATACAGCCCCTTATCTACTCTATGTATATGCCCGAATCAGAAGCATTGGTCGTGAAGGCAAAGTCAATTTCGAGCAGCTAAGGGTAGATTCCACGATTATGTTGCAAGAAGATGCAGAACTGTTACTAGGCAAGCATTTACTACGACTAAGCGAGGTTATTCTTGAAGTAGAACGAGATTTACTACCCAACCGCCTTTGCGAATACTTATACGATCTGAGCAAAAAGTACAATAAATTTTACGAGCAGTGTCCTGTATTAAGAGCTAGCGAACCACTAAGGACATCCCGTCTCGCACTGTGTGATTTGACTGGTCAAACTCTTCAATTGGGACTATCTCTACTGGGAATTCCTACTCTCGAAAGGATGTAAATTTCTTTGAGAAAGTTGGCAGAGTCAAGCACTGGGGGGATTGCTGGTAATATTCATTGATCCCCTCCCCTAGTGCAACAGTTTTTTTAAAAAGGTTGAGTTTGTTACGCGAAAGCTGAAAAACCTTGACCTGGTGGAACATCTTGCCAGCGCCCAGGACCTACGGCTTGAAGTGCTTCTTTGAGAGAAACCTCCCCAGTATATAGGGCACGACCAACAATCACGCCACTGACTCCCAAAGGTTCAAGGGCAAGCAGACTTAAAAGGTCAGTAATTGAACTTACCCCACCAGAGGCAATTATAGGTAAAGAAACCTTACCAGCAAGTTCTCTTAAAGTATCTAAATTCGGTCCAGACAGTGTGCCATCACGATGGATATCTGTGTAAATAATGGATGAGACTCCTAGCTGAGTCATTTGCTCAGCTAGCTCTACAGCTGTAACTTCTGAAGTTTCTAACCAACCGTGAGTGGCAACCCATCCTTGGCGAGCATCAATTCCCACCAGAATCTGCCCTGGAAATTCTTGGCAAAGCTGCTCAACGAGATCAGGTTCTTCTACTGCTACAGTACCTAAAATTACTCGCTTAACACCAACATCTAAAAGTTGATTAACACTGGATCGATCACGCAATCCACCTCCAACTTGCACTGGCACAGGCACTGCCTGCACAATTGCTTCAATTGCCTCTAGGTTTATTGTTTTACCCTCTTTTGCCCCATCAAGGTCTACTACATGCAGTATCGATGCACCTTGCTCAACCCATTGCCGAGCTACTTCAGTAGGGTTATCGTGGAAAACCTGCGCTCGTGCATATTCTCCCTGGTAAAGTCGCACACATTTACCTTCGAGTAAATCAATTGCTGGGATAACGTCCATAAGCTGTCGTTTATTTTTTACAGAGATTCTAAGACTAGGGTGAAACCATGAAAAGTCAAATTTTGAGTAATAAAGGAACTAAAAAACGTGGAATAACAACGTTTTATTCGCCTTCTAGGTTGGCTAAAATTTTCAGCCTTTACTCGGTCTAATCCAGCCTTGTTTCTGTCTTCATGTTTACACAATGGCTAGACTTCAATTAGTTCTTGCACTATAGTGAACCGAACATGGTTAATAGCTAACCCACCAATAGAAACCTTTTCTTTGTCGAGGGGAAGCCCTTCACTAGTAATAGTTTCAAAGGGAATGCCTTTACCAATTTCGACATGATACCAAGCAAGACCCATAAAGAATCTAGTTGGGTATGGACCACCTTCAAACATGTCATCAGGATTGGATTCCATCGGTAACCAGCCTATTCCTGGCATATAAAATTCCATCCAAACATGATTAAAGTCAGGCTCTAAAGGTACACCTAGTTTGTCTGGGTGCAAAGGACATTTGTAGCGTCCGACGGTGCGACAAGCGATACCATTTAGGCGTGTCAAAGCTAGTAGAAGGCCTAAGTACTCACCACACGAACCAACACCACGCCCTAGTACAATGTCTGGAGTTTCTATCTTGGGCGTAACGTGGTAAGAAAGTTTATCGTATACATAGTTGCGAATACTATAAGCTTTTCTTAGTAGGTTTGTTTCACGACCAATTGCTTCGCGGGCAGCCTGACGAATAATATCCGTGTCCATGGCTAAGTCATCATTGTCTACTAAATAGCGAGTCTGAAATTCGCCAGATAACTCAGGAACATTTTCAAAGTTCCTTGGTGTTAAGCGATACTTGATGCTAAAGACCTCTAAAAGAACTCTCCAACCGAATAAATGACGTTCACCGGGTTTAAGGAGTTCAAATCTAAAAACAGCTACTCGCTGACCATCTTGAACTTCTTCTGTAAAAGGAATACCAATCGCTTCAACTTGTCTTAATTTTTGTCGCTCAGTTTCCGCGGGTAGGGCAATGCGCCATTCAACATCTTTCAGTTCGATATCTTCAAGGGGAGAAAGCTCCTCAACATAGGACATTTCAACCAAATAGCCATTGGAAAGGGTATAGCAGCGTTCAGGGTCGTAGCGAAAGTTGAGAGGATGAATAAAAGTACGATTGCGATACTGTAGTTCGTAGTTAGGTTCAGCATTCGGATTATCCCGAATATACGGTTCCTCACTGGCATACGCAACGTAGAGAATATCTTGACCAGCCTGGGGATCACAGTGAAAGGCTAAGCCGGTAGGATTCTCAAATGGAGTTAAAATACTAAATTTGATCTCACCAGTTCCTCGATCTAGGCAGAAAACGGTTTGTTCGTCTACATCGGAGACCCAAAGTTCTTCCTGGCGCACGGTTATATTTTCTTCACCAACCCCCGGAGCATATAACCGAGTGATTTCACGAGCAGTCTTACAACTATAGACGAAAATACATCCAGCTTTTTTGCATGTAATATAGATAGTAGAGTCCCAAACAGCTACTCCGTTAGCTGTGTAGGGTAAGCTAACAAAATGCTGAAGCTGCAAATCACCGTTGAGCTGACCAAAGTAAACATTGTTTTCTTTGGTCAGCCAAAGGATATCTCCTGAAAGCGCCAAACCTGTTGCATTGATCAAATCTGTGTCTCGATCAGGATTAAGGATTTTGGTATTATCACTCAACAGATCTATTTGCAGAAGGTAACCACTATTGGCATCAACAGCAATTATTGTGTCGTCCCAAAATGCTATTCCTTGTAAAGCAGAGGCAGCAATCGGTCTAATGGTACGCAAATTGGGGTTCTTTTTTGCTACAACAGAGAAGGACGAATTAGGAATCATGGTCGATCACAATTAAGGTTTGTACATTGAAATAATAAAAGGGGCGCTAGTGCCTACCATGCCAAAATTTGTTAAATATTGAAACCTAGGTAGATGCTACTTTACGAACCTGATTATCATAGACTTGAAACGATGTATTGGAACCTAAACTTCTTCCTCGTCGTCTCAAATATATAGACTCTGATCTACCCGGAGATACTTTTACCATGGCTTGGCTAAAACGATCATCACCCTCGACCATACTGGCTTTGGCTGTAACGCTAGGATTGGCAATTACTGCGACAGCACAAGAGATCTTGCCATTGAGAGAGCCTTCCCTGAGTAGCATGCTGCCCAACAAGTGGGAACTGACACCAAGCTCACAAGGATCTGGTAATCCGACTAATCGCCAAGCAGGGGCTACGCGGGGTGCATGTGCGAGAAGTGAAAGATTCCTCACTGCCTTGGTTCCAGAATCGGGAGTGGGAGCAACTATTGCCGAGTATCCAACCGTGTACTGGTATATGCCAAAAATATCGACTGAGGGCTATAAGCCTGAGATAGAGTTTACACTTACAGATCAAGCAACCAAAAAGACAGTTTACTCAAACAAGTACGCCTTAGGTGAGTCCAAAGACGGGATAGTGGTGGGTACTCCTGGTATCAAGAGCTTGCCTATTCTTGCCTTTGCTAACCTTCCTCCTCTAGAAATTGACAAGGAATATCGATGGGAGTTGTCAATAATTTGTAACCCTCTAGATACGGCCTACTATGATGATGAATCAGGCAAAACCACATATGATCAATCAGGTAATCCCTACGTCACAGGTAAGATCAAGCGAGTAAAAGTAGATCCAGAGTTAGTCAGTAAACTTCAGCAAGCAAACCTTCAAGAAAGAATAGCTCTTTACGCAGACAACAGATTTTGGTACGAGACTGTTGGTGCAATGGTTCAATTGAGACGTGACCGCCCTGACGATAAAAATCTAGCAGAAGCATGGAAGAAGCTTATATCTTCAGTAGATCTTCTCAGCGAAAATAATGTTGAGGAGCCTTGGTTTCAAGAACAAGACACTATAACCAATAGAAGTAGATAACTTTTTTCTTTGTGCCAAGAGGACATCTGCCAGATTTGCTTAGTAGATCTCGACAAGATGAACACCAGTTATTTGGTTGATTGAGTGGGCTGCTCTACTTACCCTTTCAGTAACGAGTGCTTCAAGCCTCTTTATTTTAAATAATGAATCATTTATTTATTCTCTTACTAAGTAGTGATTAATCAAAGAGGTGATTCTATAAATTTGGCTATGTTCTTCTATTTAGTGTTAATTTTAAGCAAAAAATTACTTACATCCAAGTGCCAGGAACGTCTACGACTAACAAATAACAATTGTCATGGTTCAGCGCCGGTTCCCTTATTTCAATTTTTCTCTAATAATACCCTTCAATCTGACTGTAATTACAGTTATATTAACCCTAGTGCAAAACTCCCTGGCTCTTCCGGCTCAAGGGCTATTAAAATCCTGGCAAGGTAATTACCAACCCCCTGCTGATCTTTCTTCACCTGATCGCACACGAGAAGGGGGAACAAGGGGACCAATAAATCAAGACTGTCTAACTAATGGTCAACCACTCACAGCACTAGTTCCTAGCAGCAGGTTTGGAGCAACCGAGGAAAGCTATCCTAGTTTTTTTGTTTATGTACCTGCTTTTTCACCTCCGCTGTCACCTTTACCAGCACAGTTTTTGTTAAAAGATGCAGAAGGGAATGAAGTCTATCAAGCTAGCTTTCTAACAAGTGGAACGCCTGGAATTGTGATGATTGGCTTGCCAGATCAAGCCGGATTGCCGCCTTTGGAAGTAAATAAAGATTATAAATGGTCTTTCTCTATCAGCTGTCACCCCGATGAAAGTTCCAGGTTAATGGAAGTTGAAGGATGGGTTAGGCGAGTAATGCTAGATAAGGCACTGAGTGATAAATTGAGCCAAGCTTCACCCCAACGGCAAGTAGAGATTTACGCAGAAGCAGGAATTTGGCATGATGCTTTAGCAATTTTAGTTGAGTTACGACGCAGTAATCCACTCGATTCGGTGATCGCGTCTGAGTGGCAGAAACTGCTCAACTCAGCAGGACTTGCTCATATTACCAAAGAAGCCCTTTTACCTATACCTCAAGGACTCAGAGATGAATCAATATCTTACCCAAGTCAAGATGCGATACATACGGTGATACCAACTTCGTAAGTCGGGAAGCCGCCACTAAGATTAAAAAGTCAATTGTTTGCAGAGAAACGGACTTTAAGAACTATTATCCTTCAGAATTTAATTAGCTACTGGACGGAAACAGTGATAGAGACGTTGACTTGCAAATACCTTAACGTCGGTTATTACCGTCGCAAGTAAATACTGATTTATTTTGAATTTTAACTTGCGTTAAGAAGTTTGTGGACAGGCATGGTACACTACCAAGGTAGCAGCAAAAGCGATCTGTCTGTGAAGCAAGTCTTGACTGCCAAAACCAAACAGGAGAACATTGTATCTCGAAGCAATTTGTTTCGAGAATCTCACTGGCATGCAGAAAATTGCAAAACTGCGCGGGGAGTTATGAACGCTCCACCCTATCTTTGAAAATATTGCCTTTGTTAAAGTTTGGAGCTATGTTGACCTGTTAGTAGACTAGTAGCATAAAGCGCCAATACCTCCTATTTGCCTTGGCATTTAGTGGCACTTGCTCTCTCAATATTAGGGCGTCAGCAAGTAGAGGAAGGGTATTACTCTCTCAGATAAAGAATAAGTCAAGTTTACATAAGCGAAGATTATCCTAATGACAACAGTGCAGTCTTGTCAAGCAGATTAGTTTTACATACTCCGAAGCCGGAGAAAGAAAGTAAAGCCAGCAAAATTACTTTTCCTAATCTTTACCCTCTTTCTTCGTAGTCACTGGTTATTGATAGCAATTTTTTCAGGCATGAAATTAAGCAAAAAGTTGATTTTTATCGATCTCTTCCCATACTAATCTTGCTGTTATTGGGAAAGACTTAAAGAATTAACTGTAAACACATTTGAGGAAGGTGCACTCGTGAAATCTTCACTGGTTATTCTCTACCATCGCGAACCATACGATGAAGTTGTAGAAAACGGACAAGTTCGTTATTTACCGAAAAAAAGCCCCAACGGTATCGTGCCAACCTTGAAAAACTTTTTTGCCAGTGTCAACCAAGGCACTTGGGTTGCTTGGAAACAGGTCAATTCCAAACAAAAAAGCAGCTTTCAGGAGCGGGTCGTAGTTGAAGGAGATGGAGCCAGCTACAATGTGCGACGGATTCCTCTAAGTGCAGATCAGGTCAAGCACTTTTATCACATTACTTCTAAGGAAGCCTTCTGGCCAATTCTTCACTCTTTCCCCTATCACTTCACCTACGAAACTTCAGATTGGGAAAACTTTCATACAATTAATCGACTATTTGCTGAGGCAGCAGTTGATGAAGCAACAGACGATGCTCTGATTTGGATACATGATTATAACCTTTGGCTAGCCCCCTACTACATTAGGCAAAAGAAACCTAATGCCCGTATTGCTTTCTTTCATCACACTCCCTTTCCCTCTGTTGATATCTTCAACATTTTGCCTTGGAGAGAAGAAATTGTAGATAGTTTGCTTTGTTGCGATATAGTAGGCTTCCATATTCCTCGCTACTCAGAGAATTTCGTCAATGTCGCTCGCAGTCTGCGAAATGTAGAAATTGTCAAGAAAGAGCCAGCACCCGCTCATATTACTCCTGTAGGAACAGCTTTAGCCGAACCGGAATATACCAGCCAGCTTCGCTACAAGAATCAGCTAGTCAACATTGACCCTTTTCCCGTAGGCACAAATCCTCAGGGAATCTTGTCAGTTATGCACAAGCCAGAAACTGAAAAACGTCTTGCCGAAATCCAGGAAGGAATGAAAGGGCGCAAACTGATTTTTGCTGCGGGTAGAGTTGACTACGTCAAAGGTACCCGTGAGATGTTTGAAGCCTACGGACGTCTGTTGGAACGCCGTCCTGACTTGCGCGGTAAAGTCAACATGATGGCAACTTCTGTAGCAGCAGCGACAGGAATGCGAGTGTACAAAACTGCTCAGCATCAAATCGAGCAGTTGGCAGGAAAAATCAACGGTCAATATGCTCAGTTTGACTGGATTCCCATTATGTTGTTCACTCAGCCTGTCCCTTACGAAGACCTACTTTGCTACTTCCGCCTAGCAGATGTTTGCTGGACAACGCCTTTAAGAGATGGTCTTAATTTGGTAGCGAAAGAATATATCGTTGCTAAAGAAGGACAAGCTGGAGCGTTAGTTCTCTCTGAGTTTGTTGGAGCAGCGGTAGAACTGCCAGAGGCAATTTTAACTAATCCTTACTCGGTAGATCGTATGGATGAGGCGATTGACCAAGCCTTAGAGATGTCAGAGTCAGAGAAAAAAGAACGAATGGCTAAAATGTACCAGACTGTCACTAAGTATGACGTAGAGTACTGGGCAGATCATCTACTTAAATTGTTCCAAGCGACGAAGAAAGGTCAAACTCCCAATCAAGAAGTGGTGTCAGTTTAAGTCCCTAAGAAGCGGTGCTTTAATCCCATGTCCTGATGAGACAATTGGGATTAAAGCATCCTTCTTGACGAGAGAAATGGCTACGCTAGACCAGATAGACGCTTCTTGTGGTAAGACCATCTACCCTTCGCCTGAAGACAGACTGAGATATCTTTGCTAGGTTATTTCTGGATAAATTTGGGTTAATTGGCACCATCGACGGTTGGTGTCGAAGTTAAAGGTAAAGACAAAGATAAATCATGCGAGATTTTCCAACTATCCAGAAAGAAACCTACGACCTAATCGTAATCGGCGGCGGCATAAACGGTGCTGGTGTGGCAAGAGACGCAGCATTACGCGGTCTTAAAACTATCTTGATTGAAAAAAGTGACTTCGCTAGTGGTACTTCTAGTTGGTCTACTCGGCTAGTACATGGTGGATTACGCTATCTAGAGTATTTTGAATTTCCCTTAGTACGAGAGTCCTTGCGGGAAAGAGAAATCCTGCTAAGCACGGCATCTCACTTGGTACAGCCCCTAATGCTGACAGTTCCAGTTTACAGTGGTCGCTCCCGCCCCTACTGGAAAATCCAAGCAGGGATGTTTCTCTACGACATCTTTAGCTTCGATAAAACCCTACCGTCTCACCGGATGCTGCCTAAACAAAAACTTAGGCAGTTGTTTCGTTATCTTGATCCAGAAAATTTACAAGGCGCGGCTCAATACTATGACGCTCAAGCAACCTATGCGGAGCGCCTTTGTCTAGAGAACATCCTTTCTGCCCAAGCGGAAGGGGCAACTGTACTCAACTATGTGGAAGTGAAAAAGCTCGAGCGCCAAGGCAATCGGATTACTCACCTTGTTTGTAAGGATCGTTTGTCAGAGCAAGAATTTAACATACAAGGCAGTGACCACGCTGTCATTGTTAACACCTCTGGTCCTTGGGTAGACCAAGTATGCAAAAGAGGCGTTACTGAAGGCTCTGAAGCTCCTATTGGTACAAGAAAGAAAATTGGTGGTACGAAGGGCAGTCATATCATTGTAGAAGCTTTTGCCGGAGCGCCCGATACAGCTTTGTATGTGGAAGCCAAGACAGATGGTCGTCCATTTTTTATTGTGCCTTGGTTAGATATGTACTTAATTGGTACTACAGACCTTCCCTTCCAAGGTGAACTAGACAACATTAAAGCAGACAATGACGAGATTGATTATCTCCTGACAGAAACTAATAACATTATCCCTACGGCTCAGTTGTCCCGCGAAGACGTTAAGTTTACCTACTCTGGCGTTAGACCTTTACCCAATGAGGAAGGCAAAAAACCGGGAAGTGTTACCCGCAAGCATATCTTGCATGACCATACCAAAGAGGGGGTTGTCAATTTAATTTCCCTGATTGGTGGCAAACTGACAACTTACCGTCATGTAGGTCAGGAAATGGTTGATGCAGTGTTTAAAAAGCTAGGTCGCCAAGCTCCACCCTGCCCAACAGAACAAGCACCACTACCCGGGTATATTCGGCCTACCGACTCCCGACTTCAGAAGGCTCGCGATCAATACAGTCCTCTAGTACCCCTAAAATCTATTCACCATCTCTTTGGTCTTTATGGGGCGAAAGCTTTAAAAGTTCTAGAACTAGCAGAATCTGAGCCAGAACTAGCAGAATTAATCAACCCTGAATTGCCTGATATTAAGGCTCAGATTGTTTATGCTATAAGGTCTGAGCTTGCTCATAATCTTCTTGACATTACCCGTCGCCGCACAACCTTAGCAATGAATGCTCACTATGGCTTGGAGTTGTTGCCAGTCATCACAGAGATACTGAAGAAATACTGTAGTTGGAGTAATGAAAAGTGTGACCAACAAGTGGCAGATTATTACGATTACATGAAGAGAAATTGTATTCCTGATTACGCTTTAACTCCCTTGGAATCGTCACTTGAGCCACAGCTGATTTCTAGTAATTGATAGTAGTGAAGAGAAATTAGGAATAGGGAATTTAAGAACTAGAAATTAGTATTTCAACTTCTAGTTCTTAAAGTTTCTTAATTTTCTTGTTATAATCATGAACAAATTCCCCAGTCCCTAATTTAACGAATTCAAACAGCATCTCATGGTAAGCAACCTCGGACACTCTCAGCCTGTCCCGTCGCCAACCGAGGGGAAAGCGGGGATTACTAATAAGAGCAAGCCCTACGAACAAGGTCAAGTCCAGCCAGGAACCTTAACAGTTCTTGGTACTGGTGCTTGGGGTTCAGCATTGGCAACCCTGGCAAGCCACAAAGATCATCAAGTGGGCTTATGGTCTCGTAGCAGTAGTCAATCATTAGAAGAAGCCTTAGCTGGTGCGGAGATTATCGTCTCAGCTATACCAATGAAGGGGGTTGCTACTACTGCTAACCGAATTAAAGAAATAGGGTTAGCTGACAACGTAACGATTGTTACAGCCACAAAGGGATTAGATCCAGCTACTACTCGCACACCTTCGCAAATTTGGCAGGAACTGTTTCCTGGGCATCCAATTGTCGTGCTTTCTGGACCCAATCTATCCAAAGAAATTGAACAGGGATTACCTGCTGCAACTGTAGTAGCCAGCAGCGATATTAACGTAGCAGAGGCAGTGCAGAACGTTTTTTCTTCTGATCGTCTCCGTGTTTACACCAGTACAGATCCCATTGGTGTAGAGCTAGGCGGCACCCTAAAAAATGTTATGGCGATCGCTTGCGGAGTTTGTGATGGTCTACAGTTAGGAACTAACGCTAAATCTGCTCTGATCACTCGCGCCTTAGCAGAGATTATTCGTATTGGTACTAACCTTGGTGGGCAAGCCGAAACTTTCTTTGGCTTATCTGGTCTAGGTGATATGCTAGCAACCTGTAGTAGCGCCCTTAGTCGTAACTACCGAGTTGGCTATGGTTTGGCACAAGGAAAGAGCTTAAAGCAGATTCTCGAAGATTTGCAAAGCACAGCCGAAGGAGTTAACACCACCAACGTTCTAATTAATATAGCTGACCGGGAAGAAATACCAGTGCCAATTTCTCGTCAAGTTTTTCACCTACTCCATGGCACAATGACACCACAAGAGACAGTAGCAGCTTTAATGGAAAGGGATTTGAAAGCAGAATATTGCGACATACTCTAGTCAAAGTGTGAGACTAAGATAAGCAAAGATCAAGCGCAATCCTATGAACTTAGAATCAAGTAGGAGATTGGCTTAATCTTTATTTATAAAAATCGTGAATCATAGTATAGAGACTAGAGAAAGGAAATGCTTTTAGGTAAGCCTATTAAAATCAAGACAAGTCAAAAGTGATTTATAAAAAATAGACTTAATCTAGATTGGAAAAACAGAGATTGTTGTTAGCTAAAACTGCTGAAATTATTCTAGTTATTGCTTTTGTAAACTTTCTGGATAAAAACTAGAGTTCATCAAGGGTTATTTTTATGCTGAATCAGCCTGATTGAGTAGATAGCTCAATCAGACTAGGGGTAATAAAAAACCCTAATACTCCCTGACTACTGATTTCTATACCATCTCATGGAAAATAAAGATCCACTGCTAGAACAGGAAAGGTTCTTGCAGACATCAGAGGCTTCTGAAACTCCTGTTCAGGAACCTCCAACTACCTCTGCTTTAGATATTCCTCAGCAGCTAAGTAACTCTATTCAAAAGTCTCTCTGTTATAGCCAGAGTGAGGAAGGAGCTAGCAGAAAAAACTTAAGCTTCTGGCAGCTTTGGAACATGAGCTTTGGTTTTCTAGGAATCCAGTTTGGTTGGGGCTTGCAAATGGCGAATATGAGCGCCATTTTTGAGCATCTAGGTGCTAATGCTCACCAAATACCAATTTTGTGGTTGGCAGCTCCCTTGACAGGCTTGATGGTTCAGCCGATCATCGGCAATATGAGCGATCACACTTGGGGTCCTCTTGGTCGGCGACGACCTTATTTTCTCATAGGTGCGATTCTTTGTTCAATTGCCCTTATCTTGATGCCCCATTCCTCTTCGCTGTGGATGGCAGCAGGATTGCTTTGGATTTTGGATACTTCTGCAAACATCAGCATGGAGCCGTTTCGGGCTTTTGTCGGAGACTTACTGCCGGAAAACCAACGGACTCAAGGATTTGCCATGCAAAGCCTTTTAATTGGTCTTGGTTCAGTATCAGCATCAGCATTTCCCTGGATTCTCAATCATGTGTTTCACATCTCTAGTCTCAGTACTCTAGAACGCAAAATACCCTTAACAGTAGAGCTTTCCTTTTATGTTGGAGCTGCTCTCTTTTTTGGTACTGTGCTGTGGACTGTCTTGAGTACCAAGGAATATCCTCCTGAAAATATGGAAGCTTTTAAGGAGGAGAAGGCTAAACGAGGTGGTATTACCAATAGTTTTAGAGAAATCTGGCTTGCCTTAAAAGATATGCCCATAACTATGCGAGAACTTGCTTGGGTGCAATTTTTCACCTGGCTGGGTATGTACTGTTTCTTTCTCTATTTTCCACCAGCAGTTGCTCGTAATATTTTCGGTGCCATTCACGAAAATTCCCCTCTCTATATCCGTGGTGTGGAGTGGGCTGGTATTTGTATTGCCGCTTATAATGCCGTCTGTATAGTATTTTCTTTTTTATTATCCCGTCTCGCCCAGCTTACTAGCCGCCAGTTCACCCATAGCTTTTGCTTAATTGCAGGTGGAGTTAGTTTCCTCTCTCTGGCTTTAATTGAAGATCAGTATCTATTACTATTACCAATGGTGGGTATTGGTATCGCTTGGGCAAGCATTTTGGCAATGCCTTATGCGATGCTAGTAGGCTCTTTACCGCCAGAAAGAGCAGGAATTTACATGGGCATTTTTAACTTTTTTATTGTCTTGCCGCAAATTTCTGCTTCCCTGGGCTTCGGCTGGGTGATGGAACATCTTCTCGATGAAAATCGCCTCATTGCCGTTGTTTGGGGTGGTGTTTTCCTGATTATTGCAGCTTTTTTGACACAGCGAGTAGATCAAAAACCTGGTGTTAGTCTAGCAGGTTCAAAAGAAACAGATTTATAAGGGGTTAAACCCCCTGAAATTTAATTCTCAATCACAATTGGAACTAGAAAACTGATTGCTCCGAGAGAAGACCCAAATTTAACTTGGCATAGGGAAGGCAAAACTAGATTTATAGTTGGTAATGCCTTTTATCGCCCTGCTAGCCAGGTCGCCAGAGATTTAGGTATTTTGGCGGCGGCGATTGACAAATCTGATGCAGGCAGTCTGAGAGTATTAGACGTAATGAGTGGTTGTGGAGTTCGCTCTTTACGTTATTGGCGAGAAAGTGAGGCTAATTGGGTTTGGGCAAATGAAGGAAATCCTGAGGTTCAGCCAACTCTAAAACAAAACTTGCAGGCTGCGATAAATGCTGGTTACTCGCAAGTGACTCAGCAAGATGCCAATAGGGTGTTTTTCGACTGCTACAATCGCCAAGATTACTATAATCTTGTTGATGTCGATTGTTTTGGTTCTGCGGCACCCTACCTTAGTACTAGCCTTTGGGCAACTAAAATTGGTGGACTACTTTATCTAACCAGTACTGACGGGCGTACTGCTACAGGTCATTTACCAGACAACAGCCTTAGTGTTTATGGAGCCTATGCTCGCTCTCACCCCGCAGCCCATGA
>JBAUJE010000032.1:0-26697 GCA_049683475.1 Coleofasciculaceae cyanobacterium | reverse complement strand
ATTTCATTATTAGCAGCCATAACACATAGTAAGGAAATGCCGCTTTTGCAGACTTGTTCTAGATAGTTAAGGTCGAGTCTGCCTTTGGAGTCTACCCGGAGGCTGATTATTTCGGCTAATCCTTTTTGAGCTTTTGGAGTTTAGCTACAACAGGGGAAGGATTTTCATCTTATTCTCGCTCGGATTTTAAGCAATACTCTAACCAGTTGCCAATTCGGATGAACTCTCTCTTTAATATGCAATCTGAGCAAGTACTTTCATTAATTAAATTAACTGGCTTTAGCTAGAGAACGAACGGTAAGAATTTCATCATTTCTTAGAGGTTGAACAGCAGACATCGGAACAGCAATTACATCAATAGATTCACCCACAGCATTAAAGACTTCTAAGACATAGCCATTTTCACCACCGCTAGGATGAGTCACATAATCAACTAGCGTAACTACATCGCCTTTTTTCAAGTTATGTTCTGGTAGGTCGTGAACCAAGACAACTCGTTGGTACAGTTCAAGCATGAAAATGTCACTCCTTCTTAGGTTTTAGAGTAATAAACTGAAATTTGCCATCGACTTTACGGTTTAGCCATATTGTAATGACAGATAGCTTGCTGTCATTGACACCAGTTAATTGACCTTCGACGCGGTAAAAAATTCCATATTCATTGCTTCTATCTTCTAGGGCTTCTACTTGATCTGCAAGTTGGCGAATCGCCAATTTTAACTGTTCTGGGTTATCTGCTGTAAATCCTGCCTGTGCCAGAAATTTCGATTTATCGTCTTGTTCTCTAGGAACTAATAGATAGCTAGTCAGTTTATCATCGGGAATGAGCGCATCAGGAGGGATTTTCACATTATAGTCTCCATGATTTTCTAGGGATTCTTTTGTTTATCGTATAAATTCTCTTGGGAAGGGGAGCAGCAGCGCTTGCGCTGCTTTCAAGCAAATCGCACCTTGGGCATTCTCAAGCGCGATTGCTTATTTTCTCTGAGTGCGATAATTTCAGCGCAGGGAGGGTAAGTCTCAGATACAGTCTCATTTATCCATTGTTATTTTCTGCACTCAATTCATGTTCTTCATTTTCTGACGAAGTACTAAGGGTACTTCCAGACCAACTAATCGGTGAAAGTAGAGTTGCTTTTTGATTTTCTATTGTGTCGCGATATTTTTGCCTTAATTCACGAACTTTGATGTTAATCCTTAGTCCAAGAGCATGGCTGATCATAGAAGCAATTAATCCTCTTTCCGCCTTTCCACCCATAATACGTTGGGTTGATGGATTCCAAATTACTCCTACCCAAGGAGCTTGATCGATATCCATTGAAATGTTGCTCATAATAGCATCAATGGCATCTTCTATTGACTTGCCACGAATACCAACTAACTTAAGCACTTCAGCGACAACATACTGACCTATAGGACGGGCAAAAACATTTCCACCAGCAATTGGTTTTCCAGTATCATTTAAAACTGGAATACCATCTTCATCAACACGCTTGCGAATGTCTCCAGGCTGTTTAGAACCGTTGATAATTAAGTTAAAATCCGGACACTGTTTCAGCATCCGCATCCAAATATTTTCAAGAAATGCGTAATAAGCATCTAGTTCATCCTCTGATTTCCGGAATTGCTTAAACTTGTTATCAATATCAAGTCCACTATTATAAGCTGTCAAGATAATTTCATTGGTTTCATACAGTGCCGTCAGTGTTGTAATATAAGGATCATTTGATTTACTTGGCGTAATTTGCTTAGAACCTAATTTACTTAAAACCAACTTTTTAAGAGTTTCATTTTCTTTAACTAAACGACGGGTGATAATGGCAATACTATCGTCCTCATCAATAGCAATATTCATCCCTGTGCTAGTTGGTTTAGCCCTACGGTTGAGAGTAGAAAATAATCTTCGAGTTCGTTGAAGTCCCTCAGTTGTTTCCTCATGCTTAAGGATAATAACGGTAATTTCTTCCTTAGCAAGATCGGGATTTTGTGAGAGAGCCTCTTGTATTGACTTAAGCCTATGCTGACCATCTAAAGCATAATAAGTTTGGCTGCCATCGAAGCGAAGTAAGCCAAAACCATAGCTAGATCGCTCTTGATCATCTATCAAGCGATGCTCTTCAACTCGAACAGGTGAAAATTCTGGTTCTCCTCCGTAAACAGCAACAACTAATGCACCATAGAATCGCTGAGGTGTATTTAAAAGATATGGAACCATTTCTTTTTGGACTCGATCCTGTATGGCTCTTTGAATTAAATCATCTAAATCTTTGTTAGCACGAATTTTATCAGCAAGTTGGCATTCACGAGCAATTTTACCTAACTTCATTACAGTTACATAATATTGCCAGTCTCCCATCCTAGCTCTTAATGCAGGAACATAATCTGCCACGATTAATTCTCCTAATTACTTTCAATTAATCAAAAGCTTTGCCCCAGAGTCTTTCTCTTCTAGGTACTCTGTCATTACATGGGGGTTTGCAACACATTAACAAATGTTCTTCTACTGCGTCAACGTAAATTCTTGGCAACTCCGCCCACCAAAAAAATAATTTATCCCTATATTTATTGAGCATCAGCACTAGCTTTGAACGTCCGTTAATACATTCCCTTTCTCTCAAGTAATCATTGAATCTTTCTGATAGATATCCTGGAGCTGATTTGCCAATGTAAAGTGGGATATGAATGTCTTCTGGAAAAGGTTTGCCAAGTTTAATTGAAAAGCAATACACTCCATGAACCTCAGGTATTAGGTTCTGAGCTGCGGTGACGAATTTACAATTATCCCAGTTTAATTTCACTCCATTCATAGCTGTAGAAAAATCCTCAACGTAATGAGGTAGCCATTGTAAATTTAGTTCATAATCTTTGGCAAAATGCCCTGATATCGCAGCTTTCTGAGTGGCAAAATCATATAAATCATCAGGCATTATTTTTGTTGCAGTTAAATAATTCTCAGTTGACTACTTCATAAATGACAAGCCAAACAAGGCAAATCATCATCTTCCTCATCCAAAACTGACTCTAAAGCCTCAGCTAGTGGTCGATTTGGAGCAGCTTGTTTCTCCTTAGCCATTGCTTTTTGATGTTGAGCAATAATCTCATCCTTGCGCTCAAGGAGTTCTAACAGCGTCTCACCTTCAGTCCATGTGTAAGTTCTTCCATCCTTGTGTTCTTGCTCGTACTTAACTGCTTGATTAAATAAATCTCGATGCTCCTGCGCCAACATAACCCATTCGTACTTACGCTGAAAGAAGCAGAAAAAGCAACCTGAGCGACTGCGCCAACGATAGTAGTCTGGTAATCCTATTCCGCTATCTTCTAGCAGCTCGATAATATTAGCTTTAACTAGTCCCCGTTCCTTGAAGGGAAAAACAGGCGTGATATTAGGTTTAGTGGAGATATAGCCGTCACGATTTTCATCAGCACGGATGCCGATATAGCTAATAGCCTCATCCTCTCCAACAAAATCTTCTAAAGGTTTAATCTTCATCGTTGCCGTACACCAGCGCATTTTGGGTGATGGCAACACGCCTCCATAAACATCCAGCCAGTGATCAAAACCACGCTTAGCACTCAAATAGTGGATTTTAATACCTAAACGAACCTTGATCCGATCTAGATAATCGTAAGTTTCTTGCAATTCCTTATGGGTGTCGCAAAAAAAATATTCCATCTCTGGAATCTCCTTATGCAACAGAACTGCCAAAGCGGTGCTATCCTTTCCACCAGATAGACCTAAAATGTATCTGACTTTTTTCTTTTTGCTCATACTTTCTATCTTGACGCTTTTTCCAACCCTGAGCCATTGGTTCTGCCACTGCGCGTAGCGTGCGATCGCTATGTTGAAATTCACGAAGTGGACGCAGCTCTCGGAGCTTGAATCCGAGAGAACGTTCACCAAATTTTACTCAAATCCAAAACAAATCCAGGTAACACCGACTCACCACTAACACTAGCGGGATTCTCCAAACATTCGACAGCAACTCCCGGACGATAAATGTAAACCTGCTGATTTTTACGGTCAATCAGCCAGCCTAAAAGTGTCCCATTTTCCAGATACTCCTGCATTTTTTCTTGAAGGGGCTTCAATTGGTCAGACGGAGAACGCAACTCCACCACAAACTCAGGACAAATAGGAGCAAATTTCCTTTGCTGTTCGGGAGTTAAAGCATTCCACCTTTCCAACTTCACCCAAGCTGCATCAGGAGAACGTTCTGCACCATTGGGAAGCTTAAAGCCAGTGCTAGAGTCGAAACCGATACCAGTTCCATCTTGATTAACCCAAGCCCATAACTGTCCAATTAAATTAAAATTGCGTCCACCTGTTTCCGAACCAGTGGGGGGCATAATTAGCAATTCTCCGGTAGCAGTGCGTTCAATGCGTAAGTCTCGATTAAGTTGGCAGAACTCAAAAAACTGTTCATCCGTCAAATCAATTATCGGTTTTAGGTGCAATACGATAGGAGAATTTTCTACTGGAGTTGTTACTGTCATCATGGCAAACTCTCCTCCTTGTGTTTTTGCTCAAATGAGCTTGAGTTGTTATATCGATGTTAATAAGTTCTGGGGAATGTCTCTACAAAGTTTTTTCTTGGCGTTTTGTCTGTCCTTGATCCCGATTAGAAAGCTTTTCCTGCATTTGAGTAACATTTTTACCAGAATCTGAGCCTAAAACCCTCTCAGTTAGCTTAGCGACCACAGCTTGCTGAAATTGAGCGTCATACTTACCTAGTATTCCCAAAATTTCCTCAAAAACACCATCAATTCGATTTTCCTGCTCGTGGTCAAACCAAACTAGGCGGTTAGTTTCCTGTCCATCTGGACGAGTAACAGTAATTTTACGAGCTTCAAACCCCTCACCTTTATTTTCAACCTCTTTCTGTAAGGCTTCTATATTTTTAAACCGCCTTGCAAGATCGCTTAGGTTAATCTCAAAACTGGTAACATCCTCATCTGTCCAAGATGTAGCAGGCTTATCCGCCACAATCATGACGAGTGCTTCTAACCACTCCGCATCTGTCTTCGTCTCATCCGTTGCCGCTAGTGTAAAACTCTTCAGCATCCTCTCAACACACTGTCCTGTCAGATAGCTAGAACGAACCCGCAAATCTTCCCGCAACTTGACTTCTTCACGGCGAACGCCAAAAGCATCATGCAAACGTGACTTACACTCACTCAACAAGCAATCATAAGCTGTCTGAATCTCATGAAGTGCTTGTGCTAACTTCTTGCGTAGCATCTTCGCTGTTTTACCGTCATCAGCATCAGTTGTACCAATCGCTGGTAAACCACAAGCTTGAGGCAAGGAAGTAAACAGCAGTTCATCTGGTTCTTGTGCTTGCTGCAAAGTTCTCAAAACTGCTTGTGCTTCTAAACTGAGTCTCTTAGTTTTCAGAGTATAAGCTGGTAACTTCCTAACAAACTGAAATAGAGGTTTTGCTACTGCTAACAAAGTCACATTCCTTACTCCCGCAGGCATCCGGGACTTGGGAGATTTCAAAACCGCTTCTAGTTCCTTGAAGACTTGCGATCGCAACCCCACCATTTCAAAATACTTGACGGCAAACCGCGATGGGTCTTTCACCAACAGTTCAAAATGCTCTGAACCTAAAATCGGAATAAACGTCCCATCCTTATAAACCCCCACATCATCGACGTGGTAAAGCAAAACTGCTACTAACAGAATTGCAATTGAACCTTGCTTAACTCCGTAGGGCGGTGCTTCTAGATACTGGTAAAGTTTGTCTAACGTCTGTTGCTTCTCCTTAGCCTTTAAACAGAAATCCTCAATCCCTTGCCAGAATGTCCACAAATCAGACTTTTTCTGAGGTGGATAAAATCCCCATTCTTCTCCAAAGAGTCGATGAATTCCCGTCTCACCGAGTAGAGAGTAATACATCGCCACTTCTGGCCCATAACCCTCTAAACCTAATCTTTCCTGATCAGGTTCTTCTAGCATTGCCTCAATCAGTTCTCGTCTTGCCTTCGCACCTTGAGAGGTGAGTTCCCGACGATTGATTAGCTCATTCCAAAGGATAGGACTTTGCTTGTAAACCTGATCACAAACCTCTGATAGTTTGGCATTGAAACCTGTGGCATTGGGAATAATTTCTCGCTTACCCTGAATCCAGCAAATATTTTGATTAACCGCCAGATCAAACGCTTGGCTTAAGCTTTCATCAAGTAACCGTTTAGTGTGAAATAACCGATACTCTACTTCCCGCCTAGCAACTGCATCTGTTTGTAATTGAGTTGCATGGTTTTTGATTCTTTGCAGTGCTGCGAATTCCCAAGCTCTAACTCTCAGAGTACCCAGATTTTTAGCACATAAAATAATCAACGGCTTACCGTCAACTGTGACCTTTGGAGGTTTGCTGGGTAAGTCCTCATCCAACCAGCAAGCAATTAACCCATCTACACTACCGCTCTGACAATGCAGTTTAGCTAAATCCTGGGAACTATCAATATACTGTCGCTCAAAGTACCGAAGAGTTCCTGTTCTATAGCTATGCCGAAGAGCAACTAAAGGTTTAAGGGGATAAGTTTCAGATAGCAGATGTGCTAGAGGCGATCGCTCTTGCTCAATTAAAGCCGCCACCTCACCATCTACGTTAAAATCAGAACCTTCCCAAAGCCGCAGTTCATCTAACAACTGTCGGTGAGTAATTACATTCCGTCTCAAAAGACGATCAATAATATTTTCCCAATGTTCTTGCTGCTTTTCATCGTGCTGATCGTCGCACATTGCTAGGGTTACTAGCTTACGAGTTGCCTTAACTTCACTCGTTGTGGTCACTAGGTTGAGAGTGCCAATCGTTTTTAAAACCCTCAGATAATCCTCATCAAGATGTTTGGCATCAGCAATTAAACTTTGAATTTCCACCCAACGCTGAAGATTTGGTCTAGAACCTAAACCAATCCCTGCTGCTTCAACAAAATAGTCATAAATCCGATCTAATTTTAATGTTGAGGGAATCTGTCCATTACAACTTTCTTCCTCTAGAAAATTCTTAAAAGAATAGGGTTCAGAACTCGTTAGAAATGTAAATAAAGAACGGTCATTTTGCCCATACTTTTCACATAACATGGGCAAAACTAGAGCTGCTAACGGATGCAAAGGATAAGCAGCACCTAAATCTGATGGTGTTAGTTCTTCCGAGGAAGTAATGCTTTCTAAAGACTCATACCATTGATTAGCTCGCTCATTAATTGCGCAGGCAAAAGTTTCTGCTTTTGACCCATCAATAACCTTACCAATTAACCGCAGCATCTGTCCTGCTGACTCTTTAAACGGAATATCCTCAAACCGTCCTTGAATCTTTGCCCATTCATTACGCTGAACAGCCGCTAATCTTTGGTCGGCGCACAAAGAGAAATGAGATAATGAGCAAATGCTGATTTACCTGTACCGTAAACACTTGTTAATGTCCAAGCGCGGTTAGTTTGCTCACTCTTAAACCCCGCTAAAATCCGTCTGAGAGAATCTACTGACCTTTCAGTGGGGACATAGCCTTCTAGCGCCTCAACTTGTTCTAAATCCCGCTCTAGGTTGATAGAACGAGAATAGCGCCGATTGAGGCTAAAATATTGAGATAGTGGTCGCTTCATTTAGGTGACCCCACTGCTTCTAGTACTGTAGTACTTGTCTAGGATATCTTCTGCTAGCTCTTTTGCATCAGTTGTGAAGGAAAATTGAATCAATCCAGCGGTGTCAGAGAGATTCAGCTTATTTGACCATCTTTCTACCTGCTCAATGGCAGTACAGATAACACTTTCAGGCAGTTTAAACGCTAATCCAGGACTACCTGGGTCAAAAGTAAGGCTAGAAACAGAAATTGTCTTTTGTTCTCCCTTGGACTTTGCAAACTCTAAGCAAGCAGCAACAATAATTTCTGCTGGGAGATTAGGTTTAGTACCAATATTGAAGGTGTAGCGTTTTGAGTCTCCTGTGGTTGGCTGGATTAGTCCAAGTTCAGCAAAGGGACAGTCAATAGAATCCTCACTGAAAACCGTTTCATTACCCTGTTGGTACATACGCAAGATACAGGAGATGTCTTTTCTCAAAGATGCATCAACAATGTGACTACCTAAACTGTCTCTGTAATCGCTAAGTCCTTGCAGTAGTTCCTCTACAGAAAATTCTACAGGTCGAAAGACATGAAACGTAAAATACCAGGCTGCTGCTTCACAGGTTGGTTTAAGTAAGTTCCAATGAAGTAGCCACAAAGATGCTGGATCTTCTAAAAAAGGGTCCCATCCCTGATCACCTAGCAACTTTTCACCTAACTCAGAAGGTATACTCAGACGAGACTTACTTGTAGAATTAGCATCATCCTCAAGCACTTTGAAGGCTGAACACCAGTAGCGAATTGAACGCACCATGTTTTTACCCACACCCAAACGGACAGGTGCATCCTCCCTCAGAAAAATTTCTGAGTCCTGCTTAGCTTTATCAAACCCCTTTTTTAGCCAGCCAAAGCGGGGGTGAAACGTCTCATGTCGAGCAAAAATAGGATTTACAGGGGTAAGAATGTTTTCTAGAGGAAGACTAGTTTGTGTTGCCATAAAGTACTGTTGTATGTCTTAAGAGAGCTAGTGAAAATCTTATAATAATCATAATTACAGATAGTCAAGATTAAACGTTAAATAAGTAGACGATTTGCTGATTGGCAACCACTCAAAATGGCAGAAACTACTCCATCACTAATGCTTAGTCGTTGAGTATAACTCAAAATAGAATAAACACTCGTTATCTCAAAAAACTCACAACAGAGGAAATATAACAATATATTTCAGCGTAATTTATTTGGTCTTATAAAGCTTAACTATTGGCAAACCCCTTCTCGGAATACTACTAAAAAAAAGTTGCCGCCAATCATCGGACAGATAAGACAAAATCAAACTAAAAACTACCAACACCGTAGAAATAACTGCCAACTGTACAGGAATACCTATCAAAACCAAGACCAAACTTAAAAGAGCAAATACCCCCGCACCAATATTAGAAAACCTTCGCACCTTCTCAAGAAAATCCACTGTACTACGACAACTAGGACAATACTTGCTATGTCTGTGCCAGCGGTCATAGAGTTGCTCTTCACTCAATTCCTTCCTACCTTCTTCTCTGTTTTCTTGCCAAGAAGGAGCACCTGCGGCAAACTCATCCAACCATTTCCTAAAAGTTATAATACCTACATCAGAAGGAGAAGCCATAAAATAAGCCTTTTGCCATTTTTTATCTATCCCTAACTGATTAACCTCCTGAGAATGCATCACCGATAAATCTTGGTCACTCAGTTTGTAAGTAGATAAATGCTGTATTCCCGTTCGTAAATATTGGGGAATCATCTCCCAGAAAAAATTTCTTTTAACCGAACCACCACCAGCACTAAACTTGCCAATATATCGACAGTAACCCGGTTGGGTCGGGATAAAATATAACTGAAATAACATTTTCCCCCCGTTAGGAAGGGAGTAAGTTGTTGTGTTGCTACAAGGGGGACTAAACTTCCGCGTTGCATCCATATCCTTGTTAAAGATGTTGTATCCTTGATGCTTAAGGGTAAAACCACCTTCAGCAGATATCTCTCCTACAGCTTGAAAGTACTGCATAGGTACCGCTTTCTCTGGTGAAAAAGCTCCAACTCCTTCGTGTAGGAATTGAGCATGAGAAGGATCAAAACTACTTTCAAAAGATACAGTATAACCAACAGGTACTTCTGACAGATGCCAGTCGCTAGAAGAACTATCGAGCTCACCCGTTGTCGCTGGATGCTTTAAGTTACAATCTTCAAAAGCCGTTTTACTATTATCCGGCCAAACCCATAGAAGCCCCTGTAAAACTTGGGTAGGATAGCTAGTAACCCTAGCTTTCTGAGAGTCACAAACCATTTCTTCTGTCTCACTACCAGCCAACATGGGAATTTTCGTGCATTTCCCTTCCCCATCAAAACACCAGCCGTGATGTCTACACATTAGGGTTCCATCTTCTTTGATAGTTCCCATCGATAATTGCGCCAACTTATGAGGACAAACATTATCCATGACTGTCCATTTTTGCTGGTTATCTCTCCAAATAACCAAATTTTTGCCAAGTAGTGTGACAGAATGAGGACGAGACGGATCTAAATAGCTAATGGGACTAATGGGATACCATTGTTTAGTCCAACAAAATTGGCTTTCCATAAAAATCAAGAAAAATCTTTTTATAACAATACTTTATATTGTAAAAATTAATTCCACAAAAAAGGTGCGGAATCAGAAATAATTCCACACCCCATACTCAAACTCTAGTTAGCTTAAACTCCCGCAGGCACCTTAACATCAACAGTTTGTGATTGATTGAGTAGACTTTGCAGTTCTTCCCCCTCAATCACTTCAGTTTCTAGAATTTGCTGGGCAATCTTTTCTAGCAGATCTCGATTCTTGCTGAGAATAGCCAAAGCTTGCTGATGTGCCGTTTCGACAATATCTTTAACTTCCTCATCAATTGCTTTAGCTGTGTCATCACTTACCATGCGGCGGGGATTCATCATCGCGCCATCCCCCAAGAACTGATTTTGTTGTCCTTTTTCATAAGCTAAAGGGCCAAGCACTTTACTCATGCCATAGGTAGTCACCATCCGTTCAGCTAAATCGGTGGCCCGTTGTAAGTCATTAGAAGCACCTGTAGTAACGCTACCAAAGATGATTTCTTCGGCAGAACGTCCTCCTAACATGGTGGCAATCTGACCGCGCAGTTCCTTTTCATCGAGTAAAAAGCGGTCTTCGGTGGGTA
Source organism: Coleofasciculaceae cyanobacterium (assembly GCA_049683475.1). Taxonomy (GTDB): domain Bacteria; phylum Cyanobacteriota; class Cyanobacteriia; order Cyanobacteriales; family Coleofasciculaceae; genus JBAUJE01. Next base: position 15,920 of record JBAUJE010000032.1, on the reverse strand, counting down.
ATTGCAATGTATAGCCTAAAGCTGCCATCCCCCGTGGCACGATGGAAATTTTTGCCACTTTGCTACCTCCTGGCATGGCAGCACCAACTAAGGCATGGCCGACTTCATGGTAAGCAACAATCTTTTTCTCTTTTTCGTTGAGAACCCGACTCTTCTTCTCTAAACCAGCTACGACTCTTTCAATAGCTTCAGAAAAATCTGCCTGGGCGACAGTTTCCCTCCTCGCACGGGCCGCTAAAATAGCCGCTTCATTAACTAAATTAGCCAAGTCAGCACCGGAAAAACCAGGGGTACGAGTGGCAATAGTCTTGAGGTCAACACCTTCAGCTAGCTTTACCTTCTGACCATAGATTTCTAAAATTTTCAAGCGACCTGCTAAGTCAGGACGGTCTACCAGTACTTGACGGTCAAAGCGTCCAGGACGTAGTAGGGCAGGGTCTAGAGTTTCTGGGCGGTTGGTGGCAGCTAGAACAATTACTGTCGCATCTCCTGCGGCAAAACCATCCATTTCTGTTAGTAACTGGTTGAGGGTCTGTTCCCGTTCGTCGTTACCCCCACCGTAGAAGTTACCACCGGCGCGAGATTTACCAATCGCGTCTAGCTCATCAATAAAGATAATACAGGGGGCCTTCTTTTTCGCCTGCTCAAATAAGTCCCGTACCCTAGCCGCACCAGCACCAACAAACAGTTCTACGAACTCGGAACCAGAGATGCTGAAAAACGGCACTCCAGCTTCCCCCGCCACGGCTTTGGCTAGCAAGGTTTTACCTGTTCCTGGTGGGCCAACTAACAGCACTCCTTTAGGAATTCTTGCCCCAATATTGGTAAAGCGCTGGGGACTTTTCAGGAAATCAACAATTTCAACTAATTCAGTTTTTGCTTCTTCGACTCCAGCCACATCGTTAAAAGTGACTTTGGTTGCTTCGTCTTCTACATAGACTTTCGCCTTACTCTTATTAATGGAAAGTGCTCCTTGGGGACCACCGCCACCAAAACGTCCCGCAAATAATTGTAAAACGCCGACAAAAATCAGCGGCGGGATAACCCAGCCAAGGAGGGTGGTGAACCAATTCCTCTTAGGTGGTGGGGCCGCAGCAAACTCCACTCCTTTCTCTTCTAAACGTTTGGGTAACTCAAGATCGAAGACGGGGGTAGTGGATAGAACTTGCCCCGTCTCATCACCTTCTGCTTTAAGCTGGTAACGTATTTCGTCTTGGGCTACATATGCCCTAGCCACCTTGCCATCTTCGACTTGGTCAATGAAAATGCTGTAGGGTACTTGCGGGGTATTTTGACCTAGCAAATTAGGCAAAAGCAGGTTGGCTAGCAAGAACAAACCGGCTATCAGGAAGAGAATGTTGGCAATCTGGCGATTGCGAGGAAGTTGAGGTTTATCTTTGATACTCATCTGTCTTTAGAGTGTCTGTGTTCTTCGCGTTCAGGCAGTTATCTTAAATAAATGACTAATTAAATTTTAACTTTTATTAAAGTTTCTCATGTTTATGAGTTAAAATCACTACTTAACAACTTAAATAAAATCAATCCCTAGGTAGATGACATAGTGTCTGCCACTTTAATTGTGAAAACTTAACAATAAACAGGTAGGGGTGCTACCTATTCTAATCAAAAATGGGGGCTTCCAAACTAGTCAATTGCTGTAGGACTATCCCTCTTGTAATTGCCAACACAAGTTAGTGTTGGTAACCCATTCCTTTTCTGGAATTTCCTTAAAAATTGATAAGGAAAGACCGAAAAATACCAAGACAGCAGCAAGATTTATAGCATTACTTGAGCTAGTGAGATACACTTACTTTTCTTACCGACCTTATAACCCCGACTCCCGATTCTTTATCATTCATAGCTGTGAATTGTTGACTCTCCCACAACTGAACCTTATGGGAAACAAGGAAATAAGGAAAGGATAAAACACCCTTGACTTTTTCTTTTAACCGTTCGACTCTGGCTTCTCCGAATCTTAGCCCCAAAAAGTTTGTGGCTTGCGTCGAACAATTCCTTGTGAGGATCGTCACCTTTATCGTCGATCACGATCACTATTCTTTGGTTGTCACATTACCGTACTGCCACAAGAAGATACGGGATACTTAAAAAGTGTAGTTCGTATCATAAATTTAATTGTTGACCAAAAATTAGCCGGAAATCAAAAATGACAGTAGTAGCATCCTTCGACTTATTGGCAGATATCTATTTCATCGATTACTGGGACGCTGATACCTTGCTCCATTACTCAGGCTCTGATCCTTTCTTCGATGAGTTAGATACCGATATTTGCCCAGATGATTGGGAAAACGAGACTTCCCTAGATGAAAATGATGCCGATATTTAAAGTGTAGTTGATTGAAACAGACTGGCAGTTCCTTTGTCTGTTCACAAAGCTTGCTGTTTAGTCATCTCCGCCTAAAATAGACCACGTTCCTAAGACAATGATGGTGCAAGATGGAACTGAGCCTGTGCATGATCGTCAAAAATGAGCAAGCGGCTTTGCCTCGTGTTCTGACTAGTGTCAAGGATGTTGTTGAAGAAATGGTAATCTTAGACACGGGTTCAACTGATAACACAGCAGGGATTGCTAGAGAGTATGGTGCAAGAGTTTATCATTACCCATGGTGTGATGATTTCTCTCTAGCTCGTAACGAGGCTCTCAAGTATGTACAGGGCAAGTGGGTATTAGTTCTTGATGCTGATGAGGTATTAAAATCGGAGATTGTACCTGAACTAAAGAAGGCAATCAAGAATGAAAGCTACCTGGTAATTAACCTGACAAGACAAGAAGTTGGTGCATCTCAATCTCCCTATTCCCTTGTTTCCCGTTTATTCCGCAACCATCCCCAAATTAGCTTTTCCCGTCCTTATCACGCCCTAATCGATGACAGTGTTGCTAAGTTACTAGAGAAAGAACCAAATTGGCAAGTAATTTCTCTTACTAATGTGGCAATTGAGCACTATGGCTATCAACCAGGAGCGATCGCCTCACGAGATAAATATGCCAAAGCTCAAACAGCTATGGAAAAATTTCTAACGAACCATCCCCATGATGCCTATACCTGTAACAAGTTAGGGGCACTTTATCTTGCTACTAATCAAATCAATAAAGGTATTGATTTACTAGAGCGGGGCTTAAAAGCTAGTGATGGTGAAGCGACTGTCTTATATGAATTGCATTATCATTTAGGCAATATCTACAGCAAGAAGCAAAATCTGCCCTTAGCCATGGCTCACTACCAAGCGGCTATTGAGCAAGTAATCTTACCCCGGCTTAAACTTGGTTCTTACAACAATTTAGGTAACTTGCTCTTATTAATGGGAGATTTAATTAATGCCAAAAGTCTTTATGAAACTAGTTTAAAAATTGACCCAAGTTTTGCGGCAGGACATAATAACCTGGGCATGACCTTAAAAGCGCTGGGACAGCTAGAGGGTGCGATCGCCTCTTATCAGCAAGCAATTGAGCTCAATCCTAACTATGCCGATGCCTACCAAAACTTGGGTGTGGTTTTGCTTAAAATTGGTAAACTACCAGAGAGCTTATCGGCATTTAAGCGGGCGATTACCCTTCATGAAGCTCTTGAACCTAGACGAGCAAAGCATCTACGTCAGGGACTAGCAGAAATGGGTTTTTCCCTCTAAACTTGACCAAAATAGCTTATTTACTCAAACCTTGGCTGGCTCTGGTGACTCTACCATACGCTGAAATAAATAGCCTGTACCCCGTGCCGTTAGAATGAATTCTGGTTGTCTGGGATCTTCTTCAATTTTGGCTCGTAGGCGAGAAACATGAACATCAACAACTCGCAAATCACCGTCGCATCTTGGGGGATAACCCCAGATTGCTGTCAAAATATCAGCACGGGAAACTGCTGCTCCTGAGTTATTAACTAAAAGTTGCAGCAAGTCAAATTCTATGCCGGTGAGGCGAATAAGTTGTTCCCTTAGATATACTCGTCGTTTATTGGGATCTATACAGAGTTCGCCAACTTCAATCACCTTGGAATTTGCCAGATGACAAGAGTTGTTTTTTTGCAGCCGACGTAGAATAGAGTTAATTCTTGCTTCTAATTCCTTAGGGGAGAAAGGTTTAACTAGATAGTCATCGGCTCCAAGTTGCAAACCAGCAACCCGATCAGCTACATCTCCTAGAGCCGTTAACATAATGATGGGAACATCAGATTCTTTGCGTAATTCTTTACAGACGTGGTAGCCGTCGTATTTGGGCATCATCACGTCTAATATAACTAGGTCAGGTTCCTCCTCAAAGAAAACTTCCAAGGCCTGTTCTCCATCAGCAGCAGTGACGACGTCATAACCAACCATAGATAGCCGAGTTTTCAAGATACGACGCAGGGCGGCTTCGTCGTCTACCACCAGGATTTTTAACCTGTGGTTATCCACTTTTCTTAATACTCCTTACGGAATTTCTGCAAAATAGTGATCCATTGGCGTTAGTCTCCTAATTGCCATGAATTCTTTTGACTGGGTTAGATCTAGTTTCTAGTAAAACTTGACTCGTTTTCTATCAGTGCAGAAGACTGAACTTCAAGGATCGGCAGTCTTACTGAGGTAAAAAGCTTTTAGTGCTTTGTCAGCTATCTCTTGCATGCACAGGCTGTTGATCTGCTCTTGATGGCTTCAATGTTATCATTATGATAACGTTTTTTTTCATTTTTCATCTCCTGTCGCGCTTTATTGCCTCAAATTGTTGGCTTTTCGTCTGGTTTTTACCAGTTTACGTAATATCTTATGAGTAAATGCTTCGGTTTTAATTAATTAATCGTTACAAACCTATAACAATTAAACATGATACACTAAGGATTGTAAAATCAGGAGTTAAAGTTAATATCTCCCCAAAAGATACTATTATGTAAACAGCAAAAAGCATTCTACTAAGTAGTTTTTGCTAATTGCTTGCCCTAAACTATTGTCTAATATATTTGGTTCAGTGCAGCATAATTATTGAATGTAAAGAAGTAGGTTATTAAGTTAAGAAAATATACTTTTCCTCGTCTTAAATCTACCTTTCGCCTTCGTCGTTGTAGACTACCTGGCAATCATATTCCCTGACTAGAAGGGATAATTAGCCTTAGTATTATGGGAGTCCCCTAAAAATCGGATAATGGGATTCAAGCCGAACGCTGTTCCAGTTTTACTGTTAGCGCACTATGCTAAGCAAACACTAGCTTACTTCTAACAAGGACAGGATTCGTCGGCACTGCCACAAACTAAGACACAAAGCGATGCTAGGACAAGAGGAGCGAGAAACCTCGAACTAAGGAGCTCCGCACTTTAGGGCGGATAGTCTCAAGTGAGCATAGCAAGGTGAGTAATATGTCAACAAGTATAGATAGTATAGAGCGGATATTGGACTAAAGGTATGTCCAACCCATTCATTGGAGTTAGAATCTCTCAAGATCTCAATGAGGCCGTCTTGGCCCGGATGAAGCAAACCGGACAATCTAAGTCAGAGGTAGTGATTGCAGCTCTCAAAAGCTACCTTGGCATATCTTCTCCTCAAGAGAGGTTGGAGGTGATAGAGCAAAGACTGTTGGCTTTAGAAGAAATAGCCGGAGTAGTAGAGTCATTAGGGGAGGCCAAGCCGCAGCAAGAGTGCCATCGCTCTAGGGCCAGAGAAAATCAGAATAGCATTACGTAGATTACGGCACCCGATGCTCGGTCGCAACAAAGGCGTTAGTGGAATCTTCCCGGCGTTCTCTATGATGCAGCACGGTGAGGGGAGATTAGCGAAATCAAAGCTGAGGTTACCGAGAAGTTGCTCTATTCACAAGTAACCTAGCCTAACTCCTCAACTGTTAGTCATCTGCATCACTATCATCCTCGAAATCATCATTGTCATCTACACCCATCAGTTCAGCGATTTCCTCCTCATCATCTAGAAAATCTCGGTCATTCTCCTCTCTTGCTATGAGGCGGTTGTTGGTTTCCAGCCAGTCTAAAAGGGAGGTATGTTCATTGAGAGGAATAACTTGAGCCATTTGGTCGCGTGGCTCAGCACGCAAAGAAGGATTGTCCATAGCGATACTAGACTGGTAATTTAGCAAGTATTAGGGATAATAATTATAGATGATACCCTTTTTAAATTAGCAAGTAATAATTTAAAAGTTGGCGCTAGCAGCAAAAAATCTATTTTCTTCTTAAAAAAGGAAAGAAGCTGGCTGAACCAACATAGTCAAAGTCAGGAGAAGGCAGAAGCCTTGAGTCGGATCTGATTAATCGCAGATATGCAGATATGAGAAAGGCAAGTGTCAAATGATTAATAAAGCAGAGTTATTAGAAGCGATCGCAGGCAAGAACCGTGGTCTGTTGGCAACAGAGACTGATAAGGTGGCTATTCTCTCGGCGATTACCAAACTCGAAGAGTCTAATCCTACACCTCGACCTCTTGAGGCAACGGATTTACTAGAAGGTAACTGGCGCTTACTCTACACCAGTAGTAAAGGTATTTTAAACTTAGACCAGTTTCCCTTGTTACAGCTAGGTCAAGTGTATCAGTATCTGCGCATCGCTGAGCAGAAAGTTTACAACATTGCCGAGTTTGTTGGCGTACCCTACCTCGAAGGTATCGTTAGTGTCTGTGCTCGATTTGAGCCAGTTTCGGAACGTCGGGTTAATGTTAAGTTTGAGCGCTCAATTAGTGGTTTGCAACGCTTAATTGGCTACCAATCTGCCGACGATTTTATTCGGCAAATTGAAAGTGGCAAGAAATTCGCTGCCCTTGACTTTAATATTAAAAGTCGTGACCAACAGGGATGGCTAGAGATTACCTATCTTGACAGTGACTTACGCATTGGACGAGGTAACCGAGGCAATGTATTTGTGCAAGCTAAAGCCTGATGCTGACACGCTTATCTCAGGGACAGCTTAACCTGCTCGAAGCCTGTCCTCGTAAATTCCAACATATTTATTTTGAGCAGTTGGCAACACCTACCTCAGTTGAGCAACAAGAACGCCTCCGCTGGGGTAGTCGCTTTCACCTGCTGATGCAACAGCGGGAGTTAGGGTTACCCGTAGAGTCTCTAGTTGAAGAAGATCAGCAACTCCAACATTGGCTGACTGCTTTAGTAAATGCAGCTCCCGATATTTTAAAGCCTAACCCTGGGACATTTCGCGAAGCGGAACATTGCCGCACTTTGAGTTTTGAGGGTTATTTGCTCACAGTTATTTATGATTTGTTAATTGAAGACGAGAAATTTGCCCAGATTCTCGACTGGAAAACCTATCCTCAACCCCCCAAGGGACAAAAGTGGCTAACTAAAGATTGGCAAACACGACTTTATCTCTATGTTTTGGCAGAAACTAGTAATTATTTGCCAGAACAAATTTCCATGACTTATTGGTTCGTCAAGTCTGAACCAAGTCCGAAAAGCCTCACCTTTAACTACGACAGAATACAACACGAGAAAACGAGAGAGGATTTAACAGCACTTTTGACTAAGTTGACGGGGTGGCTAAGAAGCTATCAAGATGAGGGTATTTTTCTACCTCAAGTCCCTATCACGGCCCAACGTTGTTATAACTGTCCTTTTGCTCAGCGTTGTCAGCGGACAGTAGAAAGCCAGGAAGCTGAGATGAGTAAAGATTGGCGAACCTCACTAGCTCATATTGAGGAAGTTGCGTTGTAAATATTTTTTAGCCGATTTTTATAGGAAAATTAAGGGAAGTCTTAATCTCAAACTTGATATTAGTATAAATAAACAATTAATTTAATCTGTGCATCCGGACATTAGCTAATTAACTGGTATTTATTAACATACAGTGGCACAAGTCTGGCAAACTGCGGTTCCCGTGGTTTGTCTTGGCGAAAGCTGACTAAAACTAGTTAAGAACCTAACTGTTTAATTAGTAACAGTTAAAAAATCTTCTCATCTACCATCTATATATTTAATTCTCCATTCAGGTGTTGAACCAGCTTGGAGATAATCGCTATGTCAGTTCAACAATTAATTGTTGATATTTAAGGGGCAAAACCTCAATGATTAAAACTAATATTTGGTTGGTTTGTATTTTTTATCTAATCTATGCTTTAGTTAGTCCCACACTATTTTTATCTACCTCTGGTGGGTGGATTGGCTTCTTTTTCTTTTTGGCAGTGGGAGGAGTTTATTCTCTGGTTAGTTCTGTTTTATTATTTGTAAGTGCAGCTATGCTCACAAGTCGGAATCGTACCAAGGTGAGGATTAAGGGTAATCTTCTCAAGAAAGTTATTGGTCTGCAAATTTTTATTGTTTTATTTAACTATGATACTTGTGGTAATACGCTTTGCTCTCAGGGTTTTTTGCCAACCATTTTAGAGGAAGCGAGTTTACCTGTATTTTTTGCACCTCCCTTTGTAGTAGTTCTGTTTGCTCTAATTTTATATTTAGTTTTCCTGTCGTTTCTCTTGCTAGATATTAGAGCTTAATTTTTAGTTATTTTCAAGCTCAGTGTCTTGTTAAATTCCCCTCCTATCTCCTTTTAAAAGGAAGAAGTCAGATGAGGCTTACGTTCTTTCCTCGGTATTAAAAAATAAGACAAAATAAATTATGCTGAAATGTATTGTTATATTTCCTCAGCGGAGAGTTGGTTTAGATGAAGGATGCTTATTCTATTTTGAGTCAGACTCAACGGCTACGGATTCGTGATGGAGTAGTTGCTCCTGTTTTTAGTGGTTGTGAATCAGCAAATCGTCTACTCATACTAATCTGGTCACAATTAGGGGATTTTGATAGCCTTGAGTACGCTTGGTGGTTAGAACGAGAGTCGGAAAAGCTCATAGCTAAGGGAATAACTATTAGAGCTATTGGTATTGGCGATCGCACGGCTGGTTTAAAATTTTGTGATTATACGGGGTTTCCCCAAGAATGGTTGTTTGTTGATCCAGAAGCTGAAATTCATACTTTACTAGGATTGTATCCAGGCTTATCTTGGAAAGTTCCCTTGCTGTCAAAGGGGCAAAATGCTTGGTTAAATTTAATGTTGATGTGTGCTGGTATTGGTAGTCCGGGAACTCTTGCTGAGGTATTTCGTGGTTATAAAGGGGATAGGAAAGCACCCCAGTTAATTGCTGATGAGCAAGTTATCAAAGATACGCCTTTACCACCGATTAAAGGTTCATTTTTTAAGCGTGCAGGAGGTAAAGGTTTTCAGCGTCCTTTTGAGTTAGCAACTGTGCGGTTGCAAAATATGACTGAAGTTCTTAGTAATTGGCAAACTTATGTGCCTAATTCTGCTTATTTGACACAACGGGGAGGTACTTTTCTATTTGATGAATCTGGTAATTTATTATATAAACATTATGACCGGGGTATTCTCGGTTTTGCTGAAAATATGAGTTATCCTTTATCGTTTTTGTTTGATGAGTGAATTATTTGGTGGGCAGCATTCAAGAATTGATAATTAAGAATGAATAATTGATAATTTCCTCCAAATTAATTAATTATCAATTATCAATTATCAATTATCAATTGGAAACATTGGCTACGAAACAGAGGTTTTTAAAGCCCCCCGGCCCCCAATTCTGGGGGAGTCCGGACTCAAAGTTTTCTAACTCAACTTCTTGTGTAAAGCAATATTAGTTTCGCCAGTGGTATCAAGGGGCTAAATAAGCTTAGTTGCAGAGCAATTAATACTTTGAACCAGCAATGCCATAATTCTTAGAGAAGCTAAAATTAATCCATACTTGTTAAAAACTTTGATTTATTCAGATTCTGGGAATTTATGAAAGCTTTTATCAGCCATAGCAGTATAGACAAACCGTTTGTCGAGCGTTTGGCAACGGATTTACGCACCCGTGAGGGGATTGATGCTTGGTTGGATAAATGGGAAATTATGCCTGGTGATAGGATACCGGAGAAGTTGGAAGAAGGTCTGGCTAATGCGGGTACTTTGGTTTTAGTTCTTTCACCCGATAGTGTAAATTCTCAGTGGGTTAGCTATGAGAAGGATGCCTGGTTGACGGCACAAGTTGATGAGGAAAAACAGGCAAAGCTTGAGTCTCGTTCTCCTGTGCGCCGTTTGATACCTGTCTTATATAAAGACTGCGAAAAGCCTTTTTTCCTGAAATCCTTTCTGCATGTTGGGATTAATGATGAGAATTATGAGGCGGGATTTCAACAATTGGTGCGAGGGATGCGGGGTGAGTCGGGTAAGCCGCCGCTTAAGGGTGAGACGACTGTTGCACCTGTTCCTGTCTCAACGATTCGCTTAGAAAAAACTCTGGCTGAACCTGCCATTGCAATTGTTAGTGAAAACTATAGCGGATACGAGATTACCGCTCAAGTCCAGAAAATCATTAGTGAGTATACTCAGCAGCCATTTGAAGGACGCGAAGAAGAGAAGCGTCGGCTTGATGAGTTTATAGATAAAAATTATAGTGGTGTACTGTTGGTAACGGCTGCGGCTGGTTTTGGTAAATCTGCTTTATTATCTCACTGGCAAGAGACGCGGCAGGATGATTATTTTATTGTCTATCACTGTTTTAGCTACCGTTATGAGAAAACGCGCTTAGTTTCTGAAGCTTATCGCCATCTACTCAAGCAACTTTATCTTTATCACAACATCAGAAATGGGCAGTTCCCCAATGATGAGAATGGGCTGCGGGATATTTTGGTGGGGATGTTGAATAAACCTGTCTCGCTAGAGGGTAAGCGTCTGGTGATTGTTTTAGACGGGTTGGATGAAGCAGCAAAAACCTTTGAGCCTTTTTTTACTGGCTTACCTGCTGGTGTATTTGTGATTGCTTCGGCGCGAGCAGAGTCAGGGGATGAACCAGAATACTTGCGTAACTGGACAGATAATGCCGAGAGGTTGTGTCTGAAGCGGTTGCCCCGTGAGGCTATTAGTAAATGGCTAGGGCAAATTAGGGAGTTAGCGGCTTATGCAGAAGATAATGAATTTGTTGAAAGTTTAGATGAAACAACAGATGGTTTCCCACTATACTTGCGTTTCCTAATTGATGATTTGAGACAGGCGGCAACAAAAAATCAGGATGTGCAGGCGGTAGTTAGGAATAGTCCAGGAGGGTTCAAAGCTTATGTAAAAGAACAGTTTCGCCTACTTGCCAAAGTCGAGGAGATAAAGCAGAAACGGGAAGTGCAGGAATTGTTCGCCTTGCTCTCAGTGGCACTGGGGGCGCTAGCAGAGGATGATATTGAGGATTTAACTAATCTGAGTGCCTGGGATTTGGAGACTTTGCCCTGGCAGGCGACGCGCTGGTTCAGTATTCAAATGGGTGTCTACAGCTTTGCTCACCCGTTATTAGCTGATGAGTTTCAAGGTGTGTTAGGTCGTCAGGCTAAGTTGGCTGAAGGTAAGTTAATCGACTACTGTGCTAGATGGCAAGAAAATCATAGTGCTTATGGGTTGCGGTATTATGCAGAACACTTGCGGGATATGAAGCGCTGGGAGGAGTTGTATGCGATCGCACGGGATGAAGACTTTGCATCTGCCCAACAACAACAGTTACCCGAAGAACCTGATTTATCTTTGAAAACGGTGCAGACTGCTTTGCTAGGTGCTGCCGAGGAAGACAAGGCAGAGATAATGGCAGAATTTTTGCTATTACACGCACACAGGCTGGTGCAGACAAATACTCAAGAATCACCACTGGAGGCGTTGCGATCGGGCACTTTACAAAGAGCTTTGAGACTGGCAGATCAGTATGACATTGAGCGCTGTGTCTTGTGGTATCTGCTGTTGGCATGGGAGTTGAAAGATGAGGACAAGTTGGAGGAAGCGCGGGGGACTTTGGAGAAGTTACAGGAGAAGGAATTACCTCGTTTCCCAATACATTGGTCTACCCAGTGGCAAAGGGAGTATGCTAGATATCTTCTCGCTCATATTTTTGAAGTAAGTGAGAAAACCTGCATTGCTCTGCATCAGAAGCTTTTTGAAGATGCTGATCATGCTTTACTTTTCTATTTCTTGGTCGAGTGTGGTGACTTGAAAGCAGCCCTTGAAATTACCAGAAAAACTTTTCCGAGCTTTTGGTGGGTATTGTGGATGGGGCAGATAGCCAAAGCACAAATGGAAGTCGGACAGAGGGAGGAAGCAGAAGCCACTTTTGCCGAAGCTATTGAAACTACTCATCAGATTGAAAATCTAAAGACTCGAATCAACTTAGAAATTAAAACTCTTGCAAATCAGTATGCAATGCATACATCCTGTATTACCCCCTCTAACTCCCCCTTAGCAAGGGGGAGGAGCGGATTATTGATTAAAGAGGTTCCAAGACTCTCTAGAGAATATCAAAGACTCATTAAAGAGTACCCGAGACTCTCTAGAGAGTAGTAAAGACTCATTAGAGAGGTTCCGAGACTCGTTAAAGAGTATCCAGGACTCTCTAGAGAATATCAAAGACTCATTAAAGAGTATCCGAGACTCATTAGAGAGTATCAAAGACTCATTAAAGAGTATCCAGGACTCTCTAGAGAGTATCAAAGACTCATTAAAGAGATTCCGAGACTGATTAAGCTTAGTGACCAGCCATATATAGCACCACGCGTTAATGTTAGGACATTTCTATACTCTCAAACTCAGCCACAGCTTACTATTGCCTATTGCCTGTTGCCTGTTCCCTAGCGCGTAGCGCTATATTGGCTAGGGTGGGCAATTGCCCACCCACCCCAGATTAATTACCTAGCCGCCGCAGGCATACCCAAAATATCCTCAATCTTGGGCATCTCTTCTAAAGGAATTACCCTTCCCTCATCCTCAAAATTAGCGATTTGATCGAAATTTAAATAGCGATACAAATCGTCTGCAAAAGGATTAATTTTCTCTGCCACAATTGAGGTGTATTCCTCAACTGTGGGAATCTTGCCTAACAGCGCACACACGGCAGCTAATTCTGCTGAACCTAGATAAACTCGCGCACCTTTACCCATGCGGTTATTAAAGTTACGAGTTGAGGTAGAAAAGACTGTGGCATTATCTTCTACCCTGGCTTGATTCCCCATACACAGGGAACATCCCGGCATTTCTGTTCTGGCATTAGCAGCGGCAAAAGTACCATAAACTCCTTCTTCCCGTAGTTGCTTTTCATCCATGCGGGTAGGAGGACAAATCCAAAGACGGACTTTAACTTTACCTGCACCTTCTAATACTTTGGCCGCAGCGCGATAGTGACCAATATTAGTCATACAAGAACCGATAAACACCTCATCAATTTTGTCCCCTGCACATTCCGACATTAACTTAACATTATCGGGGTCATTGGGGGCAGCAACAATGGGTTCCTTGATGCTATTTAAATCCACTTCGATAATGTCTTTATAAACTGCGTCAGCATCAGCAGACATTAACTCCGGATTCGCTAACCATTGCTCCATTTTGGCAACGCGACGCATAATAGTTTTGGCATCTTGGTATCCTCGCGCTACCATATTTTTCAGTAAGGCAATATTAGAACGTAGATATTCAGCAACTGTTTCTGTACCTAACTTAATTGTCGAACCAGCACAAGAACGTTCGGCAGTTGCATCGGTTAATTCAAAGGCTTGTTCTACCTTTAAATTCGGTAAACCTTCCATTTCCATAATGCGGCCAGAGAAGATGTTTGTTTTATTCTCTTTGGCGACGGTTAATTTACCTTGTTGAATAGCCACATAAGGGATGGCGTTGACGATATCCCGCAGAGTTACCCCCGGTTGCAACTCCCCTGTGAACCTAACTAAAACTGACTCCGGCATATCTAGGGGCATTACTCCTAAGGCTGCGGCAAAGGCAACTAAGCCAGAACCTGCTGGAAAGGAAATACCCAAAGGGAAACGGGTGTGAGAGTCGCCGCCAGTACCGACGGTATCCGGTAGCAACATCCGGTTTAACCAGGAGTGGATAATGCCATCACCAGGACGCAAAGCCACACCACCACGAGTGGAGAAGAAGTCGGGTAAGTCCTTGTGAGTATTGATATCAACTGGTTTGGGGTAAGCGGCGGTATGACAGAAACTCTGCATTACCAAGTCGGCATTAAATCCCAAACAAGCTAATTCTTTTAATTCGTCGCGGGTCATCGGGCCGGTGGTATCCTGGGAACCGACGGTAGTCATGATTGGTTCGCAAGATGTGCCAGGACGTACCCCAGGTAAGCCGCAAGCCTTGCCAACCATTTTTTGGGCGAGGGTAAAGCCTTTGCTTGACTCTTCTGGTATTTGGGGACGGGTGAAGACGGAACTCGATTCTAAACCCAAAGCTTCGCGGGTTTTATCGGTGAGGCTGCGTCCAATGAGTAAAGGGATGCGTCCGCCTGCTCTAACTTCGTCGAGAATGGTGTCAGGTTTGAGGGTAAAGGTAGAAATTACTTCTCCGGCTTCGTTAGTGATTTCTCCCTGGTAAGTATGGATGTTAATCACCATGCCTGTTTCTAGCTTGGTGACATCACACTCGATGGGGAAGGCACCGGAGTCTTCGGCGGTGTTGAAAAAGATGGGTGCGATCGCACTACCTAATATATATCCCCCAGCTCTTTTATTCGGTACGCAGGGAATATCATCACCGATATGCCAGAGTAGGGAGTTAATTGCCGACTTACGAGAGGAGCCAGTACCTACAACATCACCAACGTATGCTACAGGATATCCTTTTTCTTTTAATTTAGCAATGGTTTCTATACCATCAGGCATGAGAGATTCCAACATCGCCAGGGCGTGTAAGGGAATGTCGGGGCGAGTGGTGGCGTGGGGGGCGGGGGATAAGTCATCGGTATTGGTTTCTCCCGGCACTTTAAAGACGGTAACGGTAATGGTTTCCGGTAATTGGGGACGTTCGGTAAACCATTTAGCTTCTACCCAAGCCTCGATTACCTGTTTAGCATAGGTGTTTTCTTCTGAGAGGGCGAAGACATCATTAAAGGCATCAAATACCAGTAATGTTTTACTTAAGGCGGTGACGGCAGTCGAGGCAATCTTGCTGTCTTCTGACTTGAGCAAATTTACCAAAGATTGGACATTATAGCCACCTACCATGGTTCCCAACAGTTCCACGGCAGACTCGGGAGTAATCAGGGGACAATTAATTTCCCCATTGGCAACACCAGTTAAAAATCCCGCTTTGACGTAAGCGGCTTCATCCACACCGGGGGGTACACGTTCCCGCAGTAGATTTAATAAGGTTTCTTCTTCTCCAGATGGTGGATTTTTCAGCAGTTCACACAATTGAGATGTCTGCTGGGCATTCAAGGGTAGGGGAGGAATACCTAAAGCAGTACGTTGTTCGGCTTGTTGACGGTAAGATGCAAGCATTGATAGATGTCTCCTCTAAATAGCAGATACAAATTATAGATAATCTGCACCAATGTTTCTCTCGCAAGAGATTACTGCCAGGGTAGCGCTATTGGCTTCATACAGGGAAGGCGTAGTATGGATAGCAAAGTTGGGGGATTTAGGGGGCAGCCAATGCTTCTCTCAACCTAAAATAGCCAAGCTGACAAGCCCCATAATCGCACTCATTCAAATAATCCAAAGAATACCACTCATTTTTACTAATCGATTCAAAATAACTGCCATCCTGCTGAGCAACCTCCGGCTCTATACCAGTCACATCAGCATAATACATATAGCAAACTTCATTAGTTTGAGTACCCACAATATACTTACCTAACGGCAAAACCTGAACAGAAAAACCCGCCTCTTCATATACTTCCCTAACTGCCGCCTCCTCTGGTAACTCACCCTGATCTATTCCCCCAGTAATTGGACAAGCATAAAGCCGATGCTCCTCATTAAGTTCAGGCACGTCAATACACAAAGGCTGCTGTCTAATTAAAATCTCGTATTCATCTTGAGACTTAGCTTGTCTCACCAAAAATATCGCTACTGAATCTTTGCCCTTTCTTTCTAAGTAGTAAAAACCCCTAGCTGTTTCCTTGACAGCAATCCAATCTGTACTAAAAATAACTTTTTCTTTACTCATTT
>JBAUJE010000031.1:0-17470 GCA_049683475.1 Coleofasciculaceae cyanobacterium | reverse complement strand
CTCCAACTACCACCTCCATGATTGACAAAATTATTGCAGTTGCCCTTGACTTAATGAATCCTAAACATTTAAGAAATTGGTTTGCCAATTGCTGTCACTGTACCTTTTAACAGCGGGAAATGCTGTAGTTGCCCACGTAAATGCCTTGACTGAGACAAAAAGTATTGCTAGCTAAGGTTAAGCTCACAGCTCTGCTCATCCAACGGTCAACTTTTCTTAAAATGTCACCCGATCCAAAAAATGTGATCAGTATTACTTTTATAACATTTTTTGGGGCAAAACATCGTTGACCAGTACTTGCTCTATTTCTTTGACAGCTTACTCTTTGTCGTGAGCACCCTTCAGGGAAAACTTTTTGGTTTACTGATTCTCAATTGACAAAATTTAGCTCAACAGTAGTGCCACCCCAGCAATTGCGACTAAAACTCCCAGAATTGCTCTGAAGCTAACTGTTTCACCCATCAAGGTAGCAATTGGTATAACAAATAGGGGACTGGTGGCGAGGAAGGTTTGAGCGATTCCTGCTGCTGTGAATTTGAGTGCTGTCTGTTGTAACCAGATTGCTAGGTAGGTACCAGCAAAGGCGGCAAAGAAAAGTGCTGCTAGTGACTGCACTGTTAGTAGATCTTTCGAGAAAAAGCCAGTTCTTTGTCGGGTGAATGGTGTAAATAGCAGTAGAATTAGTGTTCCTGCACTTAAGCGCAAGAGTGCGCCCCAGAGAGGGCTAATAGTTGTTTCGGCAAGGGCGGCTCGCGAGAGAACGGCCCCCCCGGCTTGGAACAGTGCGGCTAGAGTAGCAAAGCTAATTCCTCTCGTTAGTAGTAGAGGACTGGCAATTGAACCAGGAACCTGTTCTGTAATTACCCAAGCGATACCGACTAGGGTTAAGAAAATGCCTAACCAGGCACTGATAGTTAAACTTTCTTGCAGAAAAATCATTGCTAGAACTGCTGTCATAGGAGGTGCTAAGGTTTCCGTCAGCAGTACACGACGTGCTCCTAGGTAATTTAGAGCAGTAAAATAGAGCGTGTCTCCTAAGGCAATACCAATCACACCGGAAAGCAAAAGTAACCCAAAGGCTGGGATGTTAAGTGATGGTAGTCGAGTTCCGCTGAGTCCAAGAGTAAGAAGAATGAGGGCAATGGCAATTCCTCCTTTAATTAGATTTAGTTTTAGAGGCGGGTAATTCCGCCCCAAACGCCCGTAAATGACTGTGGATGCAGCCCATAAAAAGGCAGCGCCTAAGGCGGCTAGTTCCCCTCGAAAATCGGTAATCCACAAGCTGAGATAATTACCTAACAAAAACATCAATTGAATACTCTTGAACTACTAGGAGTTCAGGGTGTAATAACCTATCACTACCTCTCTGGCATTTTACTGTAGGTAGAAACTTCCCTTGGCATTACTTGCTATTTTGCTCAGAAATAAAAATAATTTTCTCAATCGGAAAACTGGATTTTCAGGCTCAAAAGGTAAAATTAATATCAATAATTCTTGAAAATCTTTGGTATAGTCAACTAATCGAGAGTGGGCAACAGCGGTGAAATACACTTTTGAAATTCTTGGCATCTCTCCAGTTTTAGAGTTTTTCAGCCATCAACAGAGAAAAACGACAAACGGCATCGAGTATTTGGGAACTTATCAATGTACCCTTGATGCTTTCATTGAGTCTATCGAGACGTTTCCACCCAAGGGTGATTGGGAACTAGACAAAGTAGTGGATACAGTAATTAAATTTTGGGTGAACCACTCAGAACCAGTCCAATATTGGCGAGAGCGTCTACAAAATTCTGGTAGAGATAGTTTATTAGTCTCAAGGGTTGCAGATTTTAAGTCTTTAAAGTCTGAGTTTGAATCTCTTTTAGACCAATAAGCTATTACAAATATATAGAATTTTTAAGTGAGATCTGAAACTATGATTGATGGAAAAAGGTAGCAGATAGCAAAGAGTAAGAGCGGGCTTATCAATTTGTCAAGACCATAAGACCAATGGTTTGGTATTTTAGTCTAACTCTCTTGATTGAGCCTCTCCCATCTCTAGTTGTAAGCTGCTTTCTAAATATTCTATTCTTTTTCCTTGAGCAGAAATTTGTTGAATCTTCTCATTAGAGTCTTTCTCTAGCTCATGGATTCTCTTTTTCTGATGGGAGATTTTCCAATTTTTCTTAATTATTGTTGGCATTGATACTAAAATACCCACAGCAAATCCTACAGCTAAAGTTAACAACAATAACAGGGCCAATGAACCTTCTATTCTCCAAATACCAAAAACAATGGTTATGGTCACGGCATTTTGTAGGGCAAATAGTATGGAAGCTACTGCAATGACAACGCCTAAAATTACGAAGAATAATCTCATAGGACAAAATAATAAAACAGACTAAGGTAGCAGTTGCTCACTTAGGGCACGCTTGACTTAACTGTAGGCTAAAATTTAGATAAAACAAGTGATGAGCCTAGCCTAATCGCGGGCAAAGCTTGCGCCAGTCGTTTACAGGATAGCCCAAGAGAGGTCTGCTATGTTTACCCAACCAGAAGCCCTCAAGCAAAGTCAGTTGATTAATCAGCTAGTATTAAATCGTCAGACGGCAGAAGAATTGGGTCATGTCGGGCAGGTTTTGCTAGACCCTCAAGCTCATCGAGTTGTGGGTCTAACCTGCAAGTCTGGATTCCTCGGTGGCAAAAAGCAAATCTATAGTTGGAATCAAGTTCATGCCATTGGCACTGACAGTATTCTGATTAATACTAGCCACGAGGGAACAGTTCGAGAACAGGCTGAGAATTGGCAGTCGCCGATTGGTCGCGAGGTTTGGACAGATGCTGGCAATAAGGTAGGTAAGTTAGTTGACTACCTACTAGAAGCCGAAACAGGTATTGTACTCAACTATCTCTATTCCTCTAGTGGTTGGCGGGGGGTCATGGAAGGAGTCTATCTACTTGCACCTGCGGCAGTTTCTAGCGTTGGTAGTAAACGTGTTATTGTACTGGATAAAGCTGTGCAAAACCCACAGTTATATAGTGGCGGACTCAACAAGAAAATAGGTCAGGCAGCTGAGTTTATTCAAGAAGACTTCATCGGTCAGGCAGCTGAATTTATCCAGGAAGACTTCAAGAAAACTAAGGAAGATTTGGATTCTGTAGGTCAGGAAATGCAAAAAGCAGCATCTCAAGTTAAAGAAAAAACACAAGATGTAGCAGAACAGGTAAAAGACAAAGCGCAAGCAGCAGGGGAAACTGTGCAAAAAAAGGTTTCTCAAGTGAGAACACCGCCTCAAAATGATTCTCAGTCTGCTGAGACTGATGCTGATAAATAGCCTTGTCTATGATTAGACGCATTTGCCAACACCGACGCCCTAGCCGCTGGTCAAAGGAACTGCATGATATAGTTCGTGGTGCTTCCGGTGGCTTTTTGTTTGGCATTCCCCTGCTCTACACTATGGAGGTTTGGTGGATTGGCTCTTATACTGAGCCACCCTTATTACTGTGCATCTTGGTGGTTAGCTATGTGGTTGTTTTTCTGCTCAATCGCGTCGAGGGCTTTCGTCAGAAACAAAGTAACCAATTGCTCGACATGACAATTGAAAGTGTAGAAGCCCTGGCAATTGGCATCATCAGTGCGGCCTTTACCATGATTTTGCTACGCCGCATTACCCTAGATACGTCTTTGCAAGAAGCTTTGGGAAAATTAATTTTTGAGAGTGTGCCATTTTCCCTTGGTGTGGCAATGTCTCGCTCATTTTTAAGTGGTGAACCAGACAAAGAACAACAAAGCAAAAACCATCGCCGTTCGACAAAAAATAACCAATCTAAACAAAAAGGAAATGGCTTAAGAAACTCGATCAAGGCAACTACTGAGCGACTCAAGGACAACGTTGGCTTTAGAGACACTCTTTCTGATATTAGTGCGACTTTAATTGGTGCAATAATTGTTGGCTTTAGCATCGCGCCTACTGACGAAATCAATGAACTAGCGGCGGGGTCTTCACCTCCTTGGCTACTAGCAATTATTGCCGCTTCTTTGCTAATTTCCTATTTAATAGTCTTTGCTGCTGGCTTGACTAACCAGCAAAAACGCCGACAGCAACAGGGAATTTTCCAAAGTCCGGAAAGTGAAACGGTAATCTCCTATCTAATATCTCTTTTAGCTTCCGTTTTAATGTTGTGGTTCTTTCAGAAATTAAGCCTTAGTGACCCTTGGTTTCTTTGGTTACGCTATACCCTTATCTTGGGACTACCGACAACTATTGGTGGTGCTGCTGGGCGTTTGGCTGTATGAGTGATCAACTACCAGAAAAACCTCACTCATCAAGTCCTTCAATCGCAGAATTGGTACTTTTTAGCCTAGCTTCTTTTATCCTAACTATTATTATTGGATTAGTAATTTACAGCTGGATGAATGGGGAAAATGCTCCTCCTACTTTGTCGGTAACTTTGGCACCAGAAATACGCTCAGTTGATGGACAATTTTATGTACCCTTTGCTGTCACTAACACTGGTGGTATCACTGCTGAATCTGTACAAGTAGTGGCTCAACTGTATATTGAGGGGGAAGTCGAAGAAAGCGGCCAACAGGAAGTGAGCTTTTTGTCCGGTGGTGAAATTCAAGAAGGTGCATTTATCTTTAGCCGTAATCCGCAAAAGGGAAAGCTAATTGTCCGGGTGGCTAGCTATAAATTGCCATAAGCTAGAACATTACAGATAAGTCTAATCAATCCAACTTGAAATTGGTGGAAATTAAGGCAATTTATGGAGGAGTCAAGTTCTACATCCTAACGGTGGCGTGGTCGTTGCGGCTTAAGTGCTTATTCTTCTGAGCTAAATCAGACATCATCCCCGCTAGAGTTTTTGAGTGGAGGAAGAGGAGGTGTAGAGCCTTTTTTTTGTGGTTTTAGCTGGTAGCTGTGTAAATCACCGTCAGGCATGGTGGTACCACTAAGATTGGCTCCCTCTAGGTTAACTCCACTCAAATCTGCCCCTTCCAAGTTAGCTCCACTTAAGTTGGCGCGGCTGAGATTTGCTCCACTCAAATCTGCCTTACTCAAGTCTGCACCCAGTAAGTCTGATTTCCTTAGGTCTACGTCAGATAAATTAGCTCCCTTGAGGTTAACCCCGGGTAGAGGCACCCCACTTAAATTTTCCCCTGGCAAAGAAACATTAGGAGCAAGCAAGTAAGCTTCGGTCTTAGCTGGGTCAAATCCTGAGGGAAACTGGGTGTTTTCGTTATATAAAGCTCTTCGTAAGTTAGCCTGCTCAAGATTAGCTTCCCTCAAGTCGGCTTCATACAAGCACGCTCCGCTGAGATTGGTATCACTCAAATCTGCTCCAATTAAGTCAGCTCCTCGTAAATCTGCTCCAACTAAGTTAGCCCCTTGCAGATTTGCTCCATTAAGTTGTGCGCCAGTCAAACCAGCAATCATCATAGTGGCTCCACTAAGATCTGCACCAATTAGACAGGCAAAACTCAAGTTAGCACCAATCAGACTAGCTTGCATTAAGTCAGCTCCACTTAAGTCAGCTCTCCGAAGATTAGCTCCCTCTAATTCTGCCCCTTGCAAGTCAGCCTCAGCTAAAGTCGCAAGGCTCAAATTGGTTTGCCAGAGATTAGCCTTGGCTAGGGAAGCCTGGGAGAAATCTACCCCACTTAGGTTGGCTTGCTTAAAATTGATCCCACTTAGGTTGGCTAGAGAGAAGTCCCTTTCTCCAGTGGCATATTTTTTTAAAAGTTGCTCAGGGTTCATAGCTTAATTTTATTGAGTTGGATTATGTAATAACTCAGCTTTAATAGCCAATTGCCCGTCAGTCATAAAAAAAGGGCGAGGTTAGTTAAGCTGTTCCTCGTCTTATCAGTTTAGCTTGAGTTATTTTTTGCCCCCGTTGCTCTCCTAATCAGCTGCAATCGCCTTCAGATAGGCTAATCGATGCTTTAAGTTTATTTTTTATAAAAGAATAATAACACCAATTTTTAATAGGGTTGTCGGGTCTGACGATAATAGATTAGCAGCGAACTGCTGGGTGACAATTTTCTATTCGCTGTGGAATTGAGCCAAATTAAGTGAGTTCACTACCTCAAATTATGTGTTTGCTTACTTCCTAGTTGTCTGGATTATATAACTGACAAATTGCCTATTAATACTTGGGATAGATTAATTTTTGTTGAATTTAGTTTAACTATATAAAGTAATCAATCAGGAAATTCACATACTAATGCTAGGAACAGACAATTTAGGAGAACAAGCACTAAATAAAGTTGCTGAGATTGCTTTGTCTACACAACTTGATCAAGTAGATAGATTAGAGGTTCAAGTCAAAACCGATCCTGGTAAACTCGCTCAGGGTGAATTAGAATCCCTAATCATCGATGGTGAAGGTCTAGTAATGCAACAAGACCTACGTATGCAGGAAATGAAAATCAGCATAGGTAGTGTTGCTGTTGACCCCCTTAAGGCTCTCACTGGTAACTTAAAACTGACTAAACCAACCCAAGGTAAGGCTGAGATTGTTTTAACCGAAGCTGATATTAACCGCGCCTTCAACTCTGATACTTTGAGTGACCAAATGTGTGGTCTAAATATCTCAGTTGAGGGTAAGCAAATGGTAATTGATACAGAGCAAGTCGATTGTCATTTCCTGGCAGATGGTCAAGTTGCTCTAGATGCACGGATTCTTTTACGTCAAACGGGTGAAACAAAAACAGTTTCTTTTACCGCTACTCCTGGTATCAGTGCTGATGGACGGCGTGTTTGTCTAGAAAATGTCCAGTATGCCGAAGGAAAGGAGCTTTCGCCAGAACTTACTCAGGCTTTAGTTGCTAAAGCAAGTGACATCTTAAGGCTGAGTAATTTTGAAATGGAGGGTATCTTTCTGCGTCTCCATCAGTTGCAAGTTGAAGCTGGTCAATTGAGGCTGCAAGCAACGGCGGACGTTACTCAGTTTCCTTCTGCTTAGGCGAAAACTCCGTAAAAATCTCATTTCTGGAGATGTCTATTCAGCTTGTTTGGCAGGAACGGTAGGTCGGGTATCTGTTGTATGGTAAGTCCCCCGAATTTTGGTATTAAACATAATCTCGTCTTCATTTTGTAGATAATGGGATTGGCATCTTTGACCGTTAATGAACAAACCCATAGAACTTAAATTATCCTCGCCATCACCGTCAACGATTTGGTAAAAGTAGCTGCCATCTTCTCGGACTTGCCGAATTAAGGTTGCAGTGTAGCGGGACGCATACCTTGAGTAGAGGCCGATATCATTTTCACCTCGACCAATGGAATAGACTGGTTCTGTCAAGAGGAATTCTTGGGATTCTTCAATAACCAACTTATGGATGTATTGAGTTGTCATGATAGTTCTCCTTTTGTCAGTAAATTGGCTGAATTTAGAGCATTATCTTCGATCTAAATCGTTGAAGTACTTTTTGTCACCCTGACTTACCCTTTAACCCAGTGGGATTGTT
This sequence comes from Coleofasciculaceae cyanobacterium, assembly GCA_049683475.1. GTDB lineage: Bacteria > Cyanobacteriota > Cyanobacteriia > Cyanobacteriales > Coleofasciculaceae > JBAUJE01. The sequence continues at coordinate 10,020 of JBAUJE010000031.1, read as the reverse complement.
ACGGTCGAATCTCAATAACGATGCGAACTTCACCCATCGCAGATTGAGGGGGTCGCCAAGTAAGGAGCGATCGCCGAATTGCCTCGATTACAGTTTCATCTGGCAAGGATGAGGCTTGCTCATCGAGAACAAGCTGTTGGACGCGACCTTTACTAACATGGAATTCAAAGACTAAATTACCCCCAACACCTGTTGGTAACTGAATTGATTGTAAATGTTGAGTGAGACGGACAATTACATCTTGCTCTAATCCAGTAACACTAACAAGTTGCAAACGATCAGATGATTTTTGAGGGGGAATACTCCTCCTTTTCCTTTGGCGCATACGATTAGAGGGAGGAGTAGAAGGTGATGAGAATCGTGGTGCTGCAGCAGGAGGAGGGGAAGGTTTCTTGGCTGACTTATAGGAAATGGTAGAGGACTCTTCTAACTCTTCCTCCATCATGTTAGGAGCACATAGAGTTATATCAAACTTATCAGCAGAGGTAGAACTTACCATAGGAGCAGACCTTTGAGCCACATCTCCAAAAATACCCTCATAACTAACCCCTTCTGGCATTTCCACGGGTACTTGCACGGAAACTGAACCCAGTTCGGGATTAACTCGCACTTCATCACTAACGGCCACAAAGGCAGTATATTGAGACAAAAGTTGATAAGTTAGGGCAGTATCAGTTACCGCCTCAACACCTCTCTTTGTTTCAACTTTAACCATTTGATTGGTTAAATCCTTAATTCTGGCACGGCCCCAAAGTTGAGCAATGGCAGGATTAGCAGTTTCTGCAAAGTTCAGGTTAAAGGTTTGTTGGTAAACATTTCCTCCTGCAACAGTTCCTGTAACTTGTAGTATTCCCTCTTGGCGATCGCTCTTACGTCCAAATAGCACCAAAGGCTGTTCTGCAAATAAATCTGGTGGCGCAGCCGGATAAATAACCGGAGGTTCCCCCTCCCCTTGCCAGTTAAGTTGAATATTAGTTAGCACCGGATTATTTATTTGTCTGAAGAACTGCTCAGCGACTTGCTCCGTTGACTCATCGTGGCGGATAATCTGGGAAATTCCCCGTCCAATTTCGGCAATGCGATTGAGAAGAAAACGATTAACTGAACTGCCTGCACCAAAGCTGTGAAGGCGATTCCCCAATTTTAAGTTACGCTGTACTTCTGCCAAAATTTGGTTTTCGTTGCCAATATAGCCATCAGTTAGTAGGACAATACTGCGCAAACGTCCTAGCTCAACCTCTGGAAAGTTTAGCACTGCCCGAATACCCCGCAACAGTTGAGTGCCACCTCCTGCATTTAACTGCTTAATGTAATTTATCGCCTGTTTCCGGTTTCGGGATGTATTAGCAAGGGGAACCGGAGAAAGTTGTTTGGTGGTATCGGCAAAATCGATAATACTGAAGGTGTCATCAGGATTGAGTGCCTTAATAAAGCGACGCATTAATTCCTGACATTTCATTAAGGGGGCACCACATTAAAACTATAGATGACGCGCTCTTGCTCTATTGCCCAGATTAGTTGTTCTTCATCTACACTCGCAGAATTTTTGGCCTCCAAGGTGGTTACTATATCTAAACCAGCATTTCGTAGAGCTTGCACCAACCCCTGTCTCTGAGCATCTTCATCCAAATACAAACGAATCTGACTCACTTACTTAATTTATAGATTCTGCTAGTAAGCGATCATACTCTGCTTTTTCCTTGGCAAGATAGGCTTCTATCTCCTCTTTATTAGCGTAATAGTAGGCTAGCGCTGCATAAACCTGAGCTAAGGTTAGTCCCTCATACTCTCGGACAATCTCTTGGGGACTCAATCCCTGCTTAGACAAAACAGCAATTTGTTGCACGGACAGTCTCCTTCCAGCAATTCGAGGACGACCTCCACAGACTCCAGGGGTATAGACAATCAATGTGCCAATGTCAACTGTTGTTGTCATGTTTATCTCTAAAGAGTTACCTCAAAACTCTAGTATAGAGAGTGAATACCTCTTTGGGGATAGGTAAAGATTCCTCCAAAGGGACAGCACCAAAGGCGATTGGCGCAACAGTGCCAGCGTAAAGCGATCGCACCAGTTCCCTTAAGAAGGCGTATATCCTTGTTTTATTATTGATATTCCAAGGTTAAAGGATTTGCATGCAATGGTAGCTACTCAAATTATCTCAAATAGTTTTAAAATTTCTTCCCTAGAAGATTGGCTGCAAAATCCTCCTGATCAAACCGAATGGGTAGATGAGGAATTAGTGGAGAAAACTGGCATGACCTTAAAACATAGTAGGATTCAGGGTAACTTGTACTTTTACTGGAGAAATTATAAAAACTCTAGTGGACAGGGTGGAGAAGTTTATACTGATGTTCCTTGTCGCACCAACAAACAGGGACGTTCTCCCGATGTTGCTTATCTTATGCCAGATTTAGTCGCTCAGTATGGTGAGGAGAAAGTACTTCCTCAAAGTTTTCCTCTCAGTGCTGAAATTGTTTCTCCTACAGATTTAGCAGAAGATGTTATTGCCAAAGCTCAAGAATATTTACTCTCTAGTGGTCAAGAAGTTTGGCTAGTTTATCCTGAGAATCGCTGGATTATTGTAGTGACTGAGGAATCTAGGAAAATATTTATCTCCGGTGAGATGGTTAGCACTCAAAAAGTTTTACCAGGATTCAGTATCTCCATGGATGAATTATTAGCTTGATGAGTAATCTTTAATAAACTTGGGGCTAACTTTACATTGCTGGTAAAGATGTCACAGTCCGTCGCATTGCTTCACCTTCCTGTTTTGTAAATAGACTAGCGCGTACTGCTATAAGTAGATGAATCCAGAATCTTTTTTGGCCAAGAAAGATGTTATACCTTTAATTCAGGCTTTGAGTATCCACTTTGGATTAACTAATCTCTATCTCTATCTGTAGAAGAAAATGCGTGGCGAACCTCCCCTACCTCCCCCTACCCGATCGCAACAACTCAGCAACAGCAATCCGACAATCGGGAAACAGCAAAGGAGAAACCACCCCATCCTTCCCTAAAACCACCTCACTTTGATAACCATCCTCCGTCGGTTCCCGAAAAACCCGCAACTGCTGATTCTTCACATCTAGCACCCAATAATCTACAATCCCCGACTGAGCATAATCTTTTGCCTTCAACTCACAATCTCTTTTGAGAGTCGAATCTGCCACCTCAATAATTAAATAAACATCAGATGCTTTAGGGTGACTCTCTTCATAATCCAAAGGGTCTACCCTAACTACCGCCACATCCGGTTCTGGTTCTGAGAAATCATTTAATTCAATCGGCAATTGTATTTGTATCAAAACCTGCTTTCCTAAACGTTCGCTAAGCAACCTCTCTGTACGCCGGATTGCCGCAGCATGGAGACTTCCTTGGGGACTCATCTTCGTTATTATCTGTCCTGCAACTAATTCAACTTTCTCATCAGGCTGCAAAATCCCCGCCTCAACCATTTGGTGATATTCCTGAACTGTCCACAGACGAAGTGGTGATTTAGTTTGAGTTTTCAGCATAGCTGGTAATGGTGAATAGAAAATTGATTGATAATTTTATTAAAGGACTCTTGTAAAAAAAGGAGAAACTTGGAGAAATGTTTTTTTATCTGAAAAAGCATCTAAAGCACTACCAGCCAGAGTAAAACTTTGGAAGCATAACTTATTGAACAGACCTTTCTTCGATAAAATCAAGCAGAATTTTTTGGTGAGGAGAACCAAGGGGACAGACCTTACCAGCTTTTTCTGAATAGCAGCCACCTGACCTAATTTGTTCTGGCGTTAATAAACCTAAATCCCAGCCTTCCTTAAGTACCAGTTGGTCTAATCCCACAGTCAAGGGAGCATGGAAAACATGGCGAATCACTTCTGGATGCCGATAGGATTTAAACTCCCAAAGGGAAGAAGGGGAGTAACTTATTTCCTCTATTAATTCTCGCTTCATCGCTTCCTCTGGTGTTTCACCCGGATCGAGATGACCCCCAAAAAAACCCCAATGACCTGGATAGAAAATACCAGGGATGTCGTCTCGTAACTGCATGAGAAACCGATCCGAGGAATAAATAATAGCGATCGCAACTTCAACTGGCTGACTATTCATGGCAAAATTTGCTCAGCAGTAGAGACAATCCAAAATCTAAAATCCAAAATCCAAAATCCCTTTAGCCTTTTTCTTGAGTTACTGGTTGTTCTGCTTGTCCTTCCCGACGTTCTAGTTGCTTTAATTCTTGAACATAGATTTCGCCTAACTCTTGTCCCCCGACAGGAATACTTTGAAACTGTAGCTGACCTTTAAGCAAGACTTGTTCACCAACATGGGGAAGAGGTTTGTCAGTTATCACCCAAATTTTGCCACTAGTATCCTGAATTTCATAGGCACCAGCTGTCAATAAGGGTGCTTTATTAGTAACTTGACCAACAAGGTAAACTTGAGAGTCAGCCTCCTTACTATTTTGAATATCACTAATTTTTGTCACCGCCACTGAGCGACCGCCCACTTTAACCCAATGGGTATCAAGACTAGCTGAATTACCACAGCCAATCAGTCCACCCCCAACCAGAAACAAGCATAGGGGTAAGATGTAAAACATTATTGACTTTTTATTCTCTCCCCCCAGAGCCAGCGAACATCCATTAAGTTGCTTTCTGGCAGTCTGACGTTGCGGATATAAGGAACAGTAGGAATATTTGCCTTTTGCCTTTCTCTGTTGCATCGTCTTAATGGTTAAGGGCTTTATCGCCACGAGTTTAGCTGATTTTTTCCTGGATCTGATTTGTTAGAGGTTTCTACCTCATCACCTCATCACCTCATCACCTCATCACCTCATCACCTCATCACCTCATCACTCCATCACCTCCCGACTCCCTTCATCCTTTCTTGTTCACAAATGAGCGAAATCTGCAAAACTGATATGGTTTGGAATCACTCCTAAAATTGCCATGGATTTAACCGACACCCACATACTAGATGGTAAAGCTCTGGCAGGGCGGATGCAGGTGCAGCTCTCTCAACAGATACAGGAGCAAGTCTTAGAAACAGGTCGTCCTCCTGGTCTAGCTGTCCTGAGGGTGGGTGATGACCCCGCTAGTGCCGCCTACGTGCGTGGTAAAGAGCGTGCCTGCACCAAAGTTGGTATTGCTTCTTTCGGTCGTCATTTTCCCACTAATACCTCCCAAGAGGAACTAGAGGAAACGATTAGCGCTCTCAATCAAGATCCGAGAGTGGATGGGATTCTCCTCCAGCTACCCTTACCTAGCCACTTAGATGATGTTTCCCTACTTGAGCAAATCAATCCGGATAAAGATGTCGATGGATTGCATCCAGTTAATATGGGGCGTTTAATGCGGGGAGAACCTGGTTTGCGTAGCTGTACACCGGCAGGGGTGATGCACCTGCTACAAGAATACTCGATTGAATTGACAGGCAAACGGGCTGTTGTGGTTGGTCGCAGTATTTTGGTTGGTAAGCCCCTAGCTCTGATGCTCTTAGAAGCTGATGCTACTGTGATAATCGCTCATTCTAAATCAGCTGATTTGCCGGAAATTACCCGTACTGCTGATATTCTAGTTGCTGCAGTAGGACGACCAGGACTAATTACAGCTGAGATGGTTAAGCCCCAAGCTGTGGTGATTGATGTCGGTATTAACCGCCTTGATAATGGTAGTGGTAAAACTCGCTTGGTGGGAGATGTTGATTTTGACTCTGCCCAGGCAATTGCCAAGTTTATCACCCCTGTTCCTGGTGGTGTAGGGCCGATGACTGTTGCCATGCTCTTAAAAAATACTGTACTCAGCTATACCAGGGCTTATTCATAAATACCGTCACCCCGTAGAATTATTAAGACAGTGAAGAAAATATCAAGGAATGAAGGCATGGTGGCGACGGATGGACGACCTGCCCCTCAAGGAAAAACCTCTACTTTTGACTTATCTGCTTATTTAAAAGGGCGGCAGACACAGGTTGAGGCGGCTTTAGACCGCTCCCTCCCGCTTACCTATCCCGAAAGAATTTACGAGGCAATGCGCTACTCCCTTCTTGCGGGAGGTAAACGCCTGCGTCCGATTCTTTGCCTTGCTACCTGTGAGCTAGCTGGTGGCACCATTGAGATGGCGATGCCTACTGCCTGTGCCCTGGAAATGATCCATACCATGTCATTGATTCACGATGACCTCCCGGCAATGGATAATGACGACTACCGCAGGGGTAAACCGACCAACCACAAGGTTTATGGTGAAGACATCGCTATTTTGGCAGGAGATGGCTTATTAGCTTATGCTTTTGAGTACATTGCTGCCCAAACCCAGAATGTCCCAGCTGAGCAAGTATTAAAGGTAGTTGCCTGTTTGGGAAGAGCTGTGGGAGCATCGGGATTAGTTGGTGGTCAAGTGGTGGATTTGCAATCGGAGGGAAAACCCGATATTGAGGAAGAAACTCTCACCTATATTCACACCCACAAAACCGGGGCATTATTAGAAGCCTGCGTGGTTTGTGGTGCTAAGTTGGCGGGAGCAGGCGAGGAAGATTTGCAACGGCTATCTTGCTATGCCCAAAATATTGGGTTAGCCTTTCAAATTATCGATGACATTTTAGATATCACCGCGACTCAGGAGCAACTGGGAAAAACAGCAGGTAAAGACCTGCAAGCGCAAAAAGCAACCTATCCCAGCCTTTGGGGACTAGAAACCTCTAAAGCTAAAGCAGAGCAGTTGGTGGAGTCGGCAAAAGCTCAACTGGAACCCTTTGGGGCCAAAGCTGAACCTTTGCTAGCGCTGGCTGACTTTATCACAAAGCGAACCCACTAGAAAATGGAAAATTGTTAATTGGTATTTTTCAATTAACAATTTTCAACTAATCATTCCCTAACAGTGATATTTCCAATTGTGAGTAAAACTCTATGCACGACTTTGGCGATGTCCTAGACAACAGAGTCCTATTGGTTGCCCTTATTGCTTGTCTAGTTGCTCAACTATCTAAGCTTCTTGTCGAACTGGCAAGACACCGCAAATTCGATTTTCGGGTTCTTGTAACTACAGGTGGTATGCCTAGTTCCCACTCAGCACTAGTTACAGCTTTGGCCGTGGGTGTAGGACAAACGATGGGATGGGCTTCACCTGAGTTTGCGATCGCCTCAGTTTTTGCTGGTATCGTTATGTATGATGCTGCTGGTGTTCGTCAAGCTGCTGGAAAACAAGCTCGTATTCTCAACCAGATTATCGATGAGCTATTTATTGAAGGCAAAGAATTTAACGAAGAACGTCTTAAAGAATTACTCGGACATACACCTTTTCAGGTTATTGTCGGATTTGGTTTGGGTATCGCCGTTGCTTGTTTGTTCGCCGCTGCTTATTCTTAGAGAGGAAATTATTAATTGTTAATGGAAAATTGTCAACAAAATTCTCTATTTTCAATTCACCTTTTGTCTTAAGAGTGTTACGCGGCGACTATCAACAACCATGCTCCAAAAACCGCGATCGCTAAGTTGACGTAAGATTGAGTTAGCCTGAGATTGGCGGGTAGTATACAATGCCAATAAGTAGGGGCGCTGACCGTAAGAAGCCAAGCCCACACTAGTACCGAGTAACTGTTGCACCTGAACTGCAACTTCCGGTCGATTGAAGTAATCAACTAAGACGGCGTAACCTTCTCCTAAGGACTGAGGGTTATAGCTAGAAGCAGGGGTTGACAACTCTAGGGGTGGTGCTTTCACCACAAATGCAGATAATCCTAAGCTATCTTGGATATAGCTGGCCCAATCATTGGCATTCTCAAGCTCTCTGAAACCTCCAATCCGTGTTACCGTTTTGTCTAGATATCGGCAAAAGGTAGTGGGTGTGTTGGCTGGTAAGCTGGTTTGAATTGTTTGGTGACTTTCCCAAGTCTGACTTGGTATCAACAAGATATATTCATCTGGCGGTGGTGATTGACAAGAAGAGGGATTTGGTTGAGCCACCACTGCTTTGGCAAAAGTAGTTAAACAACTAGCTGCTAGTAAGGCAGAGGTGATTATTATACCTATTTGCTTATTTCTCATTGGCATTCACTTGAGGTTTCTCGCAAAAATAGTTCTAACTTGGTAATTTAAAGTTTAAGAGAATAAACTTTAATTGTAGCTTGTGATCTGTCTAGCGCAAGAGCAACAAGGTTCTTCATCTCAACTCCGCTTTTCGGTAAAATAGCATAATTTTGGGATACTCCACTAAGTGCCAGAATCGCTAAGTATTTTAGATGAAAAAAGAAAATTAAAAAACAAAAAGCTACTTATTTTCCTTGACGATCACATTTTTTAATTGTTAATCTTAAACTGTAAAATTTGGAGATAATTGTTTTATAACACCTAAATTTTTAAAAAAATGTCAATCTTTTTAATTAGCGTCTCGATTTTTCCTAAAATGATTGACAAATTATATCACCGGCACTATTGCCTAATATTCTGTCTTTAGTAAGAATTCAAGCATACTAAAAAAATACAATTTTGTTAAAATCTAAAAACTGTCATAGTCAATTAGTTTCCACTTCATGTGTTCAGATTAATAAAGGGCATAACTAGTATGTTGAGAGCAGCAAAAGATCAGCCTAGCCATCACGTTGTTATCGTCGGTGGAGGATTTGGTGGACTTTATGCCGCACACCATCTCAGAAAAGCACCAGTCAAGGTTACGCTCATTGATAAACGTAATTTTCATTTATTTCAACCCCTGCTTTACCAGGTAGCAACTGGTGGTTTATCACCTGGAGATATTTCCTCACCCCTAAGAGCAGTCGTCGCTCCCAATAAAAATACTCAAGTGCTGATGGGTGAAGTAATTGATATTGATCCGCAACAGCAAAAAGTTATTCTAAAAGACGAAGAAATAACCTACGACTCATTAATTATTGCTACTGGTGTTAGTCATCACTATTTTGGTAATGATCAGTGGGCAGAAAAAGCCCCTGGTTTAAAAACTATAGAAGATGCCCTAGAAATCCGCCGTCGTATTTTTTATGCTTTTGAAGCAGCAGAAAAAGAAAAAGATCCAGAAATTCGCCGTTCCTGGTTAACCTTCGTAATTGTCGGAGGTGGCCCTACTGGTGTTGAATTAGCTGGGGCCTTAGCGGAACTTGCCTACAGCACCCTTAAGGAAGACTTCCGGAAGATTAACACATCAGAAACTCAAATCTTACTTCTAGAAGGCCTGGATCGGGTTTTGCCACCCTATCCACCAGAATTATCAGCTAAAGCCCAAGCCTCCCTAGAAAAGTTGGGGGTTAAGGTACAAACAGGAAGCTTAGTAACAAATATAGAAGACCATCTCCTAACTATCCGTCGCGGTACTGAAATTGAACAGATGTCAGCTCAAACTATCCTCTGGGCCGCTGGCATGAAAGCATCTAAACTGGGACAGGTACTAGCAGAACGTACTGAGGTTCAACTTGACCGCGCCGGACGAGTAATTGTCAAACCAGACCTAAGTGTGCCAGGACATGCCAATATCTTTGTGATTGGCGACTTGGCAAACTTTTCCCACCAGGGTGAAAAACCCTTACCTGGAGTTGCACCAGTGGCTATGCAAGAAGCTAAGTATGTTGCCAAACTCATCGAGAAGAAGCTTGTCGGAGAAAATACGCGACCTTTTCAATACAGCGACTACGGTGGCTTAGCTGTGATTGGAAGGCATGAAGCAGTAGTCAACTTAGGTTTTATCAAGTTTTCTGGTTTCCCTGCTTGGTTAGCTTGGTGCTTTGTTCATATTCTCTTCCTAATTGAGTTTGACAATAAGCTACTAGTAATGTTCCAGTGGGGATGGAATTACTTCACACGTAAGCGGGGAGCACGCCTAATTACCAACCAAGATGAAATTCCGGCAAAAGGAGTTGAAGAAGAGAGTGATTATCGGACACCAATTAAGGCAGTGTAAGTTTAATTTATAATTTAGAATTTAGAATTTAGAATTTAGAATTGAAAATGGAAAATGGAAAATAGAAAACTGTTAATAGACTTTTTCGGGGTTTTCTATTAACAATTAACTATTTTCAATTAACAACTG
>JBAUJE010000030.1:0-42822 GCA_049683475.1 Coleofasciculaceae cyanobacterium | reverse complement strand
TAGATTTGCGATCGCTTAAAAAGTCAGCAGGTATTGAAGTAGATGATATTGCTAAGCGTTTGATGGATTATGGTTTCCATGCACCAACAGTTTCTTGGCCTGTGGCGGGAACGATGATGGTAGAACCAACGGAAAGCGAATCTTTGGAAGAATTAAATCGTTTTTGTGAGGCGATGATTGCGATTCGGCAAGAAATAGCAGAAATTGAAACAGGTAAGGTGGATGCTGAAGATAATTTACTCAAAAATGCTCCCCATACGGCAGAAGCTTTGTTAACCCAAGAGTGGCATCATCCTTACTCACGTCAGCAAGCGGCTTACCCAGCACCTTGGACTCGTATACATAAGTTCTGGCCTGCTGTGGGTAGGATTGATAATGCTTTTGGCGATCGCAATTTTGTCTGTTCTTGTGCGGGGATGGAGGAGTATCAGGAGATATAGCACCTAGCGCTTAAAACCGCAGCTACACAAACCAAACCCGCCTGCGCGGGTTTGAAATATTTGATTCTTGGTTAGCTAATTCCGGGTTGCAAAACCTCTGCTGCTACTAGCTGCAAGTCGGTAAAAATAATTGATTTAAGAGTATCTTTTCCTCGAAATACTGATTCTTCGTAGAGTCCATCTACTAGGGTTAAGATGGTAACTTTTTGGTTTCCTGGGTCAACAATCCAGTATTCAGGAATTCCTCGTGCTGCATATTCTGAGCGTTTGTAGCGGTAATCCCTATCTTCGTTAGTTTTACCTGGGGAGACAACCTCAACTACTAACAGGGGAGAGGGCATATCTTGAGTAATGGTAGCTCGCTTACCCGCGATCGCTACTAGCAACTCTTCAGTTAATATCATTAAGTCTGGTAGCCGTACTCGTGTCCGATTTCCCGTTACTACAATCTCTGTGTCTTTGTGGCGGATTAATTGAAGGGGAACAATTTTGAGAAATTCTGCAAGTAGATAGATGGAAATTAAATTATTTCTGTCTGTCTCTGGGGGCATTTCCACAAGTTCGCCATCAACTAACTCATAGCGGGTATCTGTCCCGTTGTCGTAGGCAAGGTATTGGTCAAGGGTTAGTTTTTTGGCGGTTGCGGTCATAGTAATTGCCGACAAGAAGTCTACTTTCCCCATTTATGCCAGCATAATCGAGAGTGCGATTCTGTTTCAATCCCGCTACCGGGATTCATTAGCTTAGTACATTTTTACATCCTAAAACCTAACCACAGCTCACTGTTGCCTGTTCCCTGTATGCCCTAGCGGCCATGCTACGCAAACCCTGTTCCCTCGCGCATAGCGCTATAGATAACCTTGCTCAATTAAAAAAGCCCTCAACGCTGTGGGAAAGTCAGGATACTTGCTAACTCTTCTACCACCTTCTTGAATCTCATCTAGTCCCCAATCCGAAGTCCGATCATAATGAGCTAACATGAAATCCCATCCCTGCTGATACTCTCCTAGCAATATCTTTTGAGCCACATAGCCCGCTAAAAAACCATTGACTGGATAGTCACTTTCTTTAGCCTCCGAAAAAGACTGGTACATTTGCCAAGCTCGCGATCGCAGTTCATTAGGATGCTGACGAGTTGTATCTTGCAGTTCACCATTCCTAAAACTAAGAACCCGAGAAGGTGGAAAAGAAGCTGCATAACTCGAAAATTTGTAGAGAAAGGATTTATCCGAAGTGACAAACTCAATCTTGCCATCTCCATCTAAATCACTAAATTCCCCACCAGAACCATCTAAAAAGCCTGTATCCTGTTCAATAAATTGATTATTTTTCCAAGTGTAAATCTTGAAGCTTGTACAACAATGTGCGCCACCACTGTAAGTTTCTACAATTACTTCTGGGGTGCTGTTTGCATCCAAGTCTTGCAAAGATACACCGCCAGTAAAAACAGTAGAGGTTTTCTTATTTACCTGCTCAACATCATTGTATAAAATGCGATATTGCAGGTTGTTGTTTTCCAAGGAATCACCTTGCTCAAAGTTATAAGGTCTATAGTTTACTAAAACCTTAATGGCTCCCGATGACAGTTCCTTATCAGTAAATGCCTCTTGGCTATCAATCTCAATCTTTGTCTCGGCAAGGACAGGACTAGCTAAGGTTAATGTCATTGAGAGTAACAAAGTTAGTAGCCCTTTGTTTCTAGAAATAATCATCTGATTTATTGTTCATCAGGTTGAAGCTATCGATTTTAGTGATGATGGTAAACTTTGTTACTTACCTTTATCTTCAAATGCCGACATTCCCTTAAATAGCATAATTAAACCACCAAATAAAATAGCGATCGCCAACCCGCCAAAGATTAGATCTAATAAATTAGTATTTTCCACTTAACCCTTTTCCTATCTCCCTTAAATGCTAACCCAAAAGTCCCCAGTTCAAGTAATTGAGCATGCTGGTGTCGAAGTCGGCATCTACAGAGTTCAGCAGGGCTACCGAGTGGCAGTTAGTGGCACTGAGACTGAGTTTTACTGGCATCCATGTATTTTTCAGGATGTATAGCGCTACGCGCTAGGGAACAGGCAACAGGCAACAGGCAACAGTAAGCTGTGATTGGGTTTCAGGATGTAAAAATGTCCTAACCTTAACGCGTGGTGCTATACAAGAACTCTGGGACTGGCTGCAACCTCAACTAGAACTACTTTTAGATAGCGGACTGGCCCTTGCTGGTGAGTGGATGACTCTTGAAGGGGACTTTGATGACAATCAGATTTATCGAGATTGGTTTATTAACAAGACAGCTCAAGAGTGGCAAGGCTACGCTCCTTTGAGCAACCGTTGCCATACGGCCCCGTCTTTGAAGGTACTTAAGGGGAAGATTGATCTGATTGAGTCTGGGTGTCGTTAATTTTTAAATTATTACGGTCTAGTGGAAGTAAGGGGTTAGTTTTTGTGGAGTGCGATCGCTTTCTCGCTAATTCCGAGACAGATTAAGGTTAGTCAGGCGTTTTTGTTCGGATGTGCAGAAAAGCGCTTGTATAAAGGACGAATTCCTCACATCAGGAGTACAACAGAATTTTGGGTTTTAGATGGCTTTGCTGTACTACTTAGACATCAATTTTATAACTTCTTGGTCATTAGGTTAGGTCACATCAAACTACTTATCACTGCTCTATCGGTCTAAACCAAGTTGCACGGGTATTTGTCTATTCGCCCTCTTAGATTGAGGTATGTCCGAACATGTGGATGAGTAAAGCAACTAGATTAGTCAAGGAAACGTGAGTTCGAGCCTAGGTCGAACTCACGCAAAATTAATACTCCCTAGTAGTTTTTCCCCGGTGCTAGAGAGCTTGTGGTTGATGATTCTAAACTGCAATTAGAAACCTGCGTTTGACTCTGGTTCTGTTTTTGGCTTTGAGCCTGACTTTGGTTATTACCTGTTACAAACCCAAGCCCATAAAACAGAGAGAAGCCGAGTGTTATAGCAATCACTTTCTGAGGCAGTCGAATATTAACTGATACTCCTTGTTCATCCGGATTTGAACCAGGAGTTTGGTTATTCTGCAAAACGCTCATATCTGTTGAGTCCTCCTAAAGTTTTGTCCTAAAAACCCTGAAAAAAGGAACGCAATAGGAGGAAACCTAGAAGTTCTGCGACAAACTAATCAAGATTCCGTCCTTTCGTAGTGCCTAATGCTTTCAAGGTTTTCTATGTTTTCTTAGTAGAGCAACCGTCTCAAGTGTACACCAAGAGACGGTTGTTTGCAAAAAACTGAACCCACCAACATATTTATCTTGAAGGGACAGAATCTTGATATAGCTTGTCGCTTTTCTACTTTACACTCCTGGATGATGAAATGTCACCCACCTTTAGCCAAGAAACTAGGTGAAAATACCAACCTATTTCTATTTTTGGTTGAAGAAGTAGGCGAAATTATTGCTCAGTTAATTGTATAATTAAGTACACAAATTTGGAATAAACGTGATTTTTACCCTTTTTAAAAGGCTAAATGCCAAATCAATCACGTCTTTTATTTTATTTTATTAATATACGATGAGATTTTTACATATTTGAGCAAAAAAGACGGTGAGATTTTTACCGGACTATTAAGTAAAGCACGGTAGAAATTTTGCCGTACATAATTTATTGCAAGGTTAACTTTTGTAAAGAAGAGACTTTTCAGTATGACTGACGAGCGACGCGCCAAGGAACTGAGCGATTATCTAATCAAATGTCTGGCTCAAGAGCATGAGCTAAGTCAAAGAGCGATCGCAGAAATATTTTTGGGGATTCCCTTTAGTGATAAATCAAGAGGAAGAGACTACGGCCGTAGGAAATTTGAAGAGATAATACAGAAAACGGAGGGTTTAGTCGAGGTTCTTTGCTGTTTACAGAAGTCGATAGAAAATAAACCCTCTATTACCCTGAAATCAAACAGGAAAATCAAATTTAATGTTGCACCGTTAACCCAGGAACAAATTCTACGAGCATTCCAGATGCTGACCCAGCTTACGCGGGAGGAACGAGAGCAACTAAAACTGAAAGCCAGTGAGCGGGATGTTCTGTTTCAGCAAGCGCTCCTTAATATAGGGCTGTACCAGGATAAGCCCGACTATAAACGCATACTCGAGCTCTACAAAGCGTCTATCAGTCTGCACTTTACCGACACATTGGCAAAACCCTTGGCAACATTGCAAGATGTTGAAGATTACATTGATGAACTCTGTCAAAACGGCTGTCCGAATTATTTGGCAGAACCATGCAACCAGATTGAAACCCTAAAAGAGAAAGCCAAGAAAGCTATCGGACGCTTGCTATTGCAAGCAGGCACTGGTCAGATTCGGTTTCTTGATGTTGATGACCAAGGCAGTTATATAGAGCAGTACCTGAGTTCAGCCTTTGTTAAGCGCTTCACACAAGCTGTTATTGAAAACAACCAGCTGAATGAGGAATTTTCGGTCTACTTCAAGGCTGTTGAAATAACCCAACCAGGCCCGTTTCCCTTACCAATGAAGGGAACCCATATTGCCAAGGGGGCATTCAATCGTGGATTGTTAAACCTAACTCATTTTGGTAAGGATAAAAAGCTTGGTGCGCCCATCGATAAATTGCTCGACCAGTTACCGTCACGTTATTCATCGTCGGTGGTGGGTTCCTTCTATATACGACTCCAGGAGAACCAAGAGGAATTGTCCTATCAACCTTTTTCAACTATTGTCCACAATCGGCTGAAAACCCAAATCGATAAGAACATCCAGGTGAATTTCAAGGTTCGCAGTAGAGGTATCGGCGGTACTTTCTCCCATATTATAAGAGTGATGAACACAGCGCTGTTGTGGGATATTGCTTGCCTCAAGGAAGACTATTTTCCCATCGCCCACGATGTCTTAATGAACCAAGACATTGTCCAAAGCAACGTCCCCTCGCCAGTTTTTTCCCATAGCTTGGTCAAGTTATGCCAAAACCAGACTATCGGGGAAGCCATGCAAAGTAGTGGCGGGGATGACGGTATCTGTCACTACGAAGAGTTTGCCTTTATTGACCCCAGTGGACGCGGTGATTACTGTGATTTTGATGCTTTGCTGAGTGCGGCCAGAGCGGCACTGCAAGCTCGCTTGCGAGCAATTAAAAACACGGGCATTCCCCCAAAAACGTACCTAAAAAACCTACTGCACCGTATCGAGCAACAGTATATCCTTGACAAAGCCAAGGATTATGTCGAGAACTATCCGTTCTCATCCTTTGCGCTAGAGCGCTGGCTCGAAGTCGAGCTGCTGCATAGCCTTAGCGGCGACCCCATTGACCACACTAAACATGCCTACGTCTTCTTTGACGCTTACCTAACAGTTGCCGAGACTTTTTTAACAGAGGGAGCCTACCGTAAAGCTTATCCCTACATAGCGCAATTATCAAAGACACTTGATGAAATTTCAGATGAAGGCATCTTTTGGTGTCAGTCTTACCAAGAGGAGAAAAGTCTGGAGGATACGGGAACTTATTATCAGCATCCCCAGTTTAAAGTCTTTTCCAGTACCCTGCTTATACGCTACGAGCTGTGCTTGGCTGAGTACTTTTACCTCTTGGACTTGCCAACGGAACAGGAAGCTGGGAAGGATGACTATTTCAACTTCCTTCCGAGGAGAAAGGGTCGAAACCAGCAGGTAAAACCGTTAGACATTGCCTGGGAGGCACTAGAGAGGGCAGAACAGCACTTGACGGTGAGACTCACTAAGTATCACGTTATCAATGAAGTGTCCCAGGCGACTTTTCATCCGTATTATCAACTTCTTGCCAGAATCTATCTCTTACGAGCTAAACTGTTTATCTTTTTTTCCAAAGAGGTGGCTGATCCCAACAAAGTTAATTACAGTCCACCGACAGATTATCGGCTCTACCGCCTACCAAGAACCGAGCCTCAGCATATCCACGGCGGTCGCTTGTTTCTGCTGGAACGAGCAAGAGTTTTTGCCGCCTGTGACAGCGATCGCGACCTTTATGTAATCGCAACGGCATACCAATGCTGGGCTTATCTTATGGCTTCATTTGCGCCTAACCTCACTATTCACCCTAACAAACTATCTGTGGAGGAATGTTTGACCTGGGCGCGACAACTACGCAACCATGCCTTGGAGATGTACGCCGAGACTGGACGGCGCTGCTACCTCCAGATTAAGGAAAAGAGTGGGATTGACGAGGAATTGAACGTTCCTTTTGGCGACTGCCTCATCGATGTCATTCCGCCTATCCGGGAGAAAAGCTCCATCAAACACTCATCGTCAAATATGTACCAGGATGGCAGCTTATATCTGGACATGGCATTTTTATCGGTGCGAAAGGGTCGTCTTTACCCCGATGATCATCAAAACACCGAACCTATTTATCTATTTGGCCCTAAAGCGTGCTACCTCTTCTTCATTCGAGGCTTGTGTCATTTATTGCTACCGATGCGTGAAGAATTTGGTGATGAGGACAAACAACCAACATCATTATCAGGATGGGACAAGAAGTTAGAACATGCCTATCACCTATTTAGCTATGCCTGGGCAATTGCCGATAATGGGTGCATTAGGATCGAAAGAGTCGAAAGCGGGGAGGTTTCCCAGAAAATCAAGCGTAATTTTACCAAGACAGTTGCCGATATTTCGGATTCACACATCACCTCTGTCCGAGGTTTATATCCTTGCCGAATTACGGAAATTGCTGACTTGGGGCGGGTCTTTGCTGCGGCGTGTGCTGTACTTCGGTTGTCTACTCAGAGCAATCATACAAAGCGACAGCTAGAAATAAAATCCTTACTGGAGGGTCTGCATGGAAAGAACGACCCTATCAGCCAAGAGGCACGCAAAGGTCAAAGACGGTACAACGGTCATTTGGCAGAGTGTTTACAAAACTGTCAAGAAGTACTGCGAGTGAAAAGTGATAGTGTAAAGCCTCTTTCTGAAAAGAACTGTAAAAAGATTCAGTCCGAAATTCAAGAAATTGCTCAGCAACTTTTTGATGCGCTTAATGCTTTATCTAGCTCGTGAACTTGCTCCTGGTATGATCGCAGCAAGAAAGGGAGCCATCATTATTACGGGAAACACCGCCGCTCTAAGAGGTATTCCTACCTATGCACTTTTTGCACCAACTAAAGCAGCGTAACGGATTTTATCTCAGTCCCTAGCCCGTGATTTGGTTCAAAAGGTGTGCATGTAGCCTATATTACAGTTGATGCAGCCATCGCCACTCTCTGGTCAATGGTTCAACCCGTTCAGGGACTCAACACTGAGACGTTGAATCAGCAGTCAAGCCTATCCGGGGATTTTTTCTGTCAACCAAGATATTGCAGAGGAGGTGTTTCACATAGCTCACCAACCACCATCAGCATGGTCATTTGATGTAGAAGTTCGTCCCTTCGCAGAAAAGTGGTAAATAATCTTTCCACTAGCTCATTTTCCAAGATCGAACTCTGGTTAATTTAAGTCAATTTCAGTACACATCAGCTTAACTTCTCCCTAATGAATCTTTTGTCCCCCCATCACCTCATCGAGTAAAAAACTAAGGGGAGCTACACCATCTTTACCGCAGTCTAACCACTGAGGTTCTGAGGTTATTAGTGCTTCTGCAGCTTCAGTATCTAGGGGTTTCGAGAAAAAGTATCCTTGCCCATATTCACATTTTAATGCTTGTAGTTGAGCAAACTGTTGTGCTGTTTCCCCGCCTTCAGCAATCACTTCCATTCCTAAATGATGAGCTAAGGTGACAATTGCTTGTACAATCTCTGGCTTCTCGCCAACTTCCCCTAATCGATTCACAAAAGAACGATCAATCTTCAAAATATCGAGGGGAAAACGTTGCAGATAACTTAAGGAACAGTAACCTGTACCAAAATCATCAATACTTACCTTGATTTTCCTACTTCTGAGCTGTGAGACTAATCTAGTGGCAGCTTCTTTATCTTCCATGATGACACTTTCTGTAATCTCTAGCTTCAAGCTGCTAGGAGGTAAACCAGTTTTTGCTAAAATGCTGTCAATTTGTTCAATTAAATTGGGTTGAGAAAACTGTTTAGCGGAGAGATTGACACTAATAGTTAGAGTCCGCTGATCTGAGCTATGACCTAATTTTTGCTGAAGTTTTTCCTGCCAAATCTTTGTCTGACTACAAGCTTCGTGCAATACCCATTCGCCGAGGGGAATAATTAGTCCTATTTCCTCAGCAACCGGAATAAATTCAGTTGGAGAAATCAGCCCTTTGTCCGGATGCTGCCAACGAACTAAAGCTTCAAAGCCTGAAATTGCACCACTTTTGAGGGAGACAATTGGCTGATAATAAACCTTAAACTCTTGTTTTTGTAGGGCTTGTCGAAGACCAGTTTCTATCTGCATTCTCATCAGTGCTTGCTGATGCATTGCCCGCTCAAATGTTACATGACGCGCATTGCCCTCTTCCTTCGCTTTATACAAAGCAATTTCTGCGTCTCGTAGAAGATGCTCTGACTGGTAACAGCCTTTGGAAATGGTAATACCAATGCTAACTGTCGTGAAGATTTGATGCCCTTCGATATCAAAATGCACACTCAAGAGCTGATGGATACCATTGGCTATACTTATTGCTTCGTCCCTATCTTTGATGGAACTGAGAAGTATGGCAAACTCATCTCCCCCAATACGAGCCACTATATCTGTAGAATTCAGGTGATTTTTTAATCTTTCAACTAAGGCAATTAGAAGTTGATTGCCAATGGCATGTCCTAGGCTATCGTTAACTAACTTAAAGCGATCAAGATCCATGACTAACAAGCCAAAACAATAGTCAGGGAATCGTTCACACTTGACGATTGCTTGCTCTAGCTGTTTCATGAACAAGGTGCGGTTTGGCAAACCTGTTAACTGATCATGGAAAGTCTGGTGTAGTAGCTGCTCTTGGACTTGTTTGCGATTGCTAATGTCAAACTGAATGGCTAAGTATTGGTAAGTTTCCCCCGTTTGGTCGAAGAAAGGAGTAATGGTGGTATCAAGCCAATAAAAAGTGCCGTCTTTAGCTTTATTTCTAATTTCTCCTCGCCAAACTCTACCACCCTTAACCATTGACCACAGATTCTCAAAAAATTCCTTAGTATGAAAATCTGAATTGACTAGTCGATGTTTTTGCCCAATCAGTTCTTCTCTGTCATATTTGGAGATTTGGCAAAATTTATCATTTACGTCGGTAATAGTTCCACTCCGATCCGTTATGGACATAAGTGCTGACTGATCTAGAGCAAATTTTATGTCTGCTAGTCCTTCCTTCGGTGACAAAATGGCTTCTGGCTCTAGTCTGAGTGGAGTTATCCTAGTCTTTTCTGTTGAATCACTTTTGTTATAGTTCCCCAACATTGCGTTTTCCTCTAGGCTTCTTGAATTTTGTTTTTCAACTTTTACCATATCCACCTCAGTAGGATTTTTGCTTAAGATGCTGACATAGTGGTGAGATTAGATGTTATATCAAGCTGTCTAAAGTATTTTTTTATTTTCTAATTATAGTTAGAATATTTATTTATTTTTCCTCTGAAAAACTAATATATTTTTTGAATTGATGAGTTTTACAAACTAAATTACAGCTTAAAATATAGCTTGGTCGAAAACCCAAGTGTTGAGACACTAATGTTGGTTTTTGTCTAGATAGTTGAGTTTTATTTTTTACTAACTGGTGTTATATTTTAATTAGAAGCTTAGTTGCTTAGGCTCATCTCATTTGTGATTTAGACAACAAACCAAGTATCCTTTTTAGCATAAGAAAAGAGATTTGCAAAGAAAATTGCTGGCTAACGATGATGTGCATGCAGTTTGAAGATTTCAGTCGGCCTGACTAGTGAAGCCTGCCACCTCTGACAATACGTATAAAGGTCTACCCTTGACCTCCTCATAAATACGCCCGACATATTCTCCTAGAATGCCAATGCTCACTAGTTGTACAGCGCCGAGAAAGAAAATAGCAATCATAATCGTGGCAAAGCCGGTCAGAGGGGAGTTAGGAGCAACAATGCGCCAGTAAAATACTAGTAAAGCCATCAACACTGCCACGACTGCTGCAAATAAACCAACGTAGGTAGAGAGTCTTAAAGGCAGTCTGGAAAAAGAAACTAGACCGTTGCTTGCTAAGGATAGAGACTTAGCAAAAGTATACTTAACCTCACCAGCAAAGCGAGGATCGCGTTCATAAGAAATTGAAGTTTGCTTCCAACCAATCCAGGAACGCAGCCCCCGGAGATAACGATTGCGTTCTGGCATCTGATTGAGGACATCAACTACCTGCCGATCCATTAAACAAAAGTCACCTGTATCTAAGGGAATCTCCACCTCTGCCAAACGCTGCAAGAGACGATAAAACCCATAGGCGCAGAGGCGCTTAAACCAATTTTCCTGCCGCCTTCTGCTGCGTTGAGCATAGACAACTTGATAGCCCTGCTGCCACTTTTCGATAAGATGGGGAATTAACTCTGGGGGATCTTGTAAATCACCATCAAGAACGATGATCACTTGACCACGCACAAAATTTAGACCGGCTGTTAGAGCAATCTGATGACCAAAGTTACGGGATAAGCTGAGATAGCAAATTCGTGAATCTTGTTGATGGAGTTCTCGTAGCAGTTGAAGGGAGCGATCGCGACTACCGTCATTTACCAAAATTAATTCTACATCCCCCAACTTATCCATCACTGCCCTCAAACGCCGGTATAGTTCCGCAATATTTTTTTCCTCGTTATAGATGGGAATAACCAAAGAGTATTGGAGGTTCATCAAAGGGGAAATAGAGTCTTCTTGTCAATTTTTAAATCATCTGCCTAATTTATTAGGAATTCCTTGGCAGCCTCCGGGAATTGTTCTTCTTGAACGTTCACCACACCAAGAACAGCAATAGTTACGTTGTTGTTCATCCATGCGCAAAACCCGGCTAAAGTTAGCATTTTCAACTACGGCCCCTGTGTAAACACCCGTTTGGTAGTTAGGAGGTTGTGTGCGGCTACGGGGGCTAGCAGATTCTGCTGAACCGTAAAAGAGGCGGGTTCCCCTCAAATCTGCACCGACGAGGTTAGCCTCAAACAAAACAGTTCTAGACAAATTTGCCTTGCCCAAGTTACATTTACTGAGGTTAGCTCTAACCAGATTTGCCTCAGTTAGATCCGTCCAACGTAAATCTGTACTTCGCAAATCGGCACCGGCTAGCATGATGCCTAAGTCAATTACACGCACACCATGCTCTCGATCTACCTGGTAACTCCCGTAACCATTAAGCATAGGTCGCCCTAAATGATTATCACGCCTTAGAGGTGTCAGTAAATTGGATTGGGATAAGAAGCGTAGCACTTTGGCCTTGCCGACAGTATCGACACTGCTGAGAATAGCAGCAGTACGTCCTTCAGAAAATGCCCTCTCCTGGGGCCAGTCTTCTAATAAACCCTCATCATCGAGGGCTAAATCTGAAATACCCTGGAAGTAAGCATCAATAGTTTGCTGCTGGGTAATCAGGTTTTGCTGAATTGTTAAGTCCTTAGAAATTATGTACTGTCGCCAAGCAATATAGACAGCAAGGATGGCAATCATAATTTGCCCTAATGCTCCCACCCACTCTGCCCATGAGCCGAACTCATCCCATTTTGCCTGGTTGAGCCAATCACCTAATCTTTGATAAATACCCAGTAATTTTAGTAAACCTGCGATCGCCCCTATAGAACCCAGTGCTGCGATAAATTGGGTTCGATGTTGCGGTGGTAAAAAGTCATCTAGCCATTCCCCCAGGTAAGGCCAGATTACTGGTAGGGAAACAAGTAGTGCCACTAAAGCACCTAATATGCCCAGCCAGAAGCTATCAATAACTAGCCCCACCACCATTACTGCCAAAGCACTGATCGTCAGTAGGGTAACAGAACGCTTTCTGGTGTCTGAGATTTCAATATTGAGCGGGTTAGTTAAGCTCTCCTGTGATAGGACAGCTAGGTGTTGCTCTGATTGAATTGAGGTAACTGGTTTAGGGGGTTTGCCGTTGGCGAAGTCTTGCTGCTGGGAACCGTTGAGACTATCTTCGGGTAAGCTCGACTGAGATGGTTCTGGCTGATTGGTCATTGTCTTCCAAGTAAAACCGGGTTCAAGAATACCCTATCTTTATTTTTACTGAGAAGACTTTAACTAAGCAACAACCAATCAGCCTAACAGCGTGTTTTTTGGGTATGCAAGTTTAATGACAAGAGTCTTTCTGAATATCGCTTTTTATATCACTAAGGTCAATGTAGTAATCTGCCACATCAATGAGACTCTCACTAGTCATAGAGCGTAAACTTACCACTTCTAAGCGAGTGCCTTGATAACTAACCTGATTGGCAGCATAGGCTAAATCTCCATCTCCGCTGACCAAAACTGCTGTATCATAGTACTGAGCTAAAGTCATCATGTCTACGGCTATTTCTACATCCATATCAGCTTTTTTAGAGCCATCTGGGAATTGAATTAGATCTTTAGAAATTACACGATAGCCATTGCAACGAAGCCAGTGTAGAAAACTTTGTTGCCTTTCATTCATCGGATCTGATCCAGTATAGAAAAAAGCCCGTAGTAATCTCGCTTCGCCAGTTAGGCAGCACAGCAGTTTTGTGTAATCAATTTCCATACCTAGTTGTAAGGTGGCATAGAATAGGTTAGAGCCGTCGATGAAAATGGCAACACGACCACGATTGCGCTCATCGAAAGCAGGGAAATTTCTCTGGTCAAATATATTTCCCTCTCGCTGAGCTTGCTTAGCTTTAACACCACCTTTAGTTTTGATTTCTGGCTTATCTAAATTTGTTTTAGTAAACATTATTACATTACCTATTTAAATTGAGTATTTTGTATCTGGTGTAACGGGATCATTATCTAGCTGCTAACTTTAGCTTTGCCGAGATGAGAATGCAAGACATCTTGATCACATAAATCTATATCTTTTGTCTATATTCTTGTATTAGCTCGGAGGTTGCTGATCTTTTATAGATCACCAGCGAGGCTTACAGTTAGTCTTTACCAATTCAGAAATACTAATCTTTGTATTAAGGAACTGTTATTATCTAATCCTATTTCAAGAAGGTTGCTATTGAGCTGCCTCTTGAGTTAGAGATGTATTGTATGTTATATCAATCCTAGTTCAGAGGAAGCAACTCAAATATAAAGATTAATAAAAGTTTTTGAGTTTTTAGACTGGAACGTGAAATATTCGCTTAACTAAAAGACGTTCCGCTTCTAAATAATTTCCCATCAATGCTATCTTTGCCTGTTTCTCGATCAAAATTTTCCCAGTAGAGACAGCACTAAAGTCTTGTCCGATCACGAAACCTTTGCTAATCAGTGTTTGTATAGCGTTTGCAACAACTATTTCTTTCAGTTCTAGGTAATACTCTACCTTAGGAATGTTTTGCCAAATCCAGTGATAAGTCTCAGAATCAATTTGGAAGATTTGAATTATAGCTGTAGTTGTAATGTACTTTGCACTGTCACAACCTAGTAAATCAACAAGTATCTTTTCACAAGACTCAACCAGCTCCCGGTCATGCAGTTTCAAGGCACCAACCATTAGGGTTACACTCAAAGGTAATCTTGACTGCTGATTTGTATTAGACATGGATATTTTTCTAGCTCTAATAAGAAAGTAAATATCAAGATTTAAATTAACTTTAAAAATAAACTTATTTGTTTTTTGATAATTTGAAATTATCTTTTTATTTATTCCACCTATTCTAGGTCGTAATTTCCATTAACTTGCGCAATAGCTTCAGACCTGTGACGAAACTAAAGATACAACCTAATGGAGGGGTGAAGAATCAAATACAAAGCTACGCCCTATTCCATGACTTCTGCAAGAAGTCTGTTCTTTGTCTAACTTAAGATGAGAATAAGAAATAAACAGAGCATTCTTACAAAAAATTGAGATGATTCTGAATGGCTGAATTACCCCCTTATTCCCTAGTCAAAGCACCTCAATATTCAATATTTAGCCTCGAAAAAAAACTGTGTAGCTAGACCGCAAAAGAATAGGCAATAATGATTAACGAGATACCAAAACCCATGCTAGAGATGATGGGAATCCATTGAAGTTGTGTAATCATAGTAACTACAGATTTCCTGTTGTTAGTAAGCATTAACAGCAAAAGATAACGAGCTTAGAAGTAGCTTTTTAAAGCTATGTAAAGAAAATTTAAGCTTAATGAACTTTCTTTACAACAAGATGGCTTGAACAAGTGGTCAAAAAGCCTGAAAAGCCAGTAAACATATAGGCATAGAGCCATTAGCTAATTAGTAAAAGAGCGTTACATTTACTGTTAAATCCTTTTACTTCTACTGCCCTAAACCAAATGTCAGAAAGCTTTTGCATCTAATTCCTTTCTAGATTGCTTCTACTTTAAAGTTAAAACCAAAAAATGAAAATCTTATGAACGCTTGCTCAATTTCCTAACAAAAATTGGCTTTGACCTAGTCACCTATTGAGGGGAGTAGGTGAGATAGCTAGTCCCAGTTGAGGATTTCTGCCACCTGATTAGCCAGACTCATTGTCTTAAAAGGCTTAGCAATCACTGCCTTTACGCCTAAATTATCAAATCGGCGCTGGTCTGCAGACTGCACTTTTGCCGTGAGTAAAATTACCGGGATGTTCTTAGTTTGAGGATTTGCCTGTAGCTTCTGAAAGGTAGTGACCCCATCCATGTCCGGCATCATCACATCTAGCAAGATAGCATCAGGTTGTTCCTGTTCTGCCACTAGCAATCCCTGGCTACCAGAACTGGCGGTCAATACCTGCCAACCACCCAACATTTCTAGGGCTAGTTTGGCTACGTCCCTGATATCTTCTTCATCATCAACAATCAGAATTTGTTTAGGTTCCACTGTTGCTGCTTTCTCCTTCCTGATCTTGAATAACTCTACTGAGCAAGTTAATTACCCGCTGCTCAAATTCCTCTGGAGTGATGCGTCCTTTGGTGAGAAACAAGGTTTGCCCTAGCTTGAGTCTTTCTCTTTCTTCTGCTTCTAAGTCTTTGGAGGTATAGACAATTAAAGGAACTTGGCATAGGCGGTTGTGCTGCCGCAGCCAGTCTACCACAGCAAATCCGTCACATTCTGGAAGTACTAGGTCAAGTACTAGCAAGTCAGGGATAATCTGCTGACTCAATTGGATTGCTTGGAGTCCCGTTTGGGCATGATAAGTCTCAATATCGTAGCGTCTAAATACGGCAATTAATACTTGTGCTAAATCTAGGTCATCTTCTACAACCAGCACTTTAATATTTTGATTTTGCTGTGCCAAAGCCTGGGCGAGAGCTTGGAATAGCTGTTTTTCATCAGGAGGTTTAACTATCCAATTACTGACTTGGGGATGGGGAATTTCCCTAGCATCTGGCAAGACACCACTAAGGATAATTACAGGAATATTTCTCGTTTCCTTCTGTTCTTTAAGGGCAGCTAATGTTTCCCAACCACTCATCCCTGGCATCATCAGGTTGAGGAGAATTACTTTTGGTTGTTCTTGTATTGCATACTGTAAAGCATCTTGCCCTGAGGCTACGGTCATCGCCTGGTAGCCTCTCTGTTCGAGCATGGCTTTTACTACCTCTCGCACGGAAGGATCATCATCGCAAGCTAACACCAAGGGACTACCCTCCGGAGCGATCGCCACAGCGGTATTCTCCTGTAGAACTGGCAAAGTAAAGAAGAAAGTACTTCCAACTCCTGGATTACTCTCTGCCCAAATTCGCCCGCCGTGATGCTGAATAATCGTGCGACAGATAGCTAGCCCTAAGCCTGTACCTCCTTTCTGACGTGAGTCTGAGGCATCAACCTGCTGAAAGCGTCCAAAAATCGTTTCCAATTTATCCGCCGGAATACCTCGCCCTCGATCCCTAACCTGAAATTTAACCTGTTCTGCCGCTGCTGGCAGAGGAAAATCCCCTGTTTGCTCCCTCTCTACTGTCTCTTCGAGTTGTAATTCGGCAGTTAGCCAAACTGTTGAACCCGGAGAGGAAAATTTAATAGCATTACTGAGCAAGTTAGTGATGACCTGAATAATGCGGTCTGGATCAGCCCACAGCCTTACTGACAGGGGAGAGACGGAGAGAGTGACTCCAGCATTTTCAGCTAGACTATGCATCACCTCGACGGAAGCACTGATTAAATGAGCTGTATCACAAACTTGTTTAGTCATGGTCACTTTGCCAGACTCGATGCGCTCAATATCGAGAATGTCGTTAATCAGACGTACCAACCGATCTGCATTCTTGGCGGCAATTTCCAACATGTGTTGGGCTTGTTGAGGTTGAGTACGTAGTACCCCAGAGGCCAACAAGTCTAAAGCACCGAGGATAGAGGTTAAAGGTGTCCGCAATTCGTGACTAACTACTGAAACGAACTCATCTTTGAGCCTTTCTACTTCCCGGCGCTCGCTAATATCGATACAGGAGCCAATGTAACCAGCAAAACTGCCATCGGGGGAAAATCTGGGCACTCCTGTATCCAGAACCCAGCGATACTCACCATCAACACGCTGTAAGCGGTACTCTATTTGAAAGGGCAATCGAGCAGCAAAAGCACTTCTATAGGTATTAAGACAGTAGGGCAAATCTTCCGGATGAACTGCTTCTGTCCAACCCTCATTTATTTCCTGTTCCAAAGTGCGCCCAGTAAAATTCAACCAACCTTGATTGAAGAACGTACACTTTCCATCAAGGCCAGATATCCAAAGTAAGACAGGGGCGCTATCTGCCATGGTGCGAAATCGGGCTTCACTTTCTCGTAGGGCTTCTACCAGTTGGCTTTGAGCTAGGGCAATTCCTAGCTGGTTAGCCAGTTGTTGTAGCAGTTCAGTTTCAAAGGTAGTCCACTGGCGAGGCTGTTGACACTGATGAGCAATGAGCAAACCCCAAAGTTCAGACCTTTGGAGAATGGGTACTACCAGGTTTGCCTTGATGCCAAATTGTTGTAAAAATTTGGCATGGCAAGGTTGTATTGAGTCCCTCTCGACATCAGAAACTGTAGTAACTTTGCCCTGGCGGTATTGCTCTATATATTCTTCCCGGAAGCAGGGGTCATCAATGCTCTGATTCATAAGCACAGGCCAGCCAGGAAGCACAGCCTCTCTGATCACAACTCCGCTTCCGTCTGGTCTAAGTTGGAAGATGATAACACGGTCAGCTTTCAGTAACCTTTGGACTTCTGTGACAGTAGTTTCTAGAATTTCTTCTAGTTGCAAAGAGCGGCGAATCTTCAGGGTGACGTGGGCGAATAATTGCGATCGCCGATGCTGGAGTTGTAGTTCTTCTGCTGAGAGTTGACGCTCTTGTTCGACTTGATGAGCAGCAATGAACCTACCAATGCTTTGAGCCATTAATTCAACAATTTCTAGTTCGTGAGGCTCA
Source organism: Coleofasciculaceae cyanobacterium (assembly GCA_049683475.1). Taxonomy (GTDB): domain Bacteria; phylum Cyanobacteriota; class Cyanobacteriia; order Cyanobacteriales; family Coleofasciculaceae; genus JBAUJE01. Next base: position 24,995 of record JBAUJE010000030.1, on the reverse strand, counting down.
AAATCACTGCTTCGAGGCTGGGTTGAGGAGAAGTTGAGAACACCATAAATCTCACCTTGAACAAAGATGGGAGCGCCGATGTAGGACTCTAGCTTAAAGTTTTGGTAGACGGGATGAGAATGCATGGCCCGATTCTCACCAACACAATAATAAGTAATTGTCCTTCTTTCTTTGACAACTGCGATACAGTAAGTATTCTCTAGAGGAACCTCTAATCCAGGGGTCACAAACGACAGATCAGAACGAGCAGCTCGAATAATACAAGACTGATCAATAACTTGACTGACAACGCCAATGGATAACCCAAAAATTTCACGTCCTGTATCTAGGCAGTCGGTAAATAAGCTATCAGCATCTTGATAATTTGTTGTATTAATTCGATGTAAATGTTTGAGATTAGCGCTGAAATTTTCCAGTGCCCTTGACTTTTGCAGTACTTCTTCTTCTGAGTGTTTGCGTTCTGTGATATCTAAGTTAACCCCAACCAACCTCACCGGTCTGCCGGTTGAATCGTAAAAGACTTGACCTGTATCAGCACACCAGCGAATCCGACTGTCTGGTAGAACCAAGCGATATTCAATGTTGTAGTCTTGGCAATGATAGAGAGCGTTATCAACGGCAGCTGAAACGCGATCGCGGTCTTCTAGATGGATCATGGCGCTAAATGTTTCATAGCGACCATCAAAGCTTCCTGATCTCATACCCAATAGGTGTTCGAGGTTATCAGACCAAGTAACCTGGTTGGTGAGAATGTTCCAGTCCCAGGTACCCATACGGGTAGCTTCTAGAGCAATGCGTAACCTCTCTTCGCTTTCTTCGAGGGCTTCCCCTGACTCCTTGCGATCAGTAATGTCACGGGCAACAGCGTAAATCAAACCCTCTTGGGGAACGGGAAAGCATGTCCAAGACAACCACCTGTAACGACCATCTCGGCGGCGATAGCGATTTTCAAATTGAATGGTGGGTATGCCGTTGGCAAGCTTCTCCATTTCGACCAAGGTGGCAGCTTGATCCTCTCGATGAACAAAATTAAGGTACGGTTGGTCTAGAATTTCCTCTTTGCTATAACCAAGGGTTGTTTCAAAAGATGGGTTCAAACGCCTAAAATAACCATCTGTACCAGCAACGCAAAGTAGATCAGGGGAAAGATTGAAAAAGTGTTCTAGCTCTTCTTCTGCTCGCTTGCGTTCAGTAATGTCTTGAATTTGCGCTATAAAGTACAAGGGTTGACCTTGGCTATCGCGCACTAGTGAGACGCTTAGTAGTATCCAGACAATTTGACCTTGTTTGTGAAGATAGCGCTTTTGCATCTGGTAGGTGCAAATCTCACCAGAGAGCATTTGCCGTACATAGTTTATGTCAACATCCAAGTCTTCTGGATGGGTGATTGCCTGAAAGGTGGTAGCTAGCAATTCCTGTTCAGAATAGCCAACCATCTCACACAAAGAGTGGTTTACTTGCAACCAGCAACCCTCAGGTGAAACTAGGGCCATACCAATTGCTGCATACTCAAATGCTTCGCGGAAACGCTCTTGACTCTCCCGCAGCTCTTCTGCCACTCGTTTGCGCTCAGTAATATCCCGACCTATACAGACAAAATCTGGCAAGTCTTCTACTTCTGTTTGTATCACTGAGCAAGAAAATTCTAGTGTAATTTCTTCGCCACTTTTTGTTTTACAAATTACTTCCCTATCTGCTAGATTTGCTATTTGATGTTCTAGCCTTTGCTGACTCAAACACTGCCAGAAATTCTCATTTTCGATAACTAAGGAAACAGGTCTATTTGTTAATTCTTCTTGAGAGTATCCTAGTAACTGTAGAGCTGAGCGATTACATTGTTTGATTTTTCCTGATGCTTTTATTACTATTAAAGCATCTGCCATTGAATCAATAATTTTGTTCAAATAGTTTTGGGAAGCTGAAAAGGCACCCAACAATAACTCAGCTTCATTAGCTCTTTGCACCAAAGACTGCTTTAAAAGCATTAATTCTGTTACGTCTTTGAGTAAGATTACTAATCTACTGTCTAAGTTTTTTTCATCTTGGTACTCTAGGGTATGCAGGTCGAGATAAAAGGTAGAGTGGTTTTGGCCAGACCGAGAAATACCTTTTAACTCGAAGTTAGAGCGCTGTCTTTGCAGAACTTCAGTTAGGATATTTTCTGCTCCTATTATTTCAGGAAAACCGAGGCGTACATCTTTACCTGGTTTTACTTGGTTAGGATGCTCGACTAACCGTCCTACACCAGGAGACGTCTCTAGAATCGCCAAGTTTCGATCTAGTATCAGATATTCAATGCTGGTAGGAGTAAACAGTTTATTAAACAAGGAACTCATTTTATAAGTAATAAGTAATAAGTAATGAGTAATGAGTAATGAGTAATGAGTAATGAGTAATGAGTAATGAGTAATGAGTAATGAGTAATGAGTAATGAGTGATAATATCGATGATTTTACACTTAAAACTTTTTACTTAGAAAGTATTTGTATAAACATTGGGAAAATCTATAGCCAACCTCGAAATTGATGAGGTACATTCAATTTTTTTACCACGACTCCCGACTCCCGACTCCCGACTCCCGAAAACCCAAGACTATGTATCTCACTAAATAGAGAACCGCTATGTACTAGACTACTGCTAGTATTGTCCTACAACTATTGTCTTGAAAACATTCACCCTTGGGCAAGGATTCCTTCTTCGGCTGCCGTCTTTGCCTGATGTAGAGCAGCTTCAGCAGCTCGATACAATACTTGTAGATCCGTGCCTTCCTGAGGATACTGGACAACCCCAGCACTGAAACTCACTTCTAGCTCACCACCCCCAGCAGTCACCAATACTTCTTGCTTGAGCATCTCTTGGAGTTCTAAAAGCCTCTGCATTCCTTCGCTGCGGTTCATCCCGTACATACCGACGATGAACTCTGTTCCTCCCCAGCGTCCTATTACATCTTCACTTTGGAAAGTGCGCCTTAGTAGCTTTCCTAAGCGGGAGAGAACTTCATCTCCCACCCCATGGCCATACTGAGAGTTAATTCCTTTGAGATGGTCAATTTCCAAGACGGCAAAGCAGAGAGGCTGGTTGTGTCGTAAAGCTAAGTTCATCAGCTGACTTAACTCTTGGCTGGACTGGCGACGGTTGGCAACTCCCGTCAAAGCATCAGTTTGCCTTAAATTACGTAGTAGACGCGATCGCTCCAGTCGGTTGAGAATGCGGGTGACTAATTCCGGGCCAACAATTGGCTTGCTGACATAGTCATCACCCCCTACGGCAAATACCCTACGCATGGTATCTGCATCTCTATGGGCGGTCAGAAATAGTACAGGCAAATCTGACCAATGGGGATCGTTGCGCACCACCTGACACAAATCAATCCCGCTCATCTTAGGCATTTCCACATCCAAGATGAGTAAATCTGGTGAGGTAACTTCTAGGGTATTCCAGAATTGTAAGGGACTATCAAGGGTGTAAAGCTTGATTCCCCAAGGCTCTAGTAAACTATGCAGAGCGGTTAATACTAAGGGATCATCGTCTACTATCATCACCCTCGATGTTTCGGTACGAGAGCGCTTTAGAACTTGATTAACTGCCTCTAGTACTTCTGTTGGGGGTAGGGACTTTTGTAGGAAACCACGTCCACCTAAACGGGCTACTTTTACTCGGTCAAGTAAACTATCTTGATCAGTGAGAACTAAGACTGGTACAGGAGGCGTACAGGCACTTAGTTCTGCTAATAAGACCAAACCGGCTTCTAGGGATAGAGCATTACCATGTCCGTTTTCCCTCGAAGAAAGGTCTAGCAGTAACACGTCGGGACGCTCTTCGGCAATATGTTCTCTGGCTGTGGTTAAGTTGCTGACAAGTAATCCCCGCATATTAACTGCTGCCGCTTTCCTGTGCAGCTTTTGAGCTAAGGACTGATCCTGAGTAACAATTAAGAGCAAGGGTCGTTCATCAACTGAATTAAGTTGATATTTTTGGTTGACAGTTGCTCTTTCTAGTTCCCGACGTAGGGCAATAATTAGTTCTGAAAGACGAAGTCGTTGCTCTGGGTTGAGTGACTCTTCTAGTTGAAACAGTTGTTCCATTTCTTGGGCTAAACGTGAGCCTTCGTCAAAATCAAACATGCCGAGGGAACCTGCAAGCTTGTGAGCTTCTTGCTCTGCCTTTTGTCGTAACTCGTTGCCAAGATTGTCTTTGAGTACGGCTGTAGTGGCTTGCTCAATTACGGCAACTCGATTATCTAGTTTTTCTTTGAGCCGTTCCCAAACTCCGCTTACTCCTGCTACTATCTTCTGTTCTACTTCCTCTGAGGGTGATTTTTGTTTCTTATTCCCTTCTTTTTCGCTTTTTGATTGCTTGGATTTTAAAGTTCGGAGGCGGTAACCAATGCCATAGACAGTTTCAATGGGATCTTCGGGAACACCCGCCGATTTGAGGTTTTGCCGTAATCCTTTAATGTGAGCTGTAACTGTTTCTTCCCCCGGTGGTTCTTCAAAAGACCAAAGGTGGTTGAGAATTGCCCCCCGGCTAAATACCCGCTGACGGTTACGCAAGAAAAGTTCTAAGAGATCATATTCTTTTGGTCTTAAATGGATTGGCTGGTTAGCATAGGTGACAGTACAGCTACTCGGATCAAGACAAACCTCCCCCCACTCTAAGACAGGGGGTAAAGTGGAACTGCCGCGACGCAACAGAGCCCGAATGCGAGCCATTAATGCCTGCAAATCAAAGGGTTTGGTCACATAATCATCTGCCCCTGCGTCTAAGCCTAAGATCTGATCAGTGCTGTTGTCTTGGGCTGTCAACATGAGAATGGGCATGCGCAAACCCTGCGATCGCAACCTTCTACAGAGGGTGATGCCATTTACTTGGGGGAGCATCACATCGAGCAAAATCAAGTCGTAGCTAAAGGCTTCGGCTAGCTCCCAACCGTCTTGACCATTAGAAGCAACATCAACAACATAGTGCTGGCTATAGAGAGCTTTGACAAGCACTTGGGCAACCAGCTTATCGTCCTCAACCAGTAATATTCTCATGGCGGTTAGTTACCGCAAATACTCAAAATGTGGACTGATCGACTTAATGGAAGGAAACAGAATTTTAACTATAGGACTCCAAGGAATTTGCTTCAAGCATATCTTAGCTCAGCTACTTGCTCAGCTAAAAATTTGTAAATTTACACACTTTCCTATTTTTTGTAATTTATTTTAGAACTTAACAAAATTTCATAAGATTTTCAGAGTTGAAGTTCAAACTCAGGATAGAAGACAACTCAACGAGTGTTTCATCCTCAGAGAAGAGCGAGTTTATGAAGGTAAAGTGGAAAAAGTTAATAGCCAGAACGACTTTTTGGTTAGCAGGTGAAGTTTTGCTGAACTTAATGGGACTTGATAATTTAGCAGATTATAGTGAATTTATATTTGAGAAGAATGTGGTAGTACTTGCAGCATACCAGCACTAACTGAGAAGCTCAGGGATAATTTAGAATTTAGAATTTAGAATTCAGGAGACTAACAAATCTATCTCCCTTGTCCTCCTTGTCCCCCATCTCCCCATCACCTCATCACCTACATGGGGGGAAATCGGGCTTATTTTTCCGTAAGTGTCTCAACACCATCCCAGTCTTTTGGGAGTGGTTGACTAATCCATTTTTGACAACGCTGCTGATGTAAGCGTGCAGCCTGATCTTGATGATCAATTGCTAAAACTGCTTCAAATTTCTGCAAGCCTTGGGCAAACTCACGCTGAAGATAGTGTTTGCGTCCTGTTTCGTACAGTTCCATTGTCTGTAGCTTGTTATCTGAAATAGGATCAGAACGAAGTCCTACCAGTTCATAAAGGGAGACGGGTTTATTTTTGCCCTTGACTCGTACCGTATCTAGTTCGCGCACCCAAACCAAATCAGCACAAGGTTGATAGGTGTTGCTACTAATAACGATGTCGCAGCCGTATCGCTTGGTTGTTCCTTCTAAGCGAGAACCTAGATTGACATCATCTCCAATTACGGTAAATTCCATCCGCCGATGGTGACCAATATTGCCACTAATGGCTGTACCAGAGTGAATACCAATGCCGATGTTAATTGGTTGATGCTTTTTGGCAGAGCGACGCTCATTAAACTCAACGAGAGATGAGCGCATATTTAAAGCTGTTTGCACTGCTCTCCAAGCATGATCTGCTAGAAGTACTGGTGAACCAAACACTGCCATAATTGCATCCCCCATATACTTGTCGAGGGTGCCTTTATGACTAAAAATTGGCTCAACCATCGCGTCAAAATACTGGTTGAGCATGCTTACTACGACTTCTGCTTCCATGTTTTCCACCAAGTTGGTGTAACCGCGAATGTCAGAGAAGAGGACAGAAACTTCTTTGCGATCGCCTCCCAATTTGGCATCACCACTGGCAAGTAGTTGTTCTGCTAATTCCTGAGTCATGTAACGGTACATGGTATTTTTTAGTCGTTTCTCATCGGAGATGTCATCCATGACGACTAAAGCACCATAAACATTGGAAGCATCACTAGTATCAGCAATGGAGTTGATGGATAGATGGACTGTATTAGAGTCTTCTCCTGTTTTTGAGAGTAAAGTTTGGTCTGGGTAATACTGCTGTCGTGCTTTTTGACTTTGAGCGGCTAAAGCTCCTTGTAGATAGGTGGAGAAGTCTCCATCTTTGAGTTTAATCACTTCTAAAATCGAGCGACCTTCGAGGGATTCTTGGTCACTGATACCTAATAATCGCTCAGCACTGGGGTTGACGGCAATAATTTCCCCTGCTGCATTAGTAGAGAGTACCCCATTAGTCAGAGAACGGAGAATATCACGCTGCATCTGTTCCTGTTGCTGGATCTGAGCATACTGCTGTTTTACAGTTTCAAACAGCTTGGCATTTTGCAAAGCGACTCCTGCTTGAATGTTAAATGCCTGCATGAATTCTTGGTCACTGCGGTTAAAACTTGCCTTCCAGCATTCCGGAGCATTGGGCCAATGAGCCGGATTGTAAGGGGCCAATTCACCCGATTTTTTTTTATTAACTAACTGAGTAACGCCAATTAACTCCTTATCGGCGTTAAAAATGGGCATACATAGTAGGCTACAGGTGCGATAACTTGTTTCTTCATCAGTTTCTTTGGCTGTTTCAGAACCTGGATGATTGTATAAATCAAAGGGAATGTTAAGAGGCTCACCTGACTGAGCTACTTTCCCTACATAACCTTGCCCCACTGGTATTCGTAACTCTTTAAAAGAACCGTCAGAGAGAGGAATTTTTGCCCACAATTTTTCAGCGGTTTCATCTAATAGCCAAAGGGTGCTACGATCGGCATTCATCAGTTTCTTTGCCTCGTTCATTACCCGCTTTAGTGTTTCTTCTAAGTTCAAGCTGCTAGAGGAGAGGGAACGAGTGGCTTCTAGTAAGGCTTCTGCTGCGCGCTGTTTTTGGGTTGCGACGTAAAAACATTGGGAACTTTCTAAAATTAATCTAATTAAAGGAGAAAATTCCTCAAATAGTATTTCGTCATCAAATGTAAAGCCTTTTCTATCAATCCTTGACCCTAATGCTGCTCCTGACTGGTGCTCACTTTTTAACTTATTAAGCAGTTGAACTACTCCGAGTAAATCACCTTGCTGATTTAACAAAGGCAAGGTTAGCATGCTATAGGTACGGTATCCTGTTTTCTGATCGAAATCTCTACCTGCTTTAGAGCGTGGATCTTGATAAAAATCACAAGGAATATTGATTGCTTTTTTTGTGGTGGCAACTTCTCCGGCAATTCCGTGATTAATAGGAATACGAATCTCTAAAGAACCATTACCATCATCTTTTGCCAGCAAAGACCACAACTGCTTTTGCTCTTCATCTACTAAAAATATTGTTGTACGATCTGCCCCTAATAGCTCTCCTGTTTTGAGAGCAATAGAGCTAATCATTTTGTTAAAGAATAATTCAAAACCATCATTATCAAGACTGAGCATCGACAAGGTCTGATAGACAACACTAAGGGTTTGCTCTACCTCAGCGAATCTGACTTTAAAGTTACTTTTATTGATTGGTTCTAGAAAGCTAGAGAAGGCTATTTTTTGAGTGGCTAATGCAGTCACTGATGTTATCATTACTTTGCCTATAGCTTAGAGGATTAGATATGAATTTAATTTATGAAAATAATTAGTGTAAATTAAGCATTAGCAATTTACAGTTTTCTGTTTATACTTACTTTCTTTTTCAACCATTCTAGTATATTCAATATTTTTTTAATCGGGGAATCTAGTTATTCAAAAGTTTAGTTCAGAAAATTCAAAGATTTTATGGAAGCGAGAGATAGTTTTTTCAGAAAATTCAGAAAATTCATGTTATTTTGTCAATAAGTACATATCCAGAGATCGCTCGATGGCTGATACGGATGTCTCAAGGCTAATAGAGCTAGCAGACAATTTGCTCCTTGACAAGAAAGGAGAACGCCTGACTGATGTACAAAAAAGTATCTTGCAGCAAGCTCTGCTAGGTCAGAAACTTAAGGAGATTAAAGTTCCTGGCTATGCCAATAGCACAGTACAGCAATACATGGCTTACAAGTTATGGCAACTACTCTCAGAGTTAATTGGAAAAAAGGTAGGCATTAAAAACCTGCGTATAGTTTTGGAAGATTTGGCCATTTCTCCTAGTTATAGTTATTCTGGCTCAAGGGAAGTTCCAGCTTTTAGTCAGAATAGTGCAAATAAGCCTTCTATACCCTCTCCTCAACAATGGGAATTACCAGGAGGACAGTTAGATGTAGCGTCTCCTTTTTATATTGAACGTCCTCTTATCGAAGTTCGTGCTTACGAGGAAATTGCTAAGCCAGGGAGCTTAATTCGGATCAAGGCTCCCAAGCAAATGGGCAAAACATCCTTATTGACAAGGCTCCTACATCGAGCCGAAAGGCACGGTTGTAGGTCGGTTAACTTAAACTTCGAGTTAGCAGAAAGTAGCGTTTTCAGTGATTTAGACAAATTCTTGCAGTGGTTCTGCGCCACTATTACTAATTCTCTTAAACAACCCATTGAAATAGGTAAGTATTGGAGTGAGTTCTTAGGCCCCAAGGTAAATTGTACAAATTACTTTGAAGAATATTTATTGCCAAAGATAGGTGTTCCGTTAGCTTTGGGTCTAGATGCTGTTGATTTAATTTTTCCAGAGGAAAAAGTAGCGGATGACTTTTTTGGTCTACTGCGTGTTTGGTATGAGGAAGCAAGGCAAAACTACATCTGGAAAAACTTTAGGTTGGTGATTGTACATGGTACAGAAGTGTATATTCCCCTAAGTAACGATCAATCTCCTTTCAACGTAGGACTACCGATTGTTTTACCAGAATTTGCAGCAAGTCAGGTCAAGGATTTAGCACGACGACATGGCTTAGACTGGATGAAGGAAGATGTTGAGCAATTAATGGCGATGGTGGGAGGACATCCCCATTTGGTTCGCCTCGCTCTCTATAAAATAGCTCGCGAAGAAATGAGTTTAGAGCAAATTCTCCAAGATGCTCCCACTGCAACGGGAATTTATTCTAACCATTTACGACTTCAATTGTGGCATCTCAAACAGTTTCCAGAGTTAGTAGTCGCTCTAAAAAGAGTAGTAGAAGCAGACTCCCCTGTAGAGCTAAAGTCGGCACTAGCTTTTAAATTAGATAGTATGGGATTAATACATCTACAGGGTAATCGGGCAAGAATTCGCAATGATTTGTATCATCAGTACTTTTGCTTACAGCTGCATGATGAAGAGAGTCAAACTCAACCTTCCGGATTTGAATCTACTATAAATTTGGGTAAGATACAAAAGCCAGGATTGCTAGCAGGTGAAGTTAAGAATGTCCTCGCTGCTATTTTATTTACTGATGCCAAGGATTCTACCCAAAAGCAACATCAAAATCAGCAGCAAACCCTAGGAGCTATTTTTCGCGATCTAGACTTAATGAGTAATGTTTGCCATCAGTTTGAAGGTCAAGTGATTAAGCGATTAGGAGATGGTTTACTGATGTGTTTTGTCAGTGTAGTTAAAGCTGTTAAGTGTGCTCAGGAAATTCAAAAATCTCTAGCAATTGCAGCTAAAGACTTACCGATAGAAGATGTGCTTGAGCATCGTATTGGCATCCATTTAGCTGAGGTTATTTTTAATGATGACGATGTCTTTGGGGATGGAGTGAATATTGCTAATCGCCTACAGTCTATCGCTGCTCCTGGAGGAATTTGTATTTCATCAGCAGTTTATGAGGCCGTAAAAACTCATTTAGAACTAAAAGTTACCCAGACAGGTGATTGGGAAATAAAAGGAATTGGTTTTATGCAACTGTACCAGGTATCTGCTCAAAACTAGTTGTTGAAACAGAGACATTATTAAGCATAAATATCTAAAATAATTCAAGCTATGAAGATAGAATCTAATTCAGCTTACGAATATAAAGTCGGAGGTAGTCTAGCGGCTGATGCTCTTAGCTATGTTAGACGCAAAGCAGATGAAGAACTTTACCATAATCTAAAAGAAGGGACATTTTGCTACGTTCTCAATTCTAGGCAAATGGGTAAGTCTAGTTTGCGGGTTCAAACGATGGTTCGTTTACAAGCAGAAGACATTCATTGTGCTGCAATTGATTTGACTAAAATTATCACCAATACAAATATTGACTCTGACAAATTTTACGCAGGTATAACTTATACTTTGGCTAAAAGTTTTAATATTTTTACGGCAATTAGTGAGTTTAATGCTTGGTGGCGTGATTATGAATTACTCAATTCAATGCAGCGCTTAGATCGATTTATTCAAGAGGTTATTCTGACTGACTTGTCATTATTAAAGAAAAATATTGTTATTTTTATTGATGAAGTTGATAGTATACTTAGACTACCCTTTTCAGTTAATGATTTTTTTGCTTTGATTCGTGCTTGCCATGATAATCGAGCAGATCAGCCAGAATATAACCGTCTTACCTTTGCCATCTTAGGAGTAGCATCTCCCTCAGACTTAATTACAGGTAAAAACCATAGTCCCCCTTTCAATTTTGGTAAAGCTGTCGAATTAAAGGGTTTTCAGCTACAAGAAGCAAAACCCATCGAAAAAGGCTTAAAAAATAAATATAAGTACCCAAAAAGATTACTCAAATCAGTATTGATTTGGACAGGAGGACAACCCTTCCTTACTCAAAAATTGTGTAAATTAATTATCGAGGCAGAGGATTTACCCTCAACAAAAAAAGAGGCTGAGTGGGTAGAAAGACTCGTACAAAAGCGAATACTGGAAAATTGGGAAAGCCAGGATGAGCCTGAACACCTAAAAACTATTCGAGATCGTTTACTGCGCAGTGAAGATAGCAGGATTGAATTACTAAAACTATATAGGCAAATTTTACTCAACGACGAAATAGCCGCTGATGATTCTTCTGAGCAGATGCAACTCCGGTTATCTGGTTTAGTAGTTAAGCACAATTCTCAACTGAAAATTCGCAATCGAATTTATGAGTGTGTATTTAGTTTAGACTGGATAGAAAAAGTCCTAACAGCTCTATCTCCACAGTCAGCTGAATCTGAATACTTTGAGTTTGAATTTTGCAAAACTCTTGATGAATTAGAAAGAAAACTATTAGCCTCTCAGCTGGCTAATGTAGCCGAAGACTATTGTTCTGACCAGGCACTTTATGAAGCACTCAGAGAGATAACTTTTCAAATTGGGGATTTACTAAACGCAGACCGCGCCACTATTTTTTTGCTTAATGAAGCGAAGACAGAACTCTGGTCAATTGTGGCTAAAAATGATAATGATAAATTCCTCGATATTCAAGTTCGTCTAGGAGAAGGAATTGCTGGTGAGGTTGCCAAAACAAAACAAGTTATTAATATTATTGACGTTTACGAAGATTCCCGTTCTTCCTTAGCGAAAGAATATGATAAAAAGTTTAACTACTACACTAGTAATGTTTTAGCTTATCCCATTTTAAGTGAGACAAATGAGGTAATTGCTGTCATACAATTCCTTAACAAGCTGAAACAACCGAAAACTCAAAATATTAACAGTCATTCAGAAATTGAAATCAATGGATTTACAGAGTTAGATCAAAACCGCTTAGCTAAATTCGTTCCTACTCTGCGGCGAATTTTAGAAAGTTGCCAGTCTTGTTATAAAACAACTAAGAAACTACGAGCAACTGCTGCACTAGCAGAAGCTACCCGTTCTCTAGATAAAAGTAGTCTAGATACTAAAGAAATTCTGCGGCGGGTAATGGATGAGGCCCAGAAACTGATGAACGCCGATCGTAGTACCCTCTGGTTAGTGGATCAAGATCTTGGTGACTTATGGACAGAAATCCCTGGCTTAGGAGAAAAGAGATGTCAATTTGGCGTAGGTTTTGCTGGTCAAGTGGCCCAATCTCGTGAAACAATGGTTATTCCCTTTGACTTGTACGATCATCCTGGTGCTATTAATGCCAAAAACACTGACCAGGAAACAGGTTATCGCACTTGTAGCTTACTCTGTATGCCAGTTTTGAACCCTGATGGCCAGCTGTTAGGTGTAACCCAATTACTGAATAAGCGTAAACCTGGTGATTTTCCAGAATATAACCCAAACGACTGGCCGAAAGCACCCGACCAATTTAAGGCTAGCTTCGACGAAAATGATCGACAGTCTATGCAAGTTTTTAATGAGCGAGCTGGGGTTATTCTTCAGTATGCTAAGACCCATGAGAAACTTAAACAGTTAACAGATATTAAACCCCAAGAAGCAATTTACAATACTCTCGACATGCTCAGCAGTGCTGTGGGTAATCAGAGCGATGAAAATCTCTACAATGCTCTCCACAGTATGCTGAATTTTGTTAGTACATCAATTAGTAAATTATTAGGAGCTGACTGCACAACTATTTTTCTCTTTAATGCTGAGCAAAATGAATTATTCTCAATTATAGAAGATGGAGCAAATAAAATTACTGAAATTAAAATATCTGCTAATCACAATTTAATTAATAAGTTTTTCAGTTCTAGTCATGAAAATGTTATTTATAAAAATAGTCATTCCTTATCTGGTAAGTTTATCCCTTTAAAACAAATAGCTAGTCAGCAAATTGGCAAATATCCTGTTCACAACCTGTTATTGTTTTCCCTACGTGATCGTCAAGGAAATATAACTGCTATTTTCGAGTTTCTCAATAAATTAAAATCTCCCAATGGTTTTCTTGGCTCTTTAGCAGAGGGTATTGAAGCCAATGGTTTTAATCCAAAAGACGCAGAGCGATTAGAGCAAAGGGTTGATTCTATTTTGCCAATTGTTGAGGGATTTCAAACCTTCTATAAAGAAATAAAAACAATTCAAAGTAAAAGAGAAATAGATGCACTTTGGTTAGCAATTAACTCAGTTAGTCAAGGTAATCTTAATCCCAAAAAGTTACTTCAGCAGGTAATGGAAGCCGCCAAGAAGCTGACTAATGCTGACCGTAGTACCCTCTGGCTAGTAGATAGAGAACGGGGAGATTTATGGACAGAACTACCTGGTGTGGGAGAAAAGCGATGCCAGATTGGTGTCGGTTTTGCTGGCAAAGTAGCTGCTTCTTGCGAACCTATAATTATTCCCTTTGACTTATATGATTACCTAGGTTCTGAAATAGCTAAAAAGACTGACAAAGAAACAGGCTATCGCACTTGTAGCTTATTATGTATGCCGGTTTTTAATCCCAATTGTGAGTTAGTTGGGGTGACTCAATTGCTTAATAAAACAAAAAACAATAACAGATTTTTTATCTCTAAGTCTAACTTGCCTTTAGTAGGAGAAAAGAGTCAAGAAGGTGAAGATAAAGATGCAATTAAAGAGGCAGTTCCCGACCAATTTAGGGATAGTTTTAATGAGAGGGATAAAAGATATATGGAGATATTTAACAATCAAGTTGGTGTGGTTGTTCAAGAGGCTCAACAGCAGGATATTCTACGGCGGGAAATTTTGAAAATAATTTCTAGGACTTCCAAGAAGTAGTGTTTTTTGAGGAGATGTCTGAGTTGACTAACTGACCAGATCGACCGAGAATGGCAACTTGTATCAACGAAGCGATCGCAGCAGAAGAATCCTTAACCGGTAAGTTAATTCGTGTGATACGCCCTACCAGGTAAAAACTAAACTAAAAATCAATGCCAATTTGCGATCGCCTCACCAGCACTCTTGTATACTTCAAATAAGCAAATAAACCAGCGCTAACTCTAGGCATGGAGAAGCTACAATGCTCAAAGCCCAAGATATTATGACCAAAGAGGTGGCTACCATTCGTGGTTCAGCCACTGTGGCAGAAGCAGTAGACACGATGAACGATTTGTGCGTGCGTGCCCTAATTGTTGAACGTCGCCACGAACAAGACTCCTATGGCATCGTTACTGAGTCAGACGTTGTCTATAAAGTTGTTTCTTATGGGAAAGACCCCAAACAGGTGCGTGTTTACGAGATTATGAGTAAACCCTGCATTGTGGTCAACCCTGATTTAGGTGTCGAATATGTGGCAAGGTTATTTGCTAATACCGGCATTCGCCGTGCCCCTGTAATTAAAGATAAACTAATTGGCATTATTTCTGTCACCGATATCATCTCTAAAGGTGACTTTCTTGAGAAACCCAAAGCTATTGTTCTCGAAGAAGAAATCCGCAAAGCTGTAGAAGAAGCACGTTCTATCTGTACAGAAAAAGGCTATAACTCAAAAGATTGTGCCGCAGCCTGGGACATTGTCGAAGAACTGCAAGCTGAAGCTGCTCACCAACGAGCAGAAAAACCGGCAAAAACTGCTTTTGAGGAGTATTGCGAAGAGTACCCAGAAGCAGCAGAGTCCCGCCTCTACGAAGATTAAGCCACAGAGAACAAATCCTTTCTTCCCCTATATCCAACCGAAAAACTAGATGTCTAACAGCTTATTTGAGGGGTGAGAACCCTCAGCCCCTTAATGCCTCTAAATGCATGGTTAAAGTAAGTAATTGCCAATATCTAAGTTTTGTAATGAATTTGGCAATAAATCTGGAATGTGGAGAAATCAGTGAGTAGATTCAGTGTATCCCAAGAACAAAGAAGTAAGGATTAAGCGTGAATAACTCCAACTTATCCACAACTCAACCCGAAACCACAGGTAGATACTTAGTATTGCTGCAAGAAGATGCAGTCGAGGCGGGAATTCAGGTTTTGAATGAATCCGCCGGAGTTAGGAACTTCGTAAAAGCAACTCAGTTTGAAGGAAGTGACGTTACAGCAGATGTCGTAGAAGGTACAGACACCTTAGTATTTGACAGCTTAGGTGTTGCTGTAGTTACCGCTGAACCAGATCAGTTCATGGCCATGAGTACTATGGCGGAAGGGACTAGTCCCATTATTGCTGTTGAACCGGAAAGGGTTGTCTATGCCCTCAGCGACACTGGTTTTAATCCGCCAGGACAACCAGTAATTAGTGGCCCTAGCAATCTTTCTCTCGAATATCTGCGGGGATACCGAGATGCGATCGTTAACCTAGTAGATAACTTGAGTGTCACATCTGAGTCATCTGAGGTCAAACAGGCAGCATTAGAGGAAACTGAACTGACTTGGGGACTACAAATAACCAAAGCCGCAGAATCTCCCTTTAGTGGACGGGGGGTTAAGGTTGCAATTCTTGACACAGGTTTTGATTTGACTCATCCTGACTTTGCTGGTCGTCAGGTTACTACCTCTTCCTTTATCACTAACGAAGAGGTACAGGATAAACAAGGTCATGGCACCCACTGCATCGGTACAGCTTGTGGTCCTCGCACTCCCCTCAGTCCTCCTGGCTATGGAGTTGCTTACAATGCAGAAATATATGCTGGGAAAGTATTGAGTAACCGGGGTAGTGGCTCTGATGGTGGCATCTTAGCTGGTATTCAATGGGCGGTTGCTAACGGGTGCCAAGTTATCTCCATGTCCCTAGGTGCTCGCACTTTCCCCGGTCAACGCTATTCAAGAGTATTCGAGGCTGCGGCTAAACGCGCCCTACGTCGAGGAAGCTTGATTATTGCTGCTGCTGGTAATGAAAGTCGTCGTGATATGGGTCGATTTAATCCGGTTGGACACCCGGCTAATTGCCCTTCAATTATGGCTGTAGGCGCCCTTGACATTGGACTCAAACTAGGATTTTTCTCCAATCGCGGCTTTGATTGGCGGGGAGGACAAGTAGACATTGCAGGACCAGGAGTAAATATTTTTTCTAGTTGGCCGATGCCAACCAGGTACAATACCATCAGCGGTACTAGCATGGCTACGCCTCATGTTTCTGGAATCGCAGCTCTCTATGCTGAGGCAAATCCCTATGCAGGACCAGAAGTTCTCTGGAGTCTTATCACTCAAAATTCTCGCCGACTAATGCTACCCTCAGTCGATGTAGGTAGTGGTCTAGCACAAGCACCCTGTTAAGGCAGGTTAAACTGTTGAATCGTTAAAGGAAAATTGAGGCTATAAGCCAAATTTTGGTACTTACGCTTCATTGTCACTTTCCATCTTCAAAATAAATTGCGCTTCGCAACCGCTTTGGGATAAATATGTCTCAAGGCGGTTTGATCCTAGATTATGATCATGGTAAGTTCTCACCTAAGAGCTTAGATGCTCCCCATTGTCAAGTGGCAAGTAGGAAATAACATGTCTAGGATAAATCTGTCAGTCTCGGTTGATGATGATCATATAAACAGAATTTCTGAGGTTGTCCAAAACCTGAAGAAAGCTGGTATGAAAGTTGAAAACTTGTTGGATCAACTAGGTATCGTAACTGGTTGGTGCGAATCGGAAAAGGTGGCAAAAGTTTCTCAAGTTGAAGGTGTTTTAGATGTGGAGTCTGAAAGAACCGTTCAACTAGCTCCACCAACTTCCTATATTCAATAGAGGAGATATTTTCTTCAGATAATCCCGAATTGCGGATAGATCTAGAAACGGGAATTAAGTACTAATTTTAAATTTTGCGTCTTTTCCTACCCCTAAAATCAAGGAAGGAAAGACGCAAGCCAAACTTTAAAAAGGAAGACGAATACGACGAATTCTGTCAACAGTATCGAGTGGCCGATTAACAGCGTCTAATTTACTGTTGATGTCGTCAATACCATCCATCACATGTGCATTAGTTAATGCATGGTAAGTTTTGCCATCCTTGGCGATAATTACGCCAGAACCATGTCCCTGGGTATTACCTTAATGACTGAGTACCCCATCTAGTTTTAGGCTTAACAAAAGACATCTACTCAAAAACAACCATGCCAAGCAGCCAAAAACTATCTCTACCAACTATGGGTTGCGGAACTTGGGCCTGGGGTAACCGCCTGCTTTGGGGCTATGACGAAAGCATGGATGACCAGTTGCAAGCCGTTTTTAACCTCTGTGTCGGTAATGGTGTAACCCTCTTTGATACAGGTGACTCCTACGGAACAGGTAAATTAAAAGGTCAAAGTGAGCGGCTTTTAGGAAGATTTACCAAACAATATCAAGGTTCTAACCGGGAAAGTATTTGTATTGCCACGAAACTAGCGGCCTACCCTTGGAGATTAACACGAGGTTCAATGGTTTCGGCTTGCCAGTCTTCTGCTAAACGCTTAGACAGAAAGGTTAATTTAGTTCAGATGCATTGGTCTACGGCTAATTACTTTCCTTGGCAAGAATGGCCTCTTTTAGATGGTCTGGCCGATTTGTATGAGCAGGGAGAGGTTCAGGGTGTAGGTCTTTCTAATTACGGCTCAAAGCGCCTGAGAAAAGTACATCATAGGTTTGCACAACGAGGTGTGCCACTTACTAGTTTGCAAGTTCAGTATTCTTTATTATCTACCTATCCTGTCACTGAACTAGGGATAAAAGAAACTTGTGATGAGTTAGGAATTCAACTTATTGCCTATAGTCCTCTTTGTTTAGGACTGCTAACCGGAAAGTACTCTGAGAATGACCCTTACCCTAAAGGTATCCGAGGCTTGTTATTTAGACAACTTTTGCCTTCGGCGCGATCGCTTTTAGCATGCCTACAAGAGATAGCAGAATCGAGAAACAAGACCATGGCGCAAGTAGCAATCAACTGGTGTATTTGTAAAGGCACAATTCCCATTCCTGGAGCAAAAAATATTGAGCAAGCCGAGGGAAATATTGGCGCTTTGGGTTGGCAACTAGACTCCGGAGAGATGGCAGAATTGGATAAAGCTGCTAATAGTGTAAGTAAAACAATGGTGCAAAATCCCTTTCAGACAAAGTGACTTCTCTCAAAAGTCAATGGTTGAAACAATTATTGTCTTACTTATTATTGGGCTAATTATCACTTATATTTTAGTCAAACCAATCCTAACTCAACGGCGAAGAAACCACATAAAACTCCGTGACTTTCCACCTCTTTGGACTACCATAGTTGAGAACAATCTACCCATTTATCACCGTCTTACTTTCTCTGAACGAAGACGGCTTAAGGGTCATATACAAGTCTTCCTGGCAGAAAAACAATTTATTGGCTGTGCAGGATTACAAGTAACGGAAGAAATGAAGCTAATTATTGCAGCTGTTAGCTGTTTACTCCTGCTCAATGAACGAGGCAAATACTTTCCTAAACTGCGTTCAATTCTAGTTTATCCGAGTGCTTATTTTGTTAATGAAACCACCTTAATCGGAAATTACGTTACCCAAGAAAGGCGTGTAGCAAGATTAGGAGAATCCTGGACAAATGACCAACTCATCCTATCTTGGGAACAAGTTCAACAAGACACTAGCAACTGGAAAGATGGACATAATATTGTTCTTCATGAATTTGCTCACCAGTTAGATCAAGAAGAAGGTAAAGCGCAGGGTGTTCCTATTTTACCGAGCAACTCAGACTATTCCCTTTGGGCAAAAGTAATGACAAAAGAATATCAACAACTTTGCCATGATGTTCAACAAGGTGCAAAAACAGTAATAGATAGTTATGGAGCAACGAATCCTGCCGAGTTTTTTGCAGTAGCGACTGAGACATTCTTTGAAAAACCTCGCCAATTACTGAAAAAACACCCGTCACTGTATGAGCAATTGCAACGTTACTATCAACTAGATTCACGGCGATGGGCTTATCTGCCCTAGAGTCATGTCTTCCCTTTGCTCAAAGACAAGGATTAAGTTAGAAAAAACAGAAATTGACATAAAACAGGGCGCAATATATGCCAATACTCCACGCTTCATTCTAAAAAGTGCAGAAAATTCTTTATGCTGATACAGGGAACGACATAAGGATACAAAAAAGAAAATGACAGCTGAATCTTATATTTTTCTAGCGGGTGCAAGTCGGGGTGTTGGTCGAGAAATCGCCAAATGTCTAGTAGCACAAAATCAGCCAGTCAAAGCCTTACTGCGTTCAGAGAATTCTCGCTCAGATTTAGAGGCAATGGGCATTAAAGTAGTGAGGGGAGATGCTTTAGATGCTGCTGCCCTACAACAAGCAATGCTCGGAGATGAAAAAGTTAAGGCAGTAATTAGTACTATTGGTGGTTTGCCCAAAGATGGACAAAGAGCAGATTATCTAGGTAATAAAAATCTCATCGATGCAGCGGTTAAGGCAAGGGTACAAAAATTTATCCTGATTTCTTCTATTGGTAGTGGGGAAAGCGCCGTTGCGGTACCACCCCAAGCATTGGAAACTTTGAAGCCAGTTTTACTGGAAAAAGAACAAGCAGAAAAATACCTCCAAGCAAGTGGACTTACTTATACAGTAGTTAGACCTGGTGGCTTGAAGTCAGAACCAGCAACGGGTAAAGCCGTTCTGACGGAAGACTATCGGGTTGCAGGGACAATTCATCGCCCTGATGTGGCTCAGTTAGTCTGTAAATGTCTGTTTTCTGATGCCGCTAATTATAAAATTCTCTCAGCTTTTGACCGAGAGATGATGTATGGTCAGACAGAGTTTGAGGAATTTAATCTCTAGAGACGTTGGATGCAACATCTTTACAGATACCCCATCTTCCTCACAAATTCCTAAAGGGTTTGAGCAAGTGGTAGTGTAGTGCAGAGTCTAAAGCCAAACGAGCGATCGCAAAACAGACAATGCTCTCGATGGTTAACAAGCCAAGTAGCCAGACAAGTTCGCTGAGGTTCTGTTTGGCTTCTATAGTCGCTAATCCTCGTACTAAAGCAAAAGCTAGCACTGCACCATCTTTAAGGTGGGGGTTTTTATCTTCACGAATGATGTAGCGGTAGGTAATGCCAAAGAGAAAGCCGGATAAAAAGGCGATGGCAATTTTGCTGGTAAACTCAAGGACTGAGATGCTGGGTAAGAGGGCAAATACCTCAAACTGCTCAAAGAGAAGAAAATTATTGACAACGACTAAGAGTCCGTAGGCAATAGTAAAGGAAAAAGCGGCGAGAATGCCGGCTTTGAGGGACTCAATACGTTCTGCACTCAAAGGAAAATCTTTCACAGGCTTTATCTCAGGCAAAAGGTGGCTCAGATTGAATTATCATAAGGCTTGTAGTCATTGTGTATTTTTATATATCGTTATGGACGTTCTTTCTCTTGGTTGGGTTGCCACTCTAGTTCTTTTTACTTGGTCAATTGCTATGGTAATTTGGGGTCGCAACGGTTTCTAGAAGTATTGTGGAAACTTCCTTCATCACGGTTCTATTTTTCGCTGCCATTGGACTATTAGCCTTGGTTAGTGGCGGCGTAGTTTACTTAACAGCTGCCGAGTGGCGCGATCGCCGTCGTCAAGAACGAGATAAAAAGATGTAATATCCGGGAGGCAATTGAAACCGCGTCTATGTTGACATAGACGCGATAAAAAAATCAATTGAAGAAAAAGAGGTCAAACTGTTTGACCCATAGTTGATCTTACCCCTTCCCCACCGAAGGCTATCCTCAGTACTTTTTGCTGTGATTTTCGTCGTACTTTTTTATTTCTGCCTCTAGCTTACGTCTCATCCCAATAGTATTGGCTTTTATGATTAAAGCCATTCAATCGGATTAAGTAGCACAAAAAAAAGTACTTCAGAACCGAAGACTATAAATAATACTGTTGGATGGAGTTAAAGGCTACTGAACCAGTCATTGAGCTTCCTTGAGATTCTCTTTGCAAATCAGCTCTTAGACTAAATCTCGTGCGTAAAATTATACTATTCATTGCCTGTAGTTTAGACGGTTACATTGCCAGTACTACGGGTGAAGTTGACTGGTTATTCACAGACCAAGATTATGGTTATTCGGATTTCTTCGCCACTATTGACACTGTTCTCATCGGTAGGAAGACTTATGAGCAAGTTCTCTCATTTGGAGAATATCCTTACCAAGGTGTAAAAAGCTATTTGTTTACGAGAAATTCTCTCTTTCAAACAGATAAAAATGTTGAGCTTGCCAGGGGAGACACAAAGAAGTTTGTAGATGAATTGCGTCAGTTGCAAGGCAAGAATATTTGGTTAGTTGGAGGTTCTCAATTAATTGATGACTTGATGAGTAAGAATCTGGTGGATGAACTTATTCTTTCTATCCATCCCATTTTTTTAGGTGAAGGAATTCCTCTATTTACTAAGAGAACAACTCCTCAATCTCTGCAACTTACTCAATGTCAAACCTATAGTTCTGGTCTAGTTCAACTATCCTATGACGTTAGGCGTTGAGCTAAGCATAGGGAAAGGAAAGACTACTGTTTTAGCAATAGCAACGCACATCTTCACCACATTCGTCTGCAAGATAACATAATGCTCGAAACCTAAGACTGACTACTTCCTCGTAGAAGGGATTTAGTTTGCACAAGGGGGGGATATGAGCAACTTTGCGATTCAATAAGTAAATTTCTCGTTCAAATGGACATTGGGTGGGAATGACTCGACAAATCAGGTGTGCCATTGCTGCATTATCAATTTTTAGCTGATCTAGCCATTGTCGAACCGGACGTAACCATTGTTCTGATTGGGTTATATCGTTAGCAGAAGCATTGGTTAATAGTTGATTGTTTCTAGCCAAATTAAACATTGCACTGTCTGTATTAACTTCTACAAAACAGTTTAACCATAATTTTTGAAAATATAAAGGCTTGCAAAATATAAAAATATTTTATCTATGATAATTCTTACTTAACTCTCTACGATTTATCCCGGATCTAGCGCTTGATGCCCTTAAACCGCTCTTTTGCTTCCTTAAATGCTTCTTGCATCACCGCCTGAATTTTTTGAGGATCGGGTTTTTTGCCCCCCATTAAGTCACCGAAGTAAACACAAGCCCCCTCACCCAAGGCCCAGGTATAAGCAGCAGCCCAAGATGCAGCAATCACACTGCCCAAACCAGGTACAAACTTAATTAATTCCCGTCCCACCGCTTGGGCGACAAACCCTCCCGCGATCGCACTAACCACGCCCCCAGCCTGAGATGGAGTCAATGTCTGCCCATACAGTTGCCCCAACAGACCTACCATTGAGACTTGCAAAGCAGTCAAGACAGGCATGGTGGCAAAGGGCAAAGGTACAGCAGCAAAAGTTGCGGCCATGATGGCAAATGCTAGCATGTAGCGCCGTCCAGCATCTCGGTAGAGATTACCCAGTTGGTTGCTAGCTTCCTCTCTGTCTAATAACTGATAAATGGCATTAGCTTCGGCTTCTGGAAGTAAGTCAGCCAGGGAATCTCTCAAGGCATCTAAACCATAAAAGATCGGAGTATATTCATCTTCTTCCAGGGTAAAGTCAATCAGCACGCCAAGATCGCACAGTCCCCTAAAGGCTTCTTGAATTGCCCCAAAAGCTCGATTTATCTCTTCATAGTCTGGTGGGTAGACAGGGTGATTGGCAGTATCGGGAGGATAAAGTTCATGCAAACAAGTAACCGCTAGCAGACAAGGAATATCTGGATACTTTTGGTGCAGTTCCGTGGCGACTTGTCGCAATGTGTCCGTGGCGAAATCATTGATTTTAACCGTGAGAACGAAGACTCTCGCACGACGGCTAGACTCTTGTAAATCACCAACTAATTCTTCAATAATTTCTTGGGTGTCCTGATTGACATCCCCCAATCCCACTGTGTCGGTAAAAATAAGTAATGGCAGTTCATTAGAAGGATAGGAATAACGTTCGGTATGTTGGGTATGGGGACGAAAGCCTTGACCAACAATTTCGGCTGAAACCCCCGTTAGTCCACGCACAATTGAACTTTTCCCCGCTTGGGGTTTACCAATTAGCAGGGCTTCTGTAGTGGGAAGTTCTGCCCTAACAGTCTCTAAAATCTCTGCAACTTGGGTTTCACTAACGCTAAACCACTCTACTGCTGTCCGTGCCACTTGCTCAACGGGTAGGAGTTGCTTCAAGCGGTTTGTTGTGTCGTTCCAGACACCCCCAAGGCGTTTTACCCAAGAATCATCTACCGACTTAGCTTTCTCTGCATCGGCTAGTTGATAGGATTTTGGGTAATCTGCTGATTGCAAATCAGCATCATCTTGCTCACTCATGGGCATCACAATAGAAGATACCTTTAGTTATTGTAGACTGCTAAGTTACTGTAGAGAACGCAGTTTTTGCCGGGACTTTTCAAGCCCCGATGTCTTGTTACATTGAGCCGAAAAAATGGCGTTTGATTATGATAAAGCCCAAGAGGCTGATGTTGCTTTTCGACATAAACCCCTTGGTGCATTCAGTTTATCAAGGGCTTCTTAATAAAAAGCCCTAAAGGAATATTAATTTAGGCTGGAACGACCTGAACAACTAGCGCCCGTCTATCAAAGGACTGGACTTTACCTGCTTCGCCTAAGTCGGCAACGATGCGCTCTAGCAGTTCTGTCGCGCGATCGCGGTGTTGATGTTCCCTGCCACGTAAACGAACTTGAAACTTTACCGAATCACCCTTACCCAACCATTGTACGGCTCTGTCAATACGTAAGCTGTAATCTGAGTCGCCAACGTTGGGACGAAGTTTAACTTCCTTGAGCGTTGGTTTAGAACTCTGGTGCTGACGTTTTTTCTGTTGGTACAGATGCTTGCCGTAGTCCAAAATTTTAGCCACTGGAGCATCTTTAGCCTGGGAGACTACTACCAGATCAAGTCCAACGCTTTCAGCTAGTTGTAAAGCTTCGCGAGTGTCTGTCAAACCACGATTATTATTTTCGTGATCAATCAGAAGGACTTGAGCAGACTTTATTTGATGGTTAGTTAGTTGTTTCTTCGCGATAATGGTTTCCTCTTAAACTCGATATTTGACTTGTACACAATACTAGGGTAGCGTAGAGTTCGCCAACTAGCATCTTGCTAAGGATCAAACAGCAACTTTCAGCCTCTAAAACAAGGATTTCCCATCAATTTTAGAGAAATGCAATCGTAATTGTGGGAACCCAGTAGTCCACAAGAAAAAATTTGACAACCTTAGAAGACACGGGGACTTGCGAAGAGAACAACCCGTCAAATTAGGTGACATTTTGCAATTGACTTGCTGCCCACTGAGCACGGGTAGACACTGTTAAATCTGATTCTATTTTGACGATTTGCTCAAGCCCAGACTTAATCTGAGAGAACAAATCGGGCTGATTTTGTTCTACTGCCTGGGCTAGGGCTTGTAACCCCATCACAGAAGCATAGCGAACTACCCATTCCCCATCTTGACAAGTTAGCACTAAGGTCTTGAAAGATCGCTGTTGGCAAGATTTTACCTGTTGCACTGGTAGCAAAGACCAACGCAAATTGCCTAAGCCTCTAGCTGCTGCACGACGGACACTCATGGCAAAGTCAGTTTCTGCTGCTTCTATTAATGTGTCTAAGGCTCTTGGATCACCAATTCCTGCTAAGGCCCGAATTGCCCAAGCCCTACCTCCGTAGTTGTAGTCATCAATTAGGTTTAGCAAAGGCAGTACTGCTAACTCTCCTAGCTGAACCAAACCCTCCACAGAGGCTACTGCCGCCCCCGGATTATTGTAGCTCAGAGCTGCAATTAAGAGAGGAATTCCTTGCTCCAAACGGGCATTTGCTAAGGCTTCTACTGCTTCCTTTAAGCTCTCAGAAGAATCTGCTTGCTCGACAGCTTGTATTAGTTCTATTGCTTGTTG
>JBAUJE010000029.1:0-3657 GCA_049683475.1 Coleofasciculaceae cyanobacterium | reverse complement strand
TTTTGCTGTCAATCAGTTGACCGTAGTCAATTGGGTGCTTAGCTTAAACTTGTGAGTGGTTAACACAGGAGTTTGCTACGCATGGATCCTACTGCACTTTGGCAACGCTACCAAGATTGGCTTTATTACCACGAAGGCTTGCAATTTTACCTCGACATCAGCCGTATGAGCTTTGATGGGGCTTTTGTTAAGGAAATGGAAAGCAAGTTGAAAAAGGCATTCCAGGACATGGATGCCCTAGAAGGTGGTGCGATCGCCAACCCCGATGAAAACCGCATGGTTGGTCACTATTGGCTACGAGATGCCGACTTAGCGCCCACAAAGGAACTGCAAAAAGAAATAGTCAGTACCTTAGAAGACATTGAAGCCTTTACTAAAAAGGTTCACAGCACAGAAATTAAGCCCCCAAGGGCAAACAAGTTTACCGACATCATCTCGATTGGCATTGGCGGTTCTGCCCTAGGACCTGAGTTTGTTGCCGAAGCCCTAGCCCCAGACTTTCCCCCCCTAGCAATTCACTTCATTGACAATACAGACCCTGCTGGCATTGATTCTGTTATTACCAACCTCAAAGACAGACTAGCTAGCACCCTAGTACTAGTAATTTCCAAGTCAGGGGGAACACCAGAAACCCGCAACGGCATGATTGAGGTGAAAAAAGTTTTCGAGTCCCACAATCTCAAGTTTGCCCCCCAAGCAGTTGCAATTACTGGTAGAGACAGCAATCTAGACAAGGTTGCCAAATCTGAAGGTTGGCTAGCCATGTTCCCCATGTATGACTGGGTGGGAGGACGCACTTCTGAAATGTCAGCGGTAGGACTAGTGCCAGCTGCCCTGCAAGGTATTGACATTCGCCAGGTGCTAGACGGTGCAAAGGAAATGGATGCCGCCACTCGCAAGCACGATCTAAAAGATAATCCCGCTGCTTTACTCGCCCTATCTTGGTACTTTGCTGGTAATGGTAAAGGTGAGAAAGATATGGTGGTCTTACCTTACAAAGATAGTCTGCTACTCTTTTCTCGCTACCTACAACAGTTGGTGATGGAATCTCTAGGTAAAGAGAAAGACCTAGATGGTAATACCGTTTACCAAGGTATTGCTGTCTACGGTAACAAAGGTTCAACCGACCAACATGCCTATGTACAGCAACTGCGGGAAGGTGTCCCCAATTTCTTTGCCACTCTCATTGAAGTTTTGCAAGACAGAGAGGGAACTTCTCCAGAATTAGAACCAGGAGTAACTTCCGGAGACTATCTATCTGGTTTCTTACAGGGTACTCGACAAGCCCTCTACGAAAATCAGCGAGATTCCATTACGGTGACAATTCCTGAGGTCAACCCCCGGACTGTCGGGGCACTGATTGCCCTTTATGAAAGGGCAGTGGGACTTTACGGTTTCTTGGTTAATGTCAATGCCTATCATCAACCAGGGGTAGAAGCTGGTAAGAAAGCAGCAGCCACCATTCTCGATTTACAGAAAGGGGTGATGCAGGTCTTGCAAGAAACCAGTGCAGCAATCTCTTTGTCTGATTTAGCCCAAAAAGCTGGTGCAGCTGATGAAGTAGAAGCAATTTACAAAATTGTGCGTCATCTCGAAGCCAACAATCGAGGTGTTGTCCTTGAGGGTAATCCGGGAAAACTAGATAGCTTGAAGGTTTCTATTAGTTAATCAAGGGAATAGGGAATAGGGAACAGGGAATAGAAATCTCCTTGCCCTTTGTCTATTCCCTTTCTGAGTATTCACTCCTTACTCCCTAGGGGTCTATGTCATTAATTCTGATGGGTTGTTCTCTCTCCGTGTCCTCCTCACCTGTCAAATCTTTTGCCATAGACCACTAGAGACTAGGAACCCATATCACGAAAAGTCACAAAATGTCATTGAATTAGCATTTATTTATTAAAAATTTAATTAAACTAAATATATGACTTTACTGAGGATTGTCTAAGATGGGCTTAATAAATCAGATTGAGGTTCGTCAGCTAGAGTCTGTCAAGGGGGGAATGACTGAGTTTTATACTCCCCAGTCCAGTCACGAAACGATGCTGGTGCAGATTCCGCCAGGAACGATTGAAGAACTTTTTGTACATCGTTTTCAGACAGATCAACTGCTGGTAGTGCGGGGAAGTTTTGTACTCGTGGTTTTACAGAATCGCTGCTATCGGTACATTCCTCTCAGTGAAGCTCAACCTGTCATCGCCAAAATACCCCCCGGTATTCTCCATGGGGCTATTAATCTTAATTCAGAACCCTGCGTATTAGTGAACGCTGTGCTGCGTCACGGACTAGTTCACGAGCAAGATTACCGCCCGAGAAGAAAGCCTTTTCCTTATGATTTAGAAGAGGCTCAAGCAAAGTTGAATGAGCATATTTGCTTAGCCATTGCCTAACGTAAACTTTCCCTAAAGGGAGGAATTTATACCAATTTTCCCCAATTTTTTCCTCTCTTAGTAAGGAAAGACACTTCAATCAAACCTGCTATTCAGATATGATCTAAAAAGATCTCAAGAAAGGGCTTTAGATAGGATGCAAGAATTGGTCTATATGACCTAGCGTAAGAGTAGAAACGCAATTATACCAGCATCCTATGCCATTAATGATCCTGGTGGTAGATGATAACCTGGGTACCCGGCTCTCTGTCGGCGATTATCTAGAACTTTTAGGCTACTCAGCCATAACGGCTGAGGATGGTCGGGAAGCGCTTGCTCTGATTGAGACTCATCATCCTCACCTGATAGTTACAGATATAAATATGCCGAAAATGGATGGCTACGAACTAGTGCGAAAAGTTCGTAATAGACCAGAGTTTCGACTATTACCAGTAGTTTTTTTAACCGAGTTAGGTAGCATAGAGGAGCGAATTTTGGGCTACCAGTCAGGGTGTGATTTGTATCTACCTAAACCCTTTGAAATGCAAGAATTGGGAGCAGTTGTTCGCAATCTTCTAGAGCGAGCACAGATGACCCAAGCAGAAATTCGTTTTTCTTCTGCTAAAGGTTCAGGAAGCGCTTGGAACCCACAAACTCCATCTGAAACAAACCACCAACAATTTGCCAAGGAGGCATTATTACCTAAAGTAGACGATAAACCACCTCAAGAAGCTGATTATCAGCTTTTTACTCTCGATCTAACTAACCGAGAAAAAGAGGTTTTAGCCCTACTAATTACAGGTCTATCTAATGGGGAAATTGCTGGTGAACTATACCTTAGTCCTCGAACAATTGAAAAGTATGTCAGTAGTCTCTTGAGAAAAACAGATACTAGCAACCGCTCAGAACTTGTCAGGTTCGCCTTCCTTCATCTGTATCGTTAAGGTGAAAGGAAACGGGGAACTCTTAACTGGGTTCGCGTCGCGTTGCCAAACTTCCAAATGCCGATAAAACAAAGAGGTGTTGCTGTTAGTTGAATAACTTGAAGAAGAAATGCCTTGAGCATAGTTACTGGTTAAAATTTTACTCATAAAAAGGGCTGATTTTGCTTTTTTCACTGATTTTGCTATTCATCGCTATAACTTCAGTAGAAACTTGAGAAAGTAAGTTTGGCTCAAGCAATTTCCAGAATTTGAGAATCTCTTTGCTGACCATCTGAGGGTAGAAATAGTGAAAGAAATGATGCCCTTGAGGACATTCCCAAAGGCGATCGCCTTCCTTCATCAAAGTC
>JBAUJE010000028.1:0-54925 GCA_049683475.1 Coleofasciculaceae cyanobacterium | reverse complement strand
CTCCCTCACCTCCTCACCTCCTCACCTCATCACTCCCTCATCAAAGCGAACACACCTTCTGGGAATGGGTGATTAATCATCCGGAACTTCCTTTATTTATAACTGAGGGAGCTAAAAAGGCTGGTGCTTTACTTACGGCGGGTTATGCGGCTATTGCTTTACCAGGGGTAAATGGTGGCTATCGAGTGCCTAGGGATGAATGGGGAAATAGAGTTGGTCAGTCTCGTTTAATTCCTCAACTAGAGAAGCTGGCTACTCCTAATCGACCTGTTTATTTAGTCTTTGACCAAGACTTAAAACCTAATGCGATTAAGGCGGTTAATAAGGCTATTCAAAAGACTGGGTATCTGCTTAGTAAGGCTGGTTGTCAGGTTAAAGTCATAACTTGGAAACCTGAGTTTGCCAAAGGAGTTGATGACTTAATTGCTACTCATGGTGAGAAGGCTTTCGAGGAGGCTTATGAGAGGGCAACTAGTTTTGATACTTGGAAAGCGAAGTCTTTAGCAAGGCTTACTTATTCTGTCGATATTCAAGTCAATAGCCGCTATCTGCCAGAATTATCTCTTCCTAATAATGCCCAACTCGTTGCGATTAAATCTCCTAAAGGTACGGGAAAAACTAAGTTTTTAGAAAGCATTGTTGCTGAGGCTATTGATAAAGGGCAACGGGTTTTAGTCGTGGGTCATCGAGTGCGACTGGTGGAGGCTCTCTGTCAGCGCTTTGGACTTAAATATATTACTGAGGTTCGTGATGATCCGACGGCTACGGTAAAGGGATATGGTCTTTGTTTTGATTCTTTGCACCCCGATTCTCAAGCTAATTTTAGTGCAGCTGATTGGTCGGATGGAGTAGTGATTATTGATGAAGTAGAGCAAGTCTTTTGGCATGGTTTGAGCTCTAGCACTTGTCAAAGTAATCGTGTTGCTATTCTTAAGTCATTAAAAACCCTAATACAAAATGTTCTGGGGGGTTCTGGAAAAGTTTTTGTTGCTGATGCGGACTTAAGTGATATCTCGATAGATTATTTAGTTAGCTTGGCAGGATTTCACATTAAAACTTTACTAATTGACAATGATTGGAAACCTCAGTTAGGTGAATCTTGGTTGGTACATAACTATCCAGAAAGTACGCCCAAAAGATTGGTTAGAGATTTAGAGAAACACATTAAAGAAGGGGGTAAACCTTTTGTCTGTCTCTCGGCCCAGAAGAAAAAAAGCCAGTGGGGTACTTCTAATCTAGAAGCTTACCTGAAAAAGCAATTTCCTCAACTGCGTATACTGCGTCTTGATTCTGAATCTTTGGCGGAACCAACTCATCCTGCTTATGGCTGTATTAGTAAACTTAATCAAGTTTTGCCTAACTATGATATTGTTTTAGCCTCTCCGGCAATTGAAACAGGGGTGAGCATTGAACTACAGGGGCACTTTACCTCAGTCTGGGCGATCGCTCAAGGAGTTCAAGCAGAAAATAGTGTTAGACAAGCTTTAGGACGCATCCGAGAGAATCTTCCTCGCTTTATTTGGGTAGCATCCTACGGCTTTAATAAAATAGGTAATGGTTCTACTTCTATACCCTCTTTGCTCAACTCTGGACATCGCCTCACTCAACTCAATATCCGCTTGCTACAACAATCTGATTTTGATGCTCTTGATGATTTAGATTTGGGTTTTCAAGCAGAATCTTTGATTTGTTGGGCAAAGATGGCTGTGCGTTTTAATGCCTCGATGGTTAATTATCGAGAATCGGTATTAGCAGCACTGCTTGCAGAAGGTCATCAAGTTCAAGAAGTATCCTCAGATATTGCTGCCAAAAATCAGAAAGTAACTGCATCCCCCCAGGAAAATCAAGCAGATAATAATTCTCTAATGGCGGCTATTACTGCTGTCAAAGAACAAAATTATCTCTCTGAATGTGAGGCAATTGCCTCGGCTAAAGAACTGAGTGATAATCAATATCAAGCTATCAATAAACTGATGGTTAAAAGTTTGTCTCAGCGCTGTCGTCAGAGGAAGTATGAATTAGAGAAACGTTACGGTATCCCTGCTACAGCAAAATTAGTTGCCCAGGATGATGATGGCTGGTATCAAAAGTTGCAAATTCACTACTTTCTTACTGTTGGTCGTCAATATTTGGCTGAACGAGATGCGGCGATCGCACGCAAGTTAATTGAGCTAGGCCAAGGTAGTATATTTTCTCCTGATTTTAATCGCAACCAGCTAGGGGCAATTATTGGTACGATGGAATTACTCGGTATTCCGGTTTTGTTGGCAACTCCAGAGCGCAAATTGAGGAATACAGATGAGGATTTGCAGGCAATGACAGCCCTTGCCTTGGCTAACCGTTCTGCTATCAAAACAGCTGTGGGTATCGGACTAGCCAAAAATTCCTCTCCCATAACTATTGTTAGGCGCTTTTTGGATAAAATTGGCTACGGTCTAAAGTGTATCTGCTATGAACGTCGTGGCAAAAAGCGGATGAGAGTTTATCAGGTTCTCAAGCCAAAAGATGCTAGGTATGAGGTATTTAGGTACTGGCTGACTTTAGTTTCTCAGTTACCAGGCACAGGGGAAATTTGGCAGGGTTATTATAATTCTAAGATAGAAAAATATTCTCCCTCAGCAGATGGGGCTGGAATTGACTATGTGCAACTTTCTCTTAATTTGTAGGTTATTGTGAATTGATAATTGTTTATCTCCCTCATCTTTCCCTACTACTGAATCCCTATTAATAAGTTGTACTTGAAGTAAAATCGCCTCTATTGCCTCAAACATGGCAAAAATTAGTGTCAAATCTTAAAAGCAACAATGTTATTTTTGGGAGTAAAGTCAGAACCTCTATTTTTTTTGTAGGTCTTAAATTGTTGAGCAATTTGCCTCGAATCGCCTGCTATTTGTTCAAATCGAGCATTAGCAGCATTGGCTCGTTGTATAACTTCTAACAAACATTCATTAGGAATCGTCTTTTCAACCAGACTTTCGATTTTAACCTCTAGATGAGCAAGAGTTGCTTTGGTTGTCTCGCGGTTTTGTGGTGCATAGATTAAGTAGCGAATGGCTCTAAGCACTTGTTGTGTTTTATACTCATAGGCGCGTCCTCGTTTTCCGACAGGTTGTAAAGTTCTGGTTATTCGTTGAACCAAATACTCAGTAGCGCCAAAATCTTTTAATTGTTTACGAGTAATGCCCATTTTTATATTTAATCAATGATTGAATCTGGTCACGAATAAGCTTGACAGCTTGGCGCAGTTCACTTTTTTCATAATTGGTCAGATTGCCGACCATGGCGTGTAGCAACTCCGCCAACTTCTTGAGTTAGTAGATTGACTAATCTTTCCTTAGTTGTCTTCGGTTTATTCAGCTTGACAATTTTCACTCCTTACCATTCCCCTATTAGCATCTGCTATTATTCTCTACAGAGAGTTTTTTCACTTTCAGGATAAGTTTAAGAAAAAATCACAATCAGCTAAAAGACGCAAATCACTAGCCCACGTGAATTGGCTCACTCAAAAGGATGACGCCTAGCACTGATTTATAACCAGCTTTGTGGTAAGCTGATTTTCTTGAAGTAGCATGGGACACATCCTCTACTCATTAGCAATTGAGCAAATCTGCTCTTGAGTTTGCTTTAGGTAAATTTTAGCTACTGTATCATGGGGGTTAATGCGCAGACAATCTGCAAATAACTCAGCCGCCTCCTGATATAACTTCTGATAGCACAGCATCAAAGCTTTCTCAAACTGGCTTTTTGTATCTAATTTACCCTGCTTAATTTCTGGTAAATCAGCATCAAATACTTCGTAGACAATCACTGGCTGAGATTTTCCTTTGACCATAACTCGGTCAATCATGCGAAAAGCAAATTGGTGAGCATTTTCTAACTGTAGAAGAGTATATTGAGAGATTAATAAAGACACTCCATAATTTTTAGTCAGTTCTTCAACTCGATGAGCTAAATTAACAGCATCACTAATGACAGTGCTATCCATACGGCACTTTCCGCCAACTGTACCTAACATTAAATCTCCTGTATTAATGCCAATGCCAATTTTAATTGGTTCTTTACCCTCCTTATTGCGAGCTCGATTGTATTCAGACAACTGCTTTAACATAGCAATTCCCGCCTTGACAGCCTGATCAGCACTACCGTCAAAAAGAGCCATAATGGCATCACCAATATATTTATCAATAAAGCCATGATTAGAGTCAATGGCATATTCCATACGAGCAAGATAGCTATTGATAAATTGGAAATTTTCCTCTGGTGTCATACTCTCGGAAAGAGTAGTAAAAGAGCGAATATCCGAAAACAGTATTGACATGCGCTGCCGCACATTGTCCCCTAGCTTGACATCGACAATACTTTTTTTCTTCAATAGTTGCAAAAATTGGTAAGGCACGAAACGTGAGCAAGCTTGGTTAATCTGATAAATTTCTTCTGTAAATTTTTGTCGTTCTATTTCTGCTTTCTTGCGCTCTGTAATATCTGCAAAAACAACAATAGCATAGGCAATCTTACCTGATTCATCATAGATTGGTCTTCCCCAACTTTCTAAGGGAATAATTTTGTTTTCTCGGTGAATTTCTAAATCATTAGTACTAGTGCTTTCTCCCTGTAAAGCCCTTGCACTAGGCAATTCTGCGGCAGGATACAGTTGGTCTGTGCCTGAACGATAAAGTTGATAAACTTCAGGAATTTGCTCGGTTTTTGCTTCTGGAGATAATTCTTTGCACAGTAACTGCTTTGCCTTTTCGTTCAGATAATAAAGCTTACCGCTGCTCTCAAATACAACTACACCTACAGGTATCCCTTCTAAAAATTGAGCTAGCCTATTTTCACTTTCTTGTAACTCCAAATAAAGTTGAGTATTTTCTAAAGAGATAGTTGACAGGCTAATATGAGTTCTCACCCTAGCGATTAGTTCTTTTTTCGAGATTGGTTTAGCCAAATAATCATTAGCACCAGAAGTCAATCCTGCGACCAAATCTTCAACCTGGTTTTTGGCAGTTAACATCAAAACTGGCAGTTCGGTGAGGGGAAACTTTTCCCGCAGTTGGCGGCAGACTTCGTAGCCTGTCATACGGGGCATCATTACATCTAGTAAAATAAGATCTGGTTTAAAACCACTCTCAATTACTGATAATGCTTCTATACCGTTAGAAGCTTTGGTAATGGCATAGTTTTGTACAGATAAATGATTTACCAGTACCTGTAGATTAATTGGCTCATCATCAACAATTAGTATCTTAAATTTAGTTTCTATCTCACCTTCTGTGACTAGAGATAACTCCTCTGAATGCTCACTTTCTGGGATAATTGCAAGGGATTGAATAAGGGATGAGTTGTCCTCAACCTCACTCCGTAAAGGTAACTCAATCTGAGAGTCGCTGAAAAAGGAAGTTCGACCTCCTGAAACTGGTAGGGTAAAGGTAAAGTTTGAACCTTCCCCTAGTTTAGATTCAACCCTAATTTCTCCTCCGTGTAACTCCACCAGCTTTTTGGTGACAGCTAAACCTAAACCAGTACCGCCGTATTTACGAGCAGTAGAACCGTCAGCTTGCTCAAAAGATTCAAAAATTCTGCCTAATTTATTTTTTGCTATGCCGATACCTGTGTCAGAAACAGTAATTGCTAGTTTTTCCTCACCCTCCTCCCCTCCCCCCTCCCCTCTAATTAAATAAGCTGAAATTTCTATCTTGCCCCTGTCGGTAAACTTAATGGCATTACCAACTAAGTTATATAGTACTTGTTGCAGGCGATTCTCATCAGCTTGAGCTGGCGGTAGTTGAGGGGAAATCAAATTAATAAGCTGCAACTTTTTTTGTTCGGCTAAAGGCTTAGATAAGGTAAGTACAACCTCAGCTATCTCTCGCATACCCACTGGCTGGAGTCGCAGGGCAATGGTTTTATGGAGCATTTTGGCAAAATCCAAAATATCGTTAATCAGGTTAAATAAACGTTGACCACTATTAACAATCATCTCCAGGTTATAACGGGTAGGTTGGGAAAGAGAACCAGTAACACCATCTAATAGAGACTCAGCAATACCAATAATGCCATTGAGGGGTGTTTTCAGTTCGTGGGAAGTATTGGCAAGAAACTCATCTTTGAGTTTATCTAAGCGCTGCAACTCCTTATTAGCTGCGGCTAGTTCGGCGGTACGTTCAGCAACTTTTTGCTCAAGCTTAGTGTTTAAATTTTCCAACTGATGGGCGTACTCTTCTAATGAGTCCATCACCTGGTTATAGCGAAAAGCAATCTTACCTACTTCTGTAAAAGGTTCCTCTGGTACTCGCAGGCTAAAGTCTTTAGTTATTGCCTGCTTATCCATAACTCGGAATAATTCATAGACTTCCGTCTTAGCACGGTGTTCGGAAACATTCAAGCCAATTTGCTCATCTTCGAGGGAAACTCGCAAAGGGAAGAAGCGATTAGTAATCTTTAAAACTAGGTAAGCTAAACCAAATGCCCAGATAAAAGCAACCCCAATCCCCAACAGTTGCACCAGAATCTGACTACCTTTACTTAAACCCGTACCTAGTAAATCTGGATCACCAAAGAGGGCAACAGCTAGAGTACCCCAAACCCCACCTGCTCCGTGTAATGCGACTGCATCTACACCATCATCAATGCGCCAGTGTTCTATCCAATAGGTGGCAAAAAGCATTACTGCCCCACCAATGGCACCAATTAGGGCTGCTTCTGGGGTAGTTACAACATTACAGGAAGCTGTAACTGAGACTAATCCAGCGATTGAACCATTAATTAAGACTTCTACTTCCGGCAACTTACGCTGTTGCCAACCAATGGCTGCTGCGGTAACCATACCAGTGGCACCAGCGAGGATGGTATGAACGATAATCCCAGGTACTTGCTCATTAAAAGCGAAAGAGCTACCACCGTTGAAGCCTAGCCAACCAATCCAGAGCAACATAGCTCCTAAGACGGAAAAGGATAAGTTTGAGCCGTGAATTTTTTGCGATCGCCCACCCTCTGTAAATTTACCATCCCTAGGGCCGACAACTAGTAAGGCGGCTAAGGAAACCCACCCCCCGACACTATGAACCACCGTAGAACCAGCGAAATCAACAAAGCCTAGTTGCCCTAGCCAACCACTCAAATTACCCGTCTCAGTGCCGTTCCAAGCCCAATGCCCAAAGATAGGATAAATTAGACCAGAAATTAAGAGGGCGATGATTAAATAAGCTTTAAAGCGCAGACGTTCTGCCACAGCACCAGAGACAATGGTAGTAGCTGTGCCACAAAACAGGGCTTGGAATAAGAAAAAGGCAGCTAGTTTGGGGGAAGAGTCTATTTCTAAAAAGAAGCCATCCCAACCAAGCCAGCCAGCTTGAGATGCCCCAAACATTAGAGCGTAACCGAAAGACCAAAATAAGACGAGGGATGTGCCAATGTCTGCTAGATTTTTGACAGCGACGTTAATGCTGTTTTTTGAGCGCGTTAGCCCTGACTCTAGGCACATAAACCCTGGCTGCATCAAAAAGACCAAACCAGAACAAATTAAGAGCCAGAGGATATCACTCATTGGTAATTCCTACTAAAAAATGCATGTTTAATTTAGAGAGTTAAGGTCTTAGAAGGGGGGCGTGTATTAAAAGTAATAGTTTCCCCCTCCTTCTTCCTTCACTTACCGTAAATAACGCTCCACTAAACCAATTGTCACTGCTGGCAGCTCTAGATGGGGTAAGATGCCGGTATCAGCGATCGCTTCAAAACCCTTAATTGCCTCCGGATTCAGACTAGCCAGACGTTTGCCTAAACTTTTAGGAGTAAACTGTGCTTGCTCTCCCCAAAATATTACCGTCGGCACCTTCAGTTGCCCGATATAGAGGGATAGGTCAAAATATAAGTCACCTCGCAAAAAAGCTAGAGCTGAATATTCGGCATTGGCTTGTTGTGCTGAAGCTAAATATGCTGCTACCATTTCCTCTGTCACCCGTTCAGGTTTGGCAAAAAGAAAGCTTGTCAGAAAGTTTGCCACGGCTAGTTCAGTAGTTGCTCCTAGTTGATAAATTAAGCCGTTAAGCAATGGTGTTTTAATTAGATTTAGCGGTAGTCTGCGTCCGGAATCTTGTCCAAAATCAGCAAACCCCGATGGACATATTAACAGTAGTTTTTTGAATAATTCCGGACGCTTTATAGCAAGATGAATGGTGAGAGCACCTGTTAGAGAGGAAGCGACTACAGTTACTGGGAATTGAGAAATTTGTGAGATAAATTCTGCCAAAACTGTCAGATAGTCATCTACAGAGTAGTCTCGGATGGGGTGAGCAGATTGTCCCCAGCCGATTAAGTCAGGAGCAATGACTTGATAAGTTGTCGCAAAGGCGGGATAAACTTTTGACCATTCATAAGCTGAAGCGCCACCACCAAAATTATGTAGGAAGACTAAGGGCTCGAGCTCCTCTTCTGGACTGTCTGCAACTTGCCAAGGAGAAGCAACTGGGGTGTAGTAAACCATTTTCCCCAGGGAGGTATCAACTGATTTTTGCCCAAAGCCGGGGGGTTGAAATTCAATCATTCTTTAATCCGGCTTGGCTCCTAAATAATTATAGTTATCAATAACTTAGCTATTTTAGCTCACTTTTTACCTGGGTCTGTTCCTGTTTTGAGTACTGATAGGAGCCTACAACCTCGCTCAAATCTGTCCCTTTCCAGCGTGTACTATTATCAACCGTCGCTCCCGTCAAATCCGCACCGCTGAGATTAGCATTACTTAGATCAGCTCCTTTGAGATTTGCTCCTTTGAGATTTGCCTCTTGCAGATCAGCATTTTTTAGCGATGCACCCGTTAAGTTAGCCTTTTCAAGTTGAGCTTCTTTGAGATTTGCTTCTGTTAAGTTGGCATCTCTTAGGGAGGCGTGATTGAGGATAACCGCTGTCAGATTAGTACTGCTAAGATTAGCTCCGCTCAGATCCGCTTCAGTTAGGTTAACTGGTGCTGCTTTTCTCAAATTATCTGGACCAATGGACAAGGGACTACTACTAGCAGGAATTCGGTACTTGCCACTAAGATTCTCGCCCGACAAATCAACATTACGTAAGTCGCAGCCGATACACTTGCGTTCCATCTCTAACTTATACATTTTCTGCGTCTCCTCAGAGCAAGACGAACTAGCCAAGGCAAGTAGAAAAATAATGGCTAGGTGTTTGACATTCATAAGTTAGATGTGGTGTGACAGCACTCTTGTTTTTATATTATATATAAGCGTGATTATCTCAGTTTATTGGCAGCCGGTTCTAATAATTGTTTCAAAAATTGACAATACTTTAATAGTTTTACAGTTATCTTACCACTGATTTTTAGTAAAAAAATGCTCTAAAGTATTAATAATTTCCTATAGTGATTAAGCATTAATTGAGTTAAATTTGCTAACTTAATTAGCTAGCGGAATAGTTTGTAGGTGATTATAGTTGCACAGGAGAGACAGCGTGCAGAGCAAGAGAAACAGCGTGCAGAACAAGCAGAAGCTCAGTTAGAGTCTTTAAGGCAAAAACTGCGTGATTCTGGAATTGACCCTGATACTTTGTTGAATAGTTAGTAAATTGACCAAGTTCTAGGATAGAGCCAGTAAATTAAAGCTTTACCTATCCACCACGCTTATCTATAACCCATCGCGTATCTAAATCCCTAAGATAATAAAGGGCAAAACAAGCAGCTAACATCGGCCAGGCTGCGTAAAATAGCAAATTACCATTACTGAATGGTGCTAGATATTTAGCAAAAGATGAGAGTGTAGATATTCCGTGCAACAGTAACACAGCACCATAAGTTATTTTTTTCTGATAGCCCAGTAAAAAACCGATAATGATTGCTAGTTGTAACGCACCAATTAAATAGAAAATAGAGTTATTCAGGCCACCGATAAAGTAAAAATTTTCATAGACAGCAGCAGCATGCTCTGGACGCACGAATTTATCGATTGTCCACATCAACATTACCAGGAATACACTAAGTCGCAGCAGAAGCAAAACCAGGGAGAGTCGATTATTGAGTTTCATCGCAGTTGCCTGTACTAGCTCCTGCCAAAATTAAAGTGCCAATCTCCTTAAAAATACAAGGGTTTGACACGCAAGTTTACTTTCAGGGGAGAAATACCAACCGCACCCAGTAGGAAAAAGCTCAAATCATCTCCTCTGAACATTTTTTGCTAAGTTTGACAGCCTGTCT
Organism: Coleofasciculaceae cyanobacterium; assembly: GCA_049683475.1. GTDB lineage: Bacteria > Cyanobacteriota > Cyanobacteriia > Cyanobacteriales > Coleofasciculaceae > JBAUJE01. The sequence continues at coordinate 44,736 of JBAUJE010000028.1, read as the reverse complement.
TTTGACACCAAAATTCCCTCCACTCAATAATGGACTGCTATGCCTTGTCTGTTTTGAGTAGAGGAGAACACCCTTGAGAAAAATTCTTTCAATGCTTTTTTTGGCGATCGCCATATTCAGTTTTGCCCTAAGTGAGCCTGCTCTAGCAGCTGATGCGGCACAAGGAAAACAAGTATTTTCTGCCAACTGTGCTGCCTGCCATATGGGTGGCGGTAACGTCGTCAACGGGGCAAAAACCTTGAAGAAGGACGCTCTGGAAAAGTACGATATGTACGACCTGGATAAAATTGTTTACCAAGTAACCAACGGCAAAGCTGCTATGCCTCGCTTTGGCGGAAAGCTCAGCGCAGAACAAATTGATAATGTAGCTGCTTATGTTCTAGAACAAGCAGAGAGTGGTTGGTAGTTTGCCCAGAATAGCAACTTACCCTGACTAGGGATTTTTGAGCTAATTCGCCCCAAATCTCTTTCAAAGCTAGCTTGATGAGTTAACCCACTTTCACCGACTTTTGGTGAAGTGGGTAAATTTGGCTATTGTTGGCGCAGAGTTGTTCTAAAATCTTAATGAAGGCGAATTTTAGGATAACAAAGATGAAATCTAGAGCCAAAATGCTACGCAAGCTGGGTTTGCTGTTTTCTACCCTATTGTTAGTGGTTGCTAGTTTTGCTCTGTCTGCTCCCCCAGCAGCAGCTGAAACCTACACAGTCAAAATGGGTGCTGACAACGGCATGTTAAACTTTGTCCCCAGCACTGTTGAGGTTAAGCCAGGGGACAAGATTAAGTGGGAGAACAACAAACTTGCTCCTCACAATGCTGTATTTGCAGATAGCGCGGCTAAATCAATGTCTCACAAACAGCTGTTGTTCTCCCCTGGTGAGTCCTATGTAACTCAAGTACCAGATGATATAACACCTGGTAGTTACGAGTTCTATTGTGAACCTCACCGTGGCGCTGGTATGGTTGGCAAGCTGGTTGTTAAGTAATAATCTGCTTGAAGATAAAATCTATTGAATCATGACTTAGATTTTAAACTCAGTTTTCAGGGGTTATTTTTCTCGCACTAAGATGTGGAGGTAAATGACCCCTGAAACTTTCTAATATATCTAAGTGTGTCTGCTAAATTTGCTACAACTGGCTGGATTTTCTCTCGAAACTAAAGCAATTAGTTCCTAATTTTAGATCAATTTTAAGTATGACAGCTTGTCTTTTGACTCTGAAAGCAGCTCGTGTCAAAAATAGGGTAATCACTACAGTTTTACCCTATTAGTCCTCAGCTGCAATTTTTCAGGTGAAAAAATGAGCTCCCTTTACCAAGTTTTTTTCAGTTTCAGCATTGCCTTAGTCCTATTCTTTCTCTCACCAACTACCAAAGCTCAAGCTAATGATCTAACTATCTCCCCAATAAATGCTCAAACTTTTTTTAAGTTAGGTGTAGAGACGGCAAGCAATGGTAGATATCGACAGGCAATTAAGAACTTTACCCAGGCAATTGAGCTAGATGCATCTTACGGGGCTGCCTATAGCAATAGATGCTTAGTTGAAATTGAATTGGGAAATTATTTAAATGCTAGGGAAGATTGCACGGATGCATTAAAGCTTAGTCCTAATAATATAGAAGCTTATCTCAATCGAGGCTTAGTTTACTACCGACTTGGTAATTATCAACCGGCTATCGCTGACTACTCTAAAGTTATAGAACTACAACCCGCTGATTTTCGCGCTTACTATAATCGCGGTTTAGCACGTTTTGAACAGAAAGACTATCTAGAAGCGATCGCAGATTATGATCAAGCTTTGAGCAACACGTCCTCAAGTGCGCAATCCTTGCTAGCCAATATCCACAATGATCGAGGCTTGGCTGAACTCAAGCTAAAAAATTTGCCGGAAGCTATTGCTGACTTTAATTTAGCTATCAGCTTAGATGATAGTAATCACCGCACTTTTTATAATCGGGCCTGCGCTTGCCATCAAAAAGGAGATTATCAGGGTGCGATTAGGGATTTTACCATAGCTCTGGAATTAGACCCTAACCATGCTGAAGCTTATGTTAATCGAGGTTTAATTCTGTATAATTTGGGCTATCAACGAGGGGCAATATCTGACTTAAAAAATGCCTCAAGCACCTTTCAAAAACAGGGAAACTACCAAGCTTATCAAAAAACTTTAACTTTAATGAGAAAGTTGCAGATACTGCTAGAATCGGCGCAGAAAACTGTGATTGCTTAATTAGCCATTAGATTTACTATTTACCCCTCACTGTTCTAAACTATATAACTTGTGTCTATTTTTATAAAGTGAAGAGGATCGATAAAAAGTTGTGAATATTGCTATTGAAAAAAAAGTTTTCCTGTTTATACCTCTCATCTCTAGCCTGATGCTGCTGTCAACTGTGAGTAGTTGTACTAGCCAAAAAACCAACCATAAAAGCATCACAGTTTCTAGTAATTCTGCCGAGACTCCACATTCTGACACTGACTTAGTAGAAGTTGACCTTAAACTGGTTCATCACTACCGAAAAAATGCTGATGGCAAGTATCCTGAGGGAAAACCCGATGGTACTCCCCGTCTCTTTAACAATAATCTTAATTACCAAATTACCTTAAATGCAGCTTACGTTAATTTAGCTGAGGCCGAGTTGCTTTCTTGTCATAATTCTTCTCGTTGGCAGCCAGGATTTACTCTAGTAAGTGCAGCCTTTGCTCAAAGCCATGAACACCAAGATGGTTCAACGCAAACTAGCCTTCCTTTTGTTCAGAATATACTTGGGGCTGACTTTGAATCTGTTCAGGTAGCATCTTTGCAAACAATGCCTGATGATTACTGTCAATTAGCACTCACCCTTGCACCTGCAACCCCAGAAAGCTCTAATTTGCCAGAGAATATGGATATGGTAGGAAAAACTCTTTATCTTGAGGGTGAATATATTCCTCCCAATGGTGGTGAGGCGCTTCCTTTTACTATTACCTCGACTGAAGAGGAAAGTTCTGAGTTAGTTTTCCACAGTGCTGATGGTAAAAATGCTCCCCTCAAGCTTTCCGGACAAGAGATGAACAAACAGATCCTGGTAGGAATGGCTTATGACGGTTGGTTAGATGGTGTTAACTTTGAGCAGATGAATCCGTCACAACAGTCTCAAATAGTAAGAACCAATATTATTGAGTCTTTCCACCACCACACTGGGCACACTCGTGATCATTCTGGAAATGAACATCACAATGGTTCTCATTAAAGCATCTTAAGTTAATAGACCTCTTGCAAAATTAAACACCTAATCAAGTTGAGGGTTGAGTAGTCAAATGTCATACCTGTTCCCTACTAGAGAACAGGCAACTGAAAATTCTAGCCATCGTAAAAGTCTGAGTGCTTAGCTTATTTGCTCAATTATCCAAATTGGCCAGAAAGTTGTGATTGCTATACTATTCCACTCTACCTGCTTGGTTTCTAATTCCCAAGATTCAGGCGATTGGTTGTGATATCTCTGAGAAGCGAAAGAACAGATTAAACCAGAGCACAGATATGCCGTGCCTAGATAGCTAAGGATAATTACAGTCATGAGCATAATAATCTTTACTTTTGTTAAAACAAATTCAGAAGATAAGTAGGTCTTTCCCTGGGGTATTATTCGTTGCTTAAATTGACCAAGTACAGTCAGGAGAAATAGAGATAACAGCGGACAAGCACTTTTCAGTTTGATAGTTGACCCAAGTAAAACAAGCCAAGCTATCGAACTGATTTAGCTTTAGATGCTATAAAAATTGCTAGTAGATTGCCTGAATAATTATGATCAATATAATTCCTGCCGTGTAAGAGGAGAGGAATTATATATGAGTTATTGTCTGTTGCCAAGATAAAAAAACATGGGCAGACACTTAAGAATAAAGAAAATTATATCAGTTCCGACTCAATAACCATCATCAAACTTTAGAAAACTTTGTGTATTGGCACTACCCAAAAAACTAGCTTGGGCAATTACAATCTATTCAATGGCAAATGACTGGACCTAGCACAGTCCTAAGAGCAATTAAATAATTTCAGACAAGAAATAAGAAACTATTAGCAAGCACCAGTCGTCTGAGTGTTTAATCCAGACTTCTTGCTAAAGTATTTTTTGCCAAAGGTAATTGAGTAGGAATAAAGGATCGTAATTTTTCTTGAACTTTTTCCTTTCCCCCACTTCTACAAGAAGTCTATTCCCAATCAAGAAATCGGCAGATAACGAAGCAATGTCTCAGAATGCTCAAGGTATCCCAGGTTTACCGGATATTACTCATCCCCAAGAGTTGATGGGTTTTGGTCAACAGTTACTCAGTTCGCTCTTAACTATCGCACTATTGGCAGCTGCATTGGGGATTGTGATTGCCTTGATTAGCGCCACCTTACGCCGTACTGAACCGGAACAAGCAATTTTTATGGGAGAGTGGGTGGTTCGCTATTCCGCCTTACCGTTCACGCCGATTTCCCTAGAGCTGACTTTGCTAGCGGTATTGCACCCACTCAAACCAAGGCTGAGGGCCGAGGGACTGTCTTTACCTGGTTATTTGAAGACAATGTTTCAGTACGCAACCCCTTTGGCGTATTTACCGCGACTAATCCTGTCCGCAATACGGGAGTCATACCCCGTTTGCTTTTGTTAGCACCTGCTTTATTTCTCTGGTGGTTGCTATTGCTTTATTTATCAGTTCCCCTGAGTTTGCGCAATGTGTTAATTGTTGGGGGAATGTTTTTTGCCAGCCTACTTACCTTGACTTATCTTTCCCGAATTATTGATGCCAAACTAGCTTGGAGTGCCATTTCTCTGATCTTACTGGGATTGGTTTGGGGATTAGGTAACTCCCGAACTGTTTCTTTGGCAGCAGTGATATGTACTATTACTGGGGCAATATTGCCCATTTTGGGATTATTGGTGCCTTACAGCGGGCTAACTTTGAGTTTAGCAGGATTACTTTCTACCATTTGGTTAGCTGTACATAATTGGTATGGCTTAGGGGTAGTAAATCATGAGAATTGACATTGAAAAGAGAAAATTGTCTATTTACAATCTTAAAATCCATTTTAAGATTGTAAATTTATACAAAACTGTTTTTTTGAGAGAGAATAGAAGCAGATTAGCAATTTACTCTGAGTATTTTTCCTTTGACAATTAGAATTCTAGTAGCTTATTGAGCAAGAAAAGAGCAAGTATTTATCCCTGATGAAAGTATCAGATCACGAAGACAATGTGACTTTGACACTAGCTTTTAGGGGCAAAATAAAGCTCTATTATTATTAGGGTGTAAATCCTGAGGGTAAATGCAAAGATTTAGTGAAGTTTCTCAATAGATTGAGTAAAGTGCCCACTTAAGCGAACGCTGTAAGTCTTGAATAGAGATAGGTACTGTTGTCATCAATCGCCAGCAGTAAACTATTTAGCTTCCATAACGCTTCTGAATTACTAACCTATGTATACCGCAGAACAAATTCTGACCCAACAGTTGAAAGGACAACGTGTCCTTGCCGCTATTGTTTTTACAGATGTTGTCGGCTTCAGTGCTTTGATGGCTGCAGACGAAGAACACACCCTAGACTTAATCCGTCGAGACTTCCGGATTATGAAGCAGCTCTGTCAGCGATTTGAGGGTAAAGTGATTAAAACAATTGGTGACGCAATACTGATGTACTTCAACAGCGCTGTTCAGGCTGTTGCTTGTTCCCAAGAAATTCAATCAAACTTAGCAGAGCTAGCTAGCAACGCAACAGAGCAGGATATACTTGTTCACAGGATTGGTATTCATTTAGGAGACGTTTTCTTTAACGGAAAAGATGTCATGGGAGACGGAGTCAATATTGCGGCTAGACTGCAAGCTGAATCCGAACCAGGTGGCATTTGTATCTCCCAAACCGTCTACGACGTAGTTAAAAAACCTCTAGGATTAAAATCAACTAATTTAGTCCCCAAAAGATTAAAAAACATCCCAGAATCGGTTTTGATCTACCGCATTCCTCCCGTTTCTTTGACAGAAAGTAAAAATCAATGGGAGCCGGAATCAACACAGACTAAGCCAGAAGAAAATACTGACAAACCTGATTTGAGCGTTAACTCGTCTGGACATTGGGTTTTGTTGCATGAGCATTTTTTTGAAATTGAAACTTACTGTCAAAATCCTGATGGCACACTGACAGTACAAATTCCCTCTCAGAGTATTCAAGATGATGCGGCAATTCAGTCCCTTTCCTCTGAAAGTGAGCAGGCGCAGCCCATCAAGTTTGCCTATGGAGATGAAGGCTTTCTAGCCAAAGTTATTGGTATAAAAGCGTCTTCAACTGAGGATTGCCATATTTGGAAAATTACACTACAACCGGATATCACCAGATGTAACAGTCAGATAGAAGAATCTTATCAAGGAGCTAAGCACTCTTATTCAGCCGACGAGATTGCTCAATTAAAAGCAAGACGACTATTGCTCAATGACCCCCCCCAATTATTGAGTGATGCTCGCCTATTTACAGCAGCTTCAGCTAAGCAGGAAATCATTGAAAAGCTAATTCAAGGTAGCACTCAGCCAGTTACTATTAGAGATTGCGTCTTACATTCCCTGTATCCCAAGTATAAAGGTAGAGGTAGGCTATTTTTGGAACTGGCACGACTAGAAGCGATCTTTCTGCTCAAAGCGAGCGGTATCATCGAGCAAGTATTAGAATTATCCTTTACTCAGATTGACCCTGAGCAAGTACTTGTAAGGTTTCGAGGAAAAAGACGCCATGTCTATGTTGATATTGAGCCAGCTTCGATTGTCATTGAAGGTGATTGTTCTTTGGTAAGGGGAATATGAAATTAAACATGGTTCCTTAGATAACTTTCAAAGTCATTATCTATTTTCAATTCTCAACTTTCCCCTTTAATAAACCTTTCCATTAAACAATTAGCAATGCGATTTGCTGCCCCAGCTTCACCCATGCGCCGTGAACCATTCTCGACGATCAGCTGCAACCAATCTGGGTCACGTAGCAACTGCTGCAACACCTGAGCGACTTCCTCTGGCTGCTCTACTAAAAGTAGAGACGGTCCTAGCAAACGAGTTTGGGCTTCTGCAAAAGCAGCAGTATATTGGGGACCATCTCCCGGCATAGCGATCGCTGGTTTACCCAAGCCAACAAACTGTTCTGTTGCTGTTCCTGCCATCGCTACACAGAGATCAGCTTCAAGCAGGCAAAGGTTATAATCATTTTGAGTTAAAACTAAAGTACCATTGTTTAAAGTAAAGGCTAAGGCATGATGATCTTGGAACTTTAGCTGGTAAGGAATTGATTCGAGATCTTTTTGATGCCAACCTTGCCCCTCTGCCACTTCTTGCAAAGGGTCAAAACGTAAAGAAGGAGCGATCGCACCGAGAAACAAAATAGATTTCTCGGCAAAAGCCTCAAGTAGGGTAACGGTCGATAGGACAATCTTTTGCCAATTATCATAAGCTTCTGGTTCCCTAGAACCAGGTAGTAATGTGACAACCAACGCTCTTTGGACTTCCTTTAATTCAGCATCCCGTTCGTAGAAAATGGGTTTTGTTTCTTCTGGCTGAATGCCATCCATCATCGGATTACCCAAATCAAAAGCCGGGATTGACCATTGCTTTAAAACATCTGTGGTTAACTTGTCCCTAGGGAACACTGCTTTACAGCGCCGATGACTCATCAGCCATCGCTCCCAAGGTAGATAAACTGACCTAGACCAACCTTCCCAAAACGGTCGATTAGGCAAAGAACCCGCTTCATCTCGCAAGTAGTACTCAGATTTAGCCGTGCCTACAAAAACATAAGGTGCACCACTCAACCAAGCCAACAAAAGTGGAACAATATCCCCTACGGCTAAAATTACCCCCCCTTTTTTTGCCCAGCGGCGGACAGCTTTCAGCTGAGTCCAAAGGAGTTGAAGTAGACCTCCCTGTAAATCTCGCAGTAGCTGACGCTTTTCCATATAAATAAAACCGCCAGAAGGCATCTTCTGCACCATACTAATCAGAGGAATTGCCAGTTGGTGATAAGCTAACCCTTCTCCCACTAAGGGTAAGGCTGCCAATTCTGGGGCAGCCGGATGTTGCTGCAATTCCTGCAATATTCTGACGGCAATTACATCTTCTCCGTGACCATTGCTAAGACATAGCAGCTGCATACTTAGTATTTGATTATTTCCTAACGGGGTTTTAACAACCAAAAATGAGCCAGATTTTCTGGCAAAGTTAGCGGTTAAAGTCACTATTTTAAACCTGAGCAACCCTCAGAACTTTAACCATAACTATATAAATCGCACCAATTCTCTCATCTAAAACCTTACTCTAATTAGTTTTGTGTGGCACCTGTAGAGGTGGCACAGTTTCTGGAACTCCCCTACCGATGCCAAAGTCACTAAAAACAAAAGCCACGTAATTCTTAACGAAAGCTGACTAACTGTCGAGGACACTTTTATGCTATATAAAATTTTTGCAATTTCCACCTTGACAGCCCTTGCGGCTGGGGAACTAACCAATCAAGCACTGGCTAGTCCAGACTCCCAAGTACCTACAGTACCAAGGGTAACTAGAAGCCAGGTAATTGCTGAGGCATCCCCAACACCGCAGTCAGCCGTGGCAGTTACAGCACCAGAGGTTTTAGTTGAGCCAGAGTTTTCTTCCGTAGAGGAGAGGGGAATTGGGGGAGATGGGGGAGCTGGGGGAGATAGGGAAGATCCGTTAACTTCCTCACCTCCTCACCTCCTCACCTCCTCATCCCCTCACTCCATCACCTCCTCATCTAGTACCAACGAAGACCTAGTCGTTACTGCCACAGATATTCAAATAGTAGGTGCGACAGAAGAATTGCAGCAAGTTGTGGTGAGGGCAATTGGTACTCGACCTGGTGGTCACACTAGCCAAAGCCAGTTGGATCAAGATATTGAGGCAATTTTGCAGACGGGTTTATTTGCCGATGCCAGGGTGAGTTATCAAAGCAGTCAAGATGGCTGGCAAGTAGTTTATGATGTAGAGCCGGTAGTAGTGCGATCGCTGCAACTAAAGGGTAATCAAGTACTAACGCCGGAAGTCGCCAACGACTTATTTAAATCCCAGCTGGGAACTACTATCAGCCCCACAGGTCTACGCCAGGGTAGTCAAGCCCTTAGCCAATGGTACTCTGATAATGGTTATGTCTTGGCACAGGTGGTAGACTTACGCTCAGAGTCCAATGGTGTAGTTACAGTTGAAGTTGCTGAGGGTGTGATTGGTGATATTAATCTGCGCTTTTTGGATCAAGAGGGTGAGGTAATAGAAGGACGTACCCGCGAAGATTTCATTAAAGATGAGTTAAAACTGCAACAGGGTGAGGTATTCCGTGTTGATGTAGCACGGGGAGATTTGCAACAGCTCTACAAATTAGGACTATTTGATAAAGTTGATATTTCCCTCAATGGTGATGCGAAAAAAGCTGATGTCACCTACGAATTGACTGAGCGCCCTGCCCGTGGCATTAATGCTGGTGCTGGCTACAATAATGACTCTGGTATTTTTGGCACAATTAGCTACAAAGACCAAAATTTCGGTGGCGTTAATCAAAAAGTCGGGTTGAACCTGCAAGTTAGTAGTCGTGACCTTCAGTTTGATGGTAATTACGGTAAAGCTTACCGCGCCAGCAACCCAGATCAACCCGGTTACAATGTCAGTGCTTTTCGTCGCCGCAGCTTATCCCGTACCTTCGATGGCGACATTGAGTTAGCCAATGGTGATACTCCTCGTGAGGGTAGGTTTGGTGGTGGTCTTACCTTGACTAAACCTGTCGATGAATGGGATGCATCGGTGGGTTTGAACTATACCCGCACCAGTATCCGCGATAGTGATGGTAATCTAAGTCCCGTCGATGAATTGGGTAATCCCCTCTCATTTAGTGGTAACGGTGTTGATGATTTAGTTACTGTCTCTGCTGCGATCGCTAAAGATGAGCGTGATAATCCCCTCAATCCTACTTCTGGTTCTGTTTTGAGCTTCAGTACCGAGCAGTCTGTACCAGTAGGTAACGGTAATATTTTAATGAATCGGCTTCAGGCTAATTATTCTCACTATACGCCCATCAAGCTTTTTGGTGGTGAGGAGTCAGAGGTGTTAGCTTTTAATGTCCAAGGTGGTACAACCATTGGTGATTTACCCCCTTATCGTGCCTTTAACCTAGGTGGTGCTAACTCTGTACGGGGCTATGGTAACGGAGAAGTTGGTAGTGGTCGTAGTTACATCTCTGCTTCGGCTGAGTATCGTGTCCCCGTCTTGAAGCCAGTCGATGCTGTTGTCTTTGCTGACTTTGCCTCCGACTTAGGCTCTGGTGACACCGTACCAGGAGAACCGGGAGTGGTGCGGGGTAAGCCAGGAACAGGTTTTGGTTATGGTGCTGGTCTACGCCTTGATTCACCACTAGGAGTAATTCGAGCAGACTATGGTTTCAACGATCAGGGAGATAGTCGATTACAGGTGGGTATTGGTCAGCGGTTCTAAGAATTGGAGAGATGAGGGAGATGGGGGAGATGGGGAAGATGGGGGAGATGAGGGTAGAAAGAATTCAGAATTCAGAATTCAGAATGCAGAAAGATGGGGGAGATGAGGAAGCAGAGGAAGATTGACAATTGTCAATTCTAAATTCTAAATTCTAAATTCTAAATTTTCTGTTCCCTATTCCCTATTCCCCCTAATTGACAATTTTCAATTCCACTGGATGCTGACCATAAAAGGGTAGTACTTCTGACCAGTGAGGAAGTTTTCCCTGTTGCCAATCTAAGTAAGCAAGTTGCAATAAGTTAGGAGCATACTCACCTAAATTAACTGGTACATCTAGCAATTGGTAAGGCTTCTCCAGTTCATACAATGCTTGCTGCCAAATCTCTGGAGTCACAACAGCATCTGGCATCAACGTAGTTAGACCTAGACCCTCTGAAGATACTTGATAGATAGCAGTATACAACTGACCTCGGCGAGCAGGCATTTGTAAGGCTAGTGTGGGTGGGTAAGAAGGTTTCTGCCGAAGCCGTTGTCGTAGACTAGTCTGTTCTGCAAAACCTTTACCCTTAGCTATTGCCAACTGAAAGTTAAAAGTTGAAAATTGTTGCTCTCCCCCATCACCCTCATCACCCCCATCTACCCCCGCTCCCCATCTCACTGTCTGCCAAGCAAATGCTGCTAGGCTGGAAATGGAAAATAGGGGTATATTTAACTGTTGTGCCAGAGTCCTAGCTGTAACTAGACCGATGCGAGTACTGGTAAAGCTACCTGGACCTTTGGCTACGGCAATAAATGCTAGGTCTGACCAAGTTTGGGGTTGAAGAAATTCAATTAAATACTGGTGCAAATGGGTGGATAAATCGCGCCCTAATTCCCAAGTTTGACTGCGAGTATCATTGGCAAAATTACTGATCGCTAATCCTAGTTGGGGACTGGTAGTGTGGATAGCTAAACCGTATTTAGTTGAGTCAAAGTTAGACATTTAGACCTGTTAAGAAAGATAATTTACACCCCTATGAAAGTTGGCATGGGGATAAGGTACAAGGTTTTTAGTTTTAAGGAAGGTTGCACTGCTGCGGCTTCCAATTACAGGGGTGAGATGCTCTTGAGGTTTTTGCCAGAAATCTGAGAAGCTAATTGAAATTTTACTATTTTTAATTTAAATTTAGTTACTCAAAGGTTAAGTCTTATTGTTCACACTCCACCGTTGGCAATCCCTCTAGCCATTAACAATGAACTATGAACAATAAACAATTACCTGGCTCTAGATGTTACCAAAGGTAGGAATAGGGCCGCCACGAGGACGACAGAAAGTTGGCAAATCAATGCGTGTAATATTACGATTTCTTACTGCTAACCGATAGCTGACGCTTTGCAGTTCGCTGTGGAGTTTGCGGTTCTCCTTTTGTAGGAGTTCTACCTTCTCTCTGACAGGTTCCATGCGTTCGGCGAACTTCTGGCGATAAACTCTTGGCAGTTCCTCTACTACTTGCTCTAGCATACGGGAGCGGTCGGTTAATTCTTGAACTGACTGCCGTAGTTGATAAATTTCTCCGTCGCGGCTAGAAATCTGCTCTTGGTAAAATGTTACCTGCTCTTCTACATCTTGCAGCTGTTCTCGTAAGACTTGCATCTGAGCTTGGTGTTGCTCAGAAACTTCTGGTGGGGGTAGGAAATTGGCATTACCTTTAACGAGGCGAAATAGTTCTTGAGATAGCTGCTGCACCAGCTGATCTCTAAGTTGCAACTCTTCTCGCAGACGAGAAACTTCAGTTTGAACTGATTGCAGGGTTGTGGTTTCAGTCTGGCTCACGATAGTTCACTGCTCCAAATAATCTATAAAAGTTGCAATGGCAAAGGGCGACAGATAAGCTCAATCGCTCGTTAATTGTTGCTGCTTGCAATTTAATGTACCATCCTCATCTGGCAAATGAAACGGGAAAAGCTAGTTTTTGCGTGACTAGGGGTCAATTTGGATGTTAGACCTCTGACAAATGTTCGGTTTTCTCAATCTCCATTACATCTTCCCAGTTAAGAATTCCCGACTTCTAGTAGAAGTCTACTTAATTCAAGCTACTTATTGTAATGCAAATTTTCTGTTGCGGCGATAATCAGGGTAGAAGGGAACAGGGAACAGGGAACAGGCAATAGGCAATAGGCAATAGGGAATGGGGTTCGACTAAGATTGAGGGGAGCTGAATTGCTATCAGGAGGTAGGTAAAGGGCTATGAAAATTTTTGCTAACCTGCTGACTTCCCTCATTGTCGCTCTTTGGATCGGAGCGATCGCTATCCTCTCAATTCAGAATATTACGCCAGTATCGCTGAAATTCCTAATGTTTGAGTCAATTCAGCTGCCAGTGAGTCTTGTTTTGACGGGTAGCGTTGGTATTGGTCTAGTTTTTGGTGCGATCGCACCTCTACTATGGCAGGGAGTCGGGGAAAGACAGGAAACCCTCTATCCGGAGGAAGAACTCGATTATTTAGACGAAGAACCTATTCAGGATTGATTAAGGGAGTCTGAGGAGGTGATGAGGTGAAGAAACTTTTAGTTACAGGCGCTAGCGGTTTTTTGGGTTGGAATCTCTGCCAGATGGCGCAACGAGAATGGGAGGTTTATGGTACGTACTTTTCCCAAGAGATTGAGATTCCTGGTGTCAATCTGCTTAAAGTTGACTTGAAGGATTTTCAGGAACTCAAGCAGCTTTATAGTCAGATTAAACCAGGGGCGGTCATTCATACGGCGGCTCAAGCACGACCCAATATTTGTCAAAATTATCCGAAAGAATCTCACGATATTAATGTTACTACCTCTTGCCAGATTGCTGCTTTAAGTGCTGATTATGCTATCCCTTGTGTGTTCACTTCCACAGATTTAGTTTTTGATGGTCTGAATCCTCCCTATCAAGAAACAGATACGGTGTCTCCTATTAGCTATTATGGGGAGCAAAAAGTTTTAGCTGAGCAAGGCATGCTAGAGGTTTATCCTCAAACAGCAGTGTGCCGCATGCCTTTAATGTTTGGTTCGGTGCCACCTACTTCTAGTAGCTTTATCCAGCCTTTTCTGAAGGCTCTTAGAGAAGGGGAAGAACTTAGTTTGTTCACGGATGAAGTGAGAACTCCTGTCAGTGGTAAAACTGCGGCTAGGGGATTGTTATTAGCCCTAGGAAAAGCTCAAGGAATCTTACACCTAGGTGGCAAGGAACGGGTATCACGCTATGATTTTGGTCGCTTGATGGCAGAGGTGTTGGAACTGCCTCAAGAAAAGCTGAGTGCCTGTTTACAAAAGGATGTACCCATGGTTGCACCTCGTTCGCCTGATACTTCTTTGGATAGTTCTAAGGCTTTTGCTTTAGGGTATCAACCTCTATCTTTACGAGAGGAGTTAGCAGATTTACGGGGTAAGGTTTAAAGAAATTTACCACTTCCCCCATTATCAGGGATGAGAGAGTATCGTTTTTTAGCAGTATCGCCCACTACCAAAGAGTGAACAGTAAATTAGATTAGACACCGCACCTAAAATTAAATCAACAAATAAAATGTCTCAGCACACTATAGAATCAATATTGCACGAGTTGCGTTCCTTCTCTCCCCCTGAGGAATTCTCTGCCCAAGCTCATGTCAAAAGCTTGGAAGAGTATAAGCAACTCTACGAACAGGCAAAAGCTGATCCAGAAAAGTTTTGGGCCGATTTAGCAGAACAAGAGTTGCATTGGTTCGAGAAATGGGACAAGGTGTTAGACTGGCAACCGCCTTTTGCTAAATGGTTTGTGGGTGGCAAGATTAATATTTCTTACAACTGTCTTGACAGACACCTCACTACCTGGAGACGTAATAAGGCAGCCTTGATTTGGGAAGGGGAACCGGGAGACTCCCGCACCCTAACTTATGCCCAACTGCACCGGGAAGTTTGCGAGATGGCGAATGTTCTCAAACAGTTGGGAGTGCAAAAAGGCGACAAAGTAGGCGTTTATATGCCGATGATTCCAGAAGCAGCGATCGCCTTACTAGCCTGTGCCAGAATTGGCGCACCCCACACAGTAGTTTTTGGTGGTTTTAGCGCGGAAGCTCTAAAAGATAGATTAGTAGATGCCGAGGCGAAATTAGTTATTACCGCCGATGGTGGCTGGCGTAAAGATAAGATTGTTCCTTTAAAAGATGAAGTAGATAAAGCCTTAGCCAATAACGGCGCACCCAGCGTAGAAAACGTCTTGGTTGTGCAGCGCACCAAGCAAGAAATTGAAATGCAACCAGAACGGGACCATTGGTGGCATGAATTGCAAGCTAAGGTATCGGCAGATTGTCCTGCTGAACCCATGGACTCGGAGGATATGCTATTTATTCTCTACACCAGTGGTACGACGGGTAAACCGAAAGGGGTGGTTCACACTACGGCTGGTTACAACCTCTACAGCCACATGACTTTAAAATGGGCTTTTGACCTCCAAGATACCGATGTTTACTGGTGTACCGCTGATGTCGGTTGGATTACGGGACACAGCTATATTGTCTATGGGCCTCTTTCCAATGGTGCCACCAGCTTGATGTACGAAGGTGCCCCCCGTCCTTCTAATCCAGGTTGTTTATGGGATGTGGTAGAAAAATATGGTGTCAATATTTTCTATACAGCACCCACAGCGATTCGCGCCTTTATTAAAATGGGCGAACAGCACCCTAATGCCAGAGATTTATCTTCCCTACGACTACTAGGAACTGTCGGCGAACCCATTAACCCAGAAGCTTGGATGTGGTATCACCGAGTAATTGGTGCTGAAAAATGTCCCATTGTTGATACCTGGTGGCAAACAGAAACAGGCGGCTTCATGATTACTCCCCTACCTGGTGCCACACCCACTAAACCAGGTTCTGCCACATTTCCCTTCCCTGGCATTATTGCTGATGTAGTGGATTTGGAAGGGAACCCCGTAGGAGATAATCAGGGAGGTTATTTGGTGATTAAACACCCCTGGCCTGGTATGATGCGCACAGTATATGGTAATCCTGACCGTTTCCGCCGCACCTATTGGGAGCATATACCACCAAAAGATGGTCAATATCTCTATTTTGCTGGAGATGGTGCCAGGAAAGATGAAGATGGTTACTTCTGGGTAATGGGTCGTGTTGATGATGTAATTAATGTTGCAGGACACCGCCTCGGTACGATGGAAGTAGAATCAGCTTTAGTTTCTCACCCAGCTGTGGCAGAAGCGGCCGTAGTTGGTAAACCAGATGATGTCAAGGGGGAAGAAGTTTTTGCCTTTGTCACCTTAGAAGGTAGTTATACTGCTAGCGAGGAATTGGAGAAAGAACTGAAGCAGCACGTCGTTAAAGAAATTGGTGCGATCGCACGTCCCGGTGAAATCCGCTTTACCGATGGTATGCCCAAGACGCGATCAGGTAAAATCATGCGGCGGTTGTTGCGTAACTTGGCAGCTGGTCAGGAATTAGCTGGTGATACTTCTACGTTAGAAGATCGCAGCGTGTTAGATAAATTGCGGGGAGGGGCCTAAATTAAGCTGTCACACACTTAATTTGACTATTGGGAGGATGGGGAGATGGGGAAGCAGGGGGAGAGAGATGAGGTGACGGGGTGAAATTTTATCAATATTCTGTCATTCTCTCTCCTTACTCGTTACTCATTACTCGTTACTCATTACTCACTCTTCCCTGCTCCCTACTCCCTACACCCCAGCACCATGTCCCGACCCTCGGATGCTTAGGAAATAGTAAAATGAACTGAGTAACTTTGACGAGCAGTAAAGAATATTTTGCAGGAAATAAATACCAACTACTGTGATCAAAAGGTAGTTATTGTTGGTGGAGAACCAGCAGGGTTAGCTACTGCTTTAGTGTTAGCCAAACAGGGTTGGACAGATATTACTGTTCTTGAAAAACGAGCCTCTGCTGATTATTGCCAACCTGACAAGTCCTACAGTTATTTAATTGATAGCAGAGGTCAAAAAATTACCGACTTTCTCGGACTCACTGAAGAATTATCCAAAATTGGCGTTGCCAATTGGGATTGAGAATAAGTACTTAATTATAACTTGGTTGTTTGTGTTTCTTTGCTTACAAATAACTGATTTAATATTATTAATTTACTTTTAATTTTTTTTATCTCACATCATCTGTTGATTGTCAATAATTCCTAGTAACAAGTTTTAGCAAAAAAGTCACCAATTTTAGCTACATTTTGTTACTTTATCGAGCATATAATTAACATGAGCAGTTTAAAATACGAATAAGTGGTCAATTTTAGTTAATTTAGATTTCGGTGGATGTGGAAAGAGTCATCACTACCTAAACCGAGGTTTTGTTATCTTCAAAACAATTAATTGTTTTCTCTGTGTTTAATTTATCTTTACTGGTTTTATCAAAAAGAGGGGGTTTGGGAGAGTAATAATACCCCCATTCAAATATGCAGATTTGCTGTGGGAGTATGTCACAGCAACAGTTCAATAATGACCTATGGCAACTAACTAACGGATGACCATTGATGAGTTAATTACTCTTGTCTGCTCAATAGAGCAGAAACAATTAACACCAGCTCAAGAACTAGTATTGCGTAGAGCTTGGCAAGGAGAGACTTACAACCAAATGGCAGTACAATCTATCTATGAAGTAGATTATCTTAAGACAACTGCTTCTAGGTTATGGCAAGTCATTTCATCATTGCTTAACCAGCCAGTTTCCAAGGCTAATTTTCGCCAGACTGTAGAGTCTCTTGCCCTCACTTCCCAACAGCGAGAAATAGTTGAGGAATTTAATCGCTACTCAACCCTCTCAGAAGCGAGGGGGAAAGCAGGAGAGAGCAAAATTATCAATCTACCCTTTTTAGACTATCCCAGTGGACCCGTGCCGATTGATTCACTTTTTTACACTCCCCGTCCTCCCCTAGAAGAGCAAGCATACCAAGAAATCTCTCAACCGACCAGCGTCGTTCGCATTGAAGCCCCGAAAAAGATGGGAAAAACTTCCCTAATGTTGAGAATTCTGGCTCATGGAGATAGTTTAGGCTACAAAACTGTCAACTTAGACTTTCAGCAAATTGATACGGCAACTTTAAGTGACCTAAATAAATTTTTGCGTTGGTTCTGTATTAGAGTCTCTCAGGAATTGAATTTAAAACCAAACCTAAGTGATTTTTGGCACGAAACTCTTGGTTGCAAAGCGAGTTGTACTCTTTACTTTAAGTGCTATTTGTTAGAGCGTATTGAACAACCCCTAGTCTTAGCCTTATCTCAATTAGAGCGAATTTTTGAGTATCCATCCCTAAGTCAAGAATTCTTCCCCCTGTTGCGTTCTTGGTATGAAGAAGCCCAAAGGTTAGAAACTTGGCAAAAACTTCGTCTTGTGGCGGTTTATTCGACAGAAGCTTATGTTACCTTCAAACTGAATCAATCCCCCCTAGATATGGGTTTACCCCTTGAGTTGCCAGAGTTTACCGTTGAACAAATTCAGACTCTAGCACGCCTGCACAGGCTAAACTGGACAGATACTCAGCAAGCAGAACAGCTGATGGTAATGATAGGGGGACATCCGGCTTTAGTACGCCTCACTCTCTATCACCTCTCCTATTCAGAGTTAACCCTAAATCAAATTTGGCAAGATGCCGATACAGAAGCAGGTATTTATCGTGAGCATTTGCGGCGGCACTTGACAAACCTCAAAGCTAACCCCAAACTAGCCGAAGCATTCAAAGAAGTGGTAGCAGCAGATTCCGGTGTTACTTTAGATTGTATCACCACCTTTCAGTTAAAAAGTTTAGGAATAGTTAAGCTAAATCGGGATGAAGTAACACCTCGGTGTCATTTATACCGCCTCTATTTTCGCAAGCAGTTATATTGAAAATAGTTAATTAAAGGGAACAGGGAATAGAAAATTTAGAATGGCGGAATTTAGAATGGCGGAATTTAGAATGGAAAATTGTCAATCTTCCTCTGCTTGCTCATCATCCCCATCACCCCCATCTCCCTCACTTCCCTCATCATTTCACCCCCTTTTCAGGCACTTACTTAAACTACTAACCAATTCCTGAGTTAAAAAAGGTTTAGTTAAATAGTCATTTGCTCCTAGCTGCTTCGCTAACTGACGATATCCCTTGCTGCTCCGGGATGTTAGCATCAGAACTGGTAACTCATCTACAGAAAAGTGCTTACGACAACGACTGAGGAATTCAAAACCGTTCATTTGAGGCATTTCTACATCGCAGATAATAGCTCTAATTTGAGGATATTGTTGTAGTTGCGTTAGTCCTTCTTTACCATGATTAGCTAGCACAACACTGTATCCTGCTTTTTGTAAAGTCGAAGAGATAGTTTGACGAGTGGTGAGAGAATCGTCGATTACTAAAATAGTTGGTACAGAAGTTCTGGGAATAGGCTGAATTTGATTACCCCTTACCTTGGTTTTTAGTCGCTGTTGTTCTAATGATCTTGCTTGGTCAACAAGTTGTGAGCGTTCTAGTAATGCTTGACCATCTAAAACTGGTACTAAACGACCATCTCCCAAAATTGTGCAACCATAAAAGTAAGGTGGGGTTCTCAGGGCTTTGCCAAAGGGTTTAATAACTAAATCTTGTTCCATTAATAGTTGGTCAATCTTTAGGGCAATGGTATCTGTTTCAGGAAAGCCACTACCATTGCTGAGTTTACCCTTTACTAATTTATCCACTGCCTGAGAAACTAATAGTAGCATTTCTTTTCCAGAAGGCTGCCATGCTTGAGTTATTTCCCAGGGATTAATTGTTTTTTGCCGACTAATTAGGGGTATTGAGGGGTAACGGTAAGCTGACAAAAGGGACTCAACTAAGGGTACTGCTTTACCTCGCCACTGATAAACCGGCTGTTCTTCCTTAACTTCAATTTCTTTAGGGTTAACTGCTACAATTTCTGCAATGTTATCAGCAGGAATAGCATAGAGATTACCTTGAAGCCGAAATACTAATAGCTTTCTAATAGCTAAAGTCCAAGGCAAGCGTAGTGTAAATGTTGTACCTTTACCTAATTCAGATTTAACATAAATAGTGCCTTTGATAGCTTCTACTTGCTGAAGTACTGACTCTAAACCGACCCCACGTCCTGACAATTCACTAATCTGAGCTGAGAGAGAAAAACCGTGATAAAAAAGTAAGTTATATAGTTGCTCATCAGACATATGAGCTGCTTGAGAGTAAGAAATTAAGTTCTGAGCAATAGCCGTCCGACGAATTTGTTCGACATCAATTCCTCTGCCATCATCTTGTACTTGCAGATAGGTATAGTTACCTTTTTGAGTAGCACGGATGGTAATTGTTCCCCTAGGTGATTTGCCTTGAGAGCGGCGAATTTTGGGATGCTCAAGACCGTGATCAAAAGCATTTCTGACTAAGTGAACTAGTGGTTCATAAAGTTTTTCTAAAATTGCTTTATCAATTAGGTTTTTTTTGCCGCTCAACTTCAGTTGAATTGGCTTTTGCTGTCGCGTCGATAAGCCCCTTAACATACGGGGAAAGCGATTGAGCAAAGAAGCTACGGGTAACATCCGCGCTTGTTGAAGCTGCCTTTGGACTTTTTTGAGGGTTTGTTGTCTTTTTTTGCTAATTTGCTGACTTTGCTGTTGCAGAAGTTCTTTATCCTCAATTATCTCTTTCAGTTGAGCTATTTCTTCTCCCATTGTTTGCACGAGGGGAGTTATCTCATCGCAATTAAAAGAATTAGATTGAGCTAAATTACTTGTTGAGTTAAAATTATTATCGGCAATTTTGTGTAGCTGCCCTGCCAATTTATTAAAACGATTAAACCATCTTTTTAAAGAATCTAGCGAAGATTTATTTTGTTGATTATTTAACAAATAACCATTATCTTGAGTAACTAATTCTCCGACTAAGTTATTAATTAGATTGAGATGTTCAATATCTACCCGCACACTCGGAGAAAGTTGATTAGGTGCAGGTGATGATGCTGCCAGAATTTTTCTATGTTCATTCAAACTAACTGGTGCAAATTGAGACTTTTTAGTAGGTAAGCCATTGCCCTCAGTTAATTTGTGATTAGCTAATTGGTGATTGTTCTTAGCTTGTTTCCGAGGCTGAGTCAATCTCAGTAAAGCCTGACTAGGATTTCCTCCTTGATTGTAATCACCTTGTAAAACTTGCTGTTGGGCTTCTTTAAAATCCGCTAAAGCAACCTTACCAATAGTCAGAAAGGATTGAGGATTGACTTGCAATGCCTTTAAACTTGCCTGGGCGATCGCTGCAAACCCTGGCAAGTTCAACATTTCCCCTAAAGTGGCAAATACCTCCGCCTGGGATTGCAGATTAGCAATAACCTGCGGTAGTTGGGGATTGGTCAACCAACTCTGCCAACGACTTAATCCCTGGGGGACTTCCTCTGTAAAAAGAAAGTGGGTAATATCCCCATCCATTTCTATTTCCGGTACTCTCTCAGCTGCTTCTAGGGGATGTCCCAGTTTTGCCTCTAGTTGTTTACAAACAGGCTTTGCCCTTGACAAAGCTGCCTCTGCCGAAAAGCGACCTGTTTGAATTTGCTCCATCAGGGGCGATCGCAAACAGTCGAAAGCCTTTAACAGTAATTCTTCCAACTCCAAATCAAAAACTATCCCTTCCCGATAAAGCGCCTTAATCCCATTTTCTAAATTGTGAGCAAGGGTTTGAATAGCCAGCAAATCGACACAACCAGCACCTCCTTTCAAAGAATGGGCCGCTCGCATTAAGCCATGAATTTTTTTTCTGTCATGTTCCCGGCGCAGAGTTAAAAGTCCTTCCTCAAGACGTTGCAAAAGTTCTAAAGCCTCTTGCACAAAAAACTCGTAAGCTTGGTCGGGAGTATTGATATTCATGGTTCATAGTGAGTTGAAAATAGAAAATTGTTAATTAGAGGGAATTTAGAATTTAGAATTTAGAATTTAGAATTTAGAATTGTCAATCTTCCTCTGCTTCCTCATCTTCTTCATCTCCCCCATCTTTCTGCATTCTGAATTCTGAATTCTTAATTCTTTCTTCCCCCATCTCCCCAATTAATCAACCTTAAACTGGGCAACACTTTCTTGCAGTTTACCTGCCACGCCTAGGAGTTGAGTAAAGGAGTCGGCCAGGGTAAGGGACTTACGGGAAGTTTGCTCGGCGATGGTGGCGGCTTCTTGTACAGTGTTAGAAAGATTGGCAGCGACTTGGGCTTGGGCTGTGGCAGATTGGGCAATTTCTTCGACTAACTGGTTAATTTGGCTACTGACAAAGCCTATGTCTGTTAGGGTTTTGCGGGTTTTTTGGACTAGTTGTGTTCCTTTGATCACCCGTTCAATTCCTGCTTCCATCGCTTTGACAACTGCGTTGGTTTCTGCCTGGGTTTCTTCGACAATTTCTTCTATTTCTTTTGTCGCACTAGCTGACTGTTCGGCTAGGGTGCGTACCTCTTCTGCCACTAGGGCAAACCCTCGTTCATCTTCACCTGCGCGGGTAGCTTCTACCGAGGCATTGAGGGCCAAGAGGTTAGTTTGAGAAGCTATATCACTAATCAGATTAACCACGCGAGAGATTTTTTGTGAGGCTTCTCCTAGCTGTTTAACCTTTGCTGCTGTGGCTGATACGGTTTGCTCAATTGCTAAGATGCCTTCAACTGTCAGATTCATTGCCACATCCCCTGCTTCTAGGTAACGATTGGCTTCTTGTACTTTCAGTTCTGCGTTTTGGGAGTTGGTAGCGACACCTTGAATTGAAGTAGCCATTACCTGAAGTTGACTGAGGGCTGAGGTAATTGCTTCAGCTTGACGCATGGCCTCACTGGAAAGGTTCTTTACATCCATTGCCCGTTCTTGGGCGGTGTTAGTGGTTACATTAGCTGAGGCTTGTACTTGCAGTACCAGTTGTTGCAGGTTTTCAATGGTGGAGTTGAAAAAGTCGGCTACAGTGCCCATTTCTCCTGTCGTTACCTTGGCCCGTACTGTCAAATCCCCACCAAAGGAGCTTTCAATCTCTTCTAGGAAGGTTTCGATTTGACCCTGGAGCAATTCTTTTTGCTCTCTTTGCTCTTGGGAAATCTCTTCAGCTGCTTGACGGGCTTGTTGAACTTGTTCAATTAAGAGGGCTTGGTCTAGGGCATAGCCTACTTGCAGGGCAACCTGTTTAAAAACTTCTATTTCTGACTGTCGCCATTGACGGGAGGAAGAACATTGATGAACGGCCAGTAAGCCGTAGAGGGATTGGTTGCACAAAATAGGTACGACCACATTTGCCCTAACTTGCCATTTTTTGAGCTGTTCTTCGTGGCAGGCTGTTAAACCTGCTTGGCTAATATCTTCTTGCACCCAAACTTTGCCTTTGCAGTAGGGTTCAATGTATTCTGTAGGGAAGCAAGAAACTTCCTCGTTATAATTTTGCCTCTTTGTCCAATCAGAAATTTTTAACCAACCTTGCCTTACTGATTCAGCCACAATTTGACCATCCCAGTTTGCACCGAAGCGATAGAGAACAATGCGGTCGGCTTGCATTAGTTTGAGGGATTCTTCTACTGCCACTCGGTAAACTTGCTCTATCTCTAAGCATTCTTGAATCCGTAAGCTAATTTCATTGAGTTGGCGTGATAGTGTTGCAGCCGCCTGTTGCTGTTGCAATAAGAAAGCTTGGTCGAGGGCGTATCCTACCTGGGTTGCTACTTGTGTGAAAAAGTCAATTTCTCCTTCAAGCCAAATCCTTGGGCCATCGCATTGATGGGCAATTAAGAGACTATGTAGCTTTTTCTCTGCCAAAATGGGGGCCACTAAATTAGCCTTAACCGCCAAGGGTTCTAACTGTCTGAGGTGGCATTCGCTCAAACCAGCTTCATAGATATTGTTGATGGCCTGCACCCTACCCTTGGAGTATTGTCTAACATAATGTTCGGCAAAACAAGGGTCAGCAATTTGTGCTCCTACTGAAGTTGGCCATTGGTAACCGACGGCTTCTGCTACCACTGTACCTTGCCATTGACTATCAAACTGATAGACTACAACTCTGTTAGTTTGTAGGGCTGCCTGGGTATCTTCTACTGCGGCCTTAAAGATATACTCTGGTTGGAGGGATTCCCGGATGTGGGAGCTAATTTGATTGAGGCGGCGTGCTTGTTCGGTTGCCGCTTTTTGCTGTTGCAGCAGGAATACTTGGTCAAGGGCAAAACCTACCTGGGTTGCCAACTGCTTAGTAAAGTCTATTTCTGATTGTTGCCAAACTCTGGGTTTAGAGCATTGATGGACAATTAATAAACCATGTAGTTTAGTCTCAGCAATAATGGGAGCAACGATGTTGGCTTTGACGGCAAAAGGCTCTAACATTTTCATGTAGCATTCCGTTAATCCTGCCTCGTAGATATTATTCATCGCCCTAACTCGTCCCCGTAGATAGGCCTTGAAGTAATGGTTCGCAAAGCAAGGATCGGCGATTTTTTTCCCCAATGCCACTGGCCAGCCTGGGGCAACAGATTCTGCCACTACCGTCCCATGCCAGTTAGGGTCAAACTGATAGACTATTACCCGCTCAGCTTGCAAGGCATCACGAGCCTCTTCTACCATACTCTCGAATACCTCTTCATTACTGACAGACTGCCGTAGCCGAGTGGTAACTTCATTCAAGAGTCGGGCTTGCTTGGCTGCTACTTGCTGCTGTTGCAGGGCAAAAGCCTGTTCTAGGGCATATCCTACTTGCCTAGACACTTGCCTAAGTAGGTCAATTTCTAATTCTGTCCAAATCCTGGGGCCAGAACATTGATGAGCAATTAATAAACCCAGGAGTTTTTGAGAAACCACGATAGGGGCGACTAAATTAGCCTTGACTTCAAAGGGTTTAAGCTGCTTCAGGTAACATTCCGTTAAATCAGCTTCGTCGATGTTGTTGATAGCCTTTACTCGTCCCCGTAGATAGGATTGAACGTAGCGTTGGGCAAAACAAGGATCGTCAATTTCTGCTCCTAAAGCTGTCGGCCATTTGTCCTCCACTGATTCGGCAACAACTGTGCCTTGATAGTTGGCATCAAAGTGATAAACTACCACCCTGTCAGCTGTTAAGGCATCGCGAGTTTCTTCTACTACAGCAGTGAAAATATCTTCCGCGTTGAGAGATTGCCGAATACGGGAGCTAATTTCGTTTAACCGTTGAGCCTGCTGAGCAACAGTACGTTGTTGTTCTAAGAGTAGTGCTTGGTCTAGAGCATAGCCAAGTTGAGTAGCGAGTTGGCGGAAAAACTCGATTTCCGAGTCTGTCCACTGGCGAGAGTCTGCACACTGATGAGCAATTAGTAAACCCCTAAGTTGCTCAGAGGTGATAATAGGAGTAACTAAGTTAGCCTTAACCTCAAAGGGTTCTAGCTGACTAATGTGACAATCGGTTAATCCGGCCTCGTAAATATTTTCTACCGCTTGCACCCGACCTTTCTGATAGAGTTTGACATAGCGTTCTGTGAAACAGGGGTCGGTGATTTCGATACCTAAAGCTAC
Organism: Coleofasciculaceae cyanobacterium; assembly: GCA_049683475.1. GTDB lineage: Bacteria > Cyanobacteriota > Cyanobacteriia > Cyanobacteriales > Coleofasciculaceae > JBAUJE01. The sequence goes on along the minus strand of JBAUJE010000028.1, from coordinate 19,789 downwards.
AGGCCAATCAGCATCAACAGCTTCTGCCACTATTTTGCCCTGCCAGTGGCGGTCAAACTGATAAACTAGTACTCGGTCAGCTTGTAGTGCTTGTCTAGCATCTTCAACCACAACGTTAAAAATATCAGCAGGGTTAAGGGATTCCCGTAGATGAGAGGTAATCTCATTTAACATCTGCGCCCTTTCTGCTGCGGCCCCTTCCCTTTCTAGCAGGGACTGAATTTGATCCGCCATCAGGTCAATGTTAGAGCGCCAGAGAGTTAACTCTTCAGCTAAAGCACTTGCTTTTGCCTTTAAACTTGTTGAGGGAGTTTCACTCTGCGGCTGTTCTTGCTTTACGGGAACAATAGCAAATGTCTCTTGCTCTGGGGCTTGTTCACCTCTACCCCGATTCTGATCGAATTTGGTAGATTTATGAGGTTTTTGAATCATTAGATTGTAGATTTTATTGTGGTTTTCCTAGGAATAAGTTATGAAACTCTAAATTTTAGGGAGTAGATCGCAGCGTTGCAATTAAACTAAGGAAAGATTATCTCTAACAGCTTCTACATCCAAAATTGGCAGGCTTTCCTCATTAAGGTAAAGCCAATTAGTTTGGTAGTAAGAATTTAAATGAGGCTTAATTTCGTCATGAGAAGCAGGGCGAATTTGAGATAAATCACATTTTACCAATTGCCCTATTTTGTAAACTACTAGACCGAGGCTAAAACCTTGAGTTGTTACTTTCAAAACATTACATTTAGTCTGATTATAGTCAGGCATTAGTATTGGTTTACTTCCCAATAGATAGGCAATATCAATCAACCATAAAACCTCTCCTTGCCAAGGGCAAACCCCAACAACTGCCTCTGGCATATCGGGAATCGGCACTATGGTAGTTAGTTCTAAGCTAAGGATTTTGGCTAAGTGTTGAGTAGGTAACATCACCTGTATCTCAGGTGACAGGTAAAAACCAAGAAATTGTTGATTATTAATTTTTAATTGCTCATTAGTCATTAGTTATCTACTAATAATTTTTGAACTGTTTGGACAATTTCTTTAGAGTTAATAGGTTTAGTCAGATAAGCAGAAGCTCCTTGTCTTATTCCCCAATTTTTATCAATTTTTTCAGATTTACTTGAGCAAATAATAATAGGTATTTGACAGGTTTTGTCTTGCCTTTTTAGTTCTCTACATAAACCAAATCCACTTTGTCCAGGTAAGACAATATCTAATAAAATAGCATCAATGTTTTTTTGTGCCAGGATTGCTTTTGCCGCTTCAGCGGTCATGACACTGATAACACTAAAACCCGAATTCTGTAAACAATCACTTAATAGTTTAGCCTCAGTAGCACTGTCTTCTACAACTAATAATGTCGTCATCTAGCACCTCCTGAAAGTAACTCACTTTTACCCTCAATGTTCTCATCTTCTAAGTTACCCAAATACTTCTGAACCAGTTGGAGAGTCATTTTGGGATCTGGAGGCTTGCCTAAAAAATCCGTTGCCCCCACCAGTTGGGCTCGGTTACGGTCAATTACCGTGTCCCGCTGGGTCAAAATAATAATCGGTATCTCATCAAATAAAGAGGTTTTGCGCAGAAAATTACAGACAGAATAACCATTGACATTAGGCATGAGCAGGTCTAAAAAAATTAAATCAGGTTTGTGTTCGACAAGTTGGGCTATTCCTCGCAGTGGCTCTTGGATACTGAGAATTTTATACCCTGCTGGCATCAATAGTTTAATTAGGGTTTGAGCGACCACGGGACTATCATCAATACAGGCAATTAAAGGCATTCTTTCTCTAGACTTGCTAAGTTTTGCTTCTGAAACCGGATAGCTAGTAGGTTCAGTTGTTTTAGCAATCGGTAACGGCAAATCTTTAATCTGTCTTAGTCTTACCAAACCTTTTTTTGCTAAAGGGATTAAGGCGCGGGTTACAGCCACAACAGATTTGCGCATTTGAGAAGCGATATCCCAAAGGGTCAATTGCCCTGTAAGGTACTTACACCATCCTCCTAGCGCCTTCTCATTGACTTGCTTGCTGATAATGGGGGCCAAAACGGGACTAATCTTAGCCAAACCAGCAGCTTGCCATTGTTGCCACATCTGCACAGTTTTAGTCAGAATTGGCTCTACTTCTAGATAAGATAATCCAATGCTAGAAGATGACTCCGATGGATTGGTTTGAGAGCGATGCCATTTATAGGTTAAATTTTTGTAGTTACCTAGCTCAAATAAAACTTCTAGGGTAACAGTACAGATTACAGATTTAAGCTGTTTAGTTTCTAGTTGTTGGTTGGCAACACCTTGAGCAAGTAGTTGATATTCCCAAATTTTCTGATTAGACTCAGGTGGTGCTTGGTTTTTCCAATTTGAGCAATGCTTTTTTAAAGCCCTCTGCCAGCGTCTAACTCTATGGCATTTACCTGTAGCATATAGCAACTGACCAGAGAAAAGATAAAAGATTGCTTCTCCAGCTGGGTTACTAACAATTAGTTCACCAGTTGCTCTTTGTTTACTTAAAACACATAACTCTTCAGCCAGCTTTAGTATTCCTAACTCTTCAGCCAGGGTTTTTAGACTTGTTGATGCACTCTTCATTAGATTTAAATTTTAAAGGTTGTGAGTTTTTTGTAAAATAGGTGTACTGCTGTAACCTACAACGTTGATAATGAGGGTAGTGCATTCCCCGTTATAGAAGCACTATCTGTTAACTGGGATATTTTAATAAACTTAGTTATCACAAATCAACTCAAACTCTGCCAGATTGGGTTTGAGCGCTTTCTGTTTATTACACAATAACTATTTTAAATATTTATTCCTACCAGTTTCACTAAACAGATTGTGAAGATTTGTGATTTTCAAGAATTGATGCTTTTGTCTGACTCATCACCTATCGTCTGTGAGCAACAGAATCAAGAACTATAAATTATTAGCAATTAGTTTACCTAAGAGGTTAATGTCTGGGTGAGAAACAGACTCTTGGTTTTAGTACTCCCTATTTTTTAAATTTGTCTTCTCATCAGTTTTATAAGCTTAAAAGTAGTATTTATTGTGTATTTGCTTGTTTGAACCATTTTTATGCTTTTTATTGTCAATTTATTAAATCAAACAAAATAGAAATGTAAGGTTATTTCGTTGGTTTAAATAAGGCAAACTTCGTCAACTTAAAACGGGGGAATAAACCTTTTACAAAAATAGCTTTTACTTATGGTGGAGCAAGATTAAAGTATCAGGAGAGAGAAAATTTTAATCCCTTTAACTTTTACCCCTAGCTGACGGCAACGCTTACGCTAACTCCTCTTCCCTACTTTTGCCATAAGTCTAGTCGTAGTGAAAGGATATTACTTACTTGCCTGGGATTAGACATGAGCTTTCTCCCTGAGCTGTGATCACCTCTGTTTTTTGCTAGGTATTATCTTAATTAAAATTAATTTTTGTAAAAAAAGCAAATTTTTGTTGCCGACTAACAGTTTCCCTTGACACCGAACAAACTCTGTGCATCTAAGTTCTTAAGCTAATGCACATTTAACTTTCCCATTTCCCGAATAGCAGAAAGGCACTAAACTCCTCCCCTCATCCTCTTATCTACTGCCTATCCAACGGGAAAGTTAGATGTGTGAGAGCTTCCAAAGTTCACCCTGTCTTCGTGAACAGAAACGCGTTGACTTTTCTGAGCTTTTAGTAGAAAATCTAGCTTTTTGTAACGAAAATCGCCTTGTTGTATATTTTTTGCCCTCTAAACAAGAGTAATAATTAGTTCCCTGCCAGATAACGCCCCTTAACCGAACCTGAGATAGGCTAGAGCCAAATTCTTGCCCAAGCCCCATACTACCCACAGCCAGTGTTATCGGATGATAGCTATGCCGGATAAAAATCTCTTGAAAGTTCAGACGAGCATATCTCTACTGCTAGCCTTCCTTTCTCTCTTGGCAGCCTCTACCTCCCCACCAGCCAAAGCACAATCTATTACTGCTGCACCCGACAGCACAGGCACCAGTGTCCAACAAGATGGCAGTCTCTTTAATATTGATGGGGGAACACTATCAGGAGATGGAGCAAATCTTTTCCACAGCTTCGAGCAATTCGGACTCAGTAGTGATGAAACTGCCAATTTCCTCTCCAACCCTCAAATTCAGAACATACTTGGTAGGGTAGTGGGAGGAGATGCCTCAATTATTAATGGCTTAGTTCAAGTAACTGGGGGCAATTCCAACCTATTTCTACTCAATCCGGTAGGAATAATTTTTGGTTCTAATGCTAGTTTGAACGTACCCGCTAGTTTCAGCGCTACAACTGCTAACGCCATTGGCTTGGAGGGAGGTTGGTTTAACGCCCAGGGAGACAATAACTATCAGGCACTAATCGGTAATCCGAACAGTTTTGCTTTTAGCCTATCTGAGCCAGGAACTATCCTCAATGCAGGTGAATTGGCAGTGGGTTCAGGGGAAAATTTAAGCTTGCTAGCGGGTAAAGTTATTAATACTGGCACCCTCTCTGCTCCGGGGGGTAACATCACCATTGCCGCAGTACCCGGTCAAAAGTTAGTGCGCATCTCTCAAACAGGGATGGTGCTAAGTCTAGAAATTGAACCAATTGCTCAGGTAGGTGATGAAAGCCCATCCCCAGTTGCTGGTATTACCCCTACCAATTTACCAGGATTGCTCTCAGCAGCAGGTAATATTGGCAATGCTACAGGAGTAATACTCAACCCTGATGGCACCTTTAGTCTAACTGGCTCAGGGGTTTCCCTGACAGCTGAGGGAGGATTAGTTGTTGCTTCTGGTAACATCGATGCCTCTCACACTGACCAACTAGGGGGCAATATTCAGATTTTAGGCGATCGCCTTGATTTGATTGCCACTAATATCGACGCTTCCGGTAGCAACGGCGGTGGCAAGATTTTAATTGGTGGAGATTACCGGGGTCAAGGAACAATACCCCTTGCTGGGCAAACCAGTATAGATGCCGATTCTCTGATTAAAGCCGATGCCTTGACTAATGGTAATGGTGGTCAGGTAATCGTTTTTGCCCAGCAAAACACTGAGTTTTTCGGCACAATTAGTACCCGTGGTGGTAGTCAAGCTGGAGATGGTGGTTTTGTCGAAATCTCCGGTCGAGAGAACTTGGCTTTCCAGGGGGAAGTAGATACAAGTGCTGCTAAGGGCAATTTTGGCACATTACTATTCGACCCCGTTGATATCTCCATTATTGATGGTATTGGTGATGGAGACACCACTCCTCCCCCTGACGGTCCCAATACTTTTGCTGGTGAGCCATCGGGAACACCCGGTCAAGTCGTCTCAGGGGACACGCGACCTAACACTATTTTTAGATCAGAATTAGAGTCCCTGGCTGGTAACACCAATATTATTCTCGAAGCCACCAACAACATCACCCTTGATAATAATGTTGCCCTCAACTTACCTGTTGGTAGTGGCTCAATTACCTTTACCGCCGATGCCGATGGTAACAACGCTGGTTCCTTTGTCATGCAGACTGGGAGTAGCCTTAATAGTAACGGACGACCCCTCACTATTGCTGGAGCTAATATTGCCCTAGCCGGTTCAGAAATTAACTCTAATGGGGGTAACATCACCCTAGATGGGCCAGTCAGACTGGGTAGTGACCTTAACCTGAGTACTGGTACCGGTTTAGGAGACATCACTTTTACTAGCAGCATTGATGGTGACACAACTGGCAGCCGGAATCTAGCTATAGCCGCAGGGATGGGGAATGTGAGCATTGCCGAGGACATCGGCACAACTAGTCCCCTCGCTAGCCTTGATATCAGTGGCAGTAATGTTCAATTTGCCAATTATACAGGTGGCCCCCTGAATATCACGGCTCAAGAAAGTATCCAAGCAGGGGTAATTACTGCTCGTCAATATGAGCGAGCTACTCAGCTATTTAGTTTTGAAAGCGGTGATTTCACCGACTGGACTACTATCGGTAACGCCAGCATTGAAACCGCTGCTTTTGGTTCTGGCCCGACTGAGGGAACTTTCCAAGGTCGTGTAACTAGTGCTGGGGGTTCTGTGGGTGACGCTAACTTAGAAACATTCCTTGCTGCCCCAGCTGGTAGCTTGGATGCTGTAGGTAATGGTAATGTAACCCAAGGTTCTGCGATTCAAGTTACTTTTGCAGGGCAAGAGGGAGATACGATTTCTTTTGATTGGAATTTTCTCACCGATGAGTTGGATCAAAATGCAAGATTTAATGACTTTTCCTTCATTACTTTAACTGCTCCCGGTTCGCCCACATCTGTATCTGTCCTTACCACTAGAAGTTCCACACCCATCGGTACTGGGGTAGCTGGATTTGATGGTGAGACTGGTTTTCAATCTTCTACTATCCCCTTACCAGCTAATGGCAACTACACCCTGGGAGTAGGAGTTGTAGATATAGCTGATCAGGTTGTTTCCAGCGCAGTCTTAATTGACAATCTAGCCCTAACCACGCCTGCTCCTACCTCTGGCGCGCCAGTTACTTTGTCGGCTGGAGGTGATGTAGAAGTTGTTTCCATTGATACTCAAGGACCTAATGGTTTGGGTGGAGCAATCGATATTAATGCTGGAGGTTTATTTCAGGCAACTGGCAACATAATTGACCAAAATGGCGTAACAGCCAGTATTTCCAGTGCTGGTAGTGCAGGAGGTGGAGCTATTGCCATTGAGCATAGTGGCGGCCCAAATAATCTACCCTTCAGTGTGGGGAATGCTAGCCAAAATGGTACAGCAGCAGCTATTACTACCGGCGCTAGCAGCATTTTGCCCCAACAATTATTCCCCAACCCTGGCACTGTTAATCCTGTAGACAATATCAGCATTACCTTTGTTAATGAACCCCCTAGTCTTACTGCCAATTCTCCCCTAACAGGGGCTGAGCAAAATCAGGTTTTGAGTTTTTCTGAGGCAGATGTAAACCCTCTAGTTAATGATGCTAATGAAGATGTTACCTCGGTAGTAGTTGGAAAAGTTCTCCAGGGAAGATTAACTAAAAACGGTATTGAGGTAAAAGCGGGAACAATTCTAGAATCAGGTGACGTTTTGGTCTACACTCCACCAAGGAATACAAGTGGTAGTCTCGACGCTTTTACCATCCTTGCTAGTGATAATATTTCTTTCTCAACGCCATTTCCTATCGTGGTAAAGGTTACACCAGAATTTACTGAACCAGTAGAACCAGTAAAACCATTAGAACCATCCCAGCCCCCATCCTCACAACAAACTCTTGAAACTTGTCAACTAGCTCTCAAGCCTTTAGAAGTACGAGAAGAAATATCGTCAGACGGAGAGCAAAGCTTAGTAGTTGAATTTGAGGAAAATAATTGCCGACCTTCTTCTGGGCAAACTATTAACTTAGAGCTGCCGCAACAGCAAATATTAATGATTGATGAGAATTGAAAATTGAAACAAAAACTTTATATGTTTCGTACTTGCTTATTTTTAATCTCAGGAACTTGCCTCCTGACCAGTATTTACCCTAACTCTGCCTTGGGTAATGTTATCTATCAAGAACCAGAAAATACTGATTTACTCAATCAGCTAGCTCAGCAACCCGACATCAATGAAGACCGCTTCTTACAAGAAACTCCTGAGCCTTTACCTGTTGAGCCAAATGAAACTCAAGTTATCCCTAGACCAGAAACTCAACCACTACCGACAACAGAGGAAACTGAGCAGCCTCAAGTAATGATTCGAGTTAACAAAATTGAGGTAGTTGGTAGTACTGTCTTTGACTCTGAAGATTTTAATCCTATCACTGAACAATTAGAGGGGCGTTCAGTTAGTTTAGCAGAACTTAGCAATGTAGCCACCGCTATTACCCAACTTTACTTGGAGCAAGGTTATATTACTTCTCGGGCAGTCTTAGTTGATCAAGAAATTGCTGAGGGAATTGTCCAGATTCAGGTTTTTGAAGGTAGCTTAGCTGAAATTCAAATTGAAGGGACTGAGCGACTCAATCCTAGCTATATTAGGCGGCGAATTCAATTAGGAGCTACTACTCCCTTGGGGGTAGATAAATTAGAAGACCAACTACGTTTACTTAAGGTCAACCCACTATTAGAAAATATTGAAGCTAGTCTACGTTCCGGCGAGGAAATTGGTCAAAGTATTTTGGTGGTGCGAGTTGAGGAGGCAAAGTTCTTTTACGGTAAGGTTGGTGTTGATAATTACTCTCCTGTTAACCTTGGCTCAGAGCGTTTGGGGGTGACACTTGGTCAACGCAATTTAACAGGTATAGGGGATAGTTTGACTGCTTCTTATTACCGTTCCACTACAGGTGGATCGAATCTTTTTGAGGTAAGCTATCTGGCTCCCCTTAATGCTAAAAACGGTACTTTACAACTACGGAGTGTTATTGATCGTAATGAAATCACCCAGCCACCCTTTGATGCACTTGATATTGAAGGGGAGTCTGAACTGTATGAAATTAGCTTACGTCAACCCCTAACTCGTACCACTCGTGAAGAATTTGCCCTTTCTTTGGGATTTAGTTTTCGGGATGGCCAAACCTTGTTTTTAGATAGCCTTCCTTTTCCTAGTATTGGTGCTGATCAAGATGGCGAAACCCGTGTTAGTGCTTTTCGTTTTGGGCAAGACTATATTAAACGAGATATAAGTGGTGCTTGGGTGTTGCGATCGCAATTTAGTATTGGTACTGGACTGTTTGATGCTACCACCAATGACGCTCCCATACCTGATAGCCATTTTTTCAGTTGGTTGGGTCAAGTGCAACGGGTACAGCGTCTAGGTAAAAATAACTTACTTATTGTGCAAGCAGATTTGCAACTAACTCCTGATAGTCTTTTACCTTCGGAAACTTTTGTGATTGGTGGTGGACAGTCTCTTAGAGGCTATCGGCAAAATCTTCTTTCTGGTGATAATGGTTTTCGTGTTTCTATCGAGGATCGTATCACCCTTGAGAGCAACGAAGCTGGAGCAGCGATTTTTCAGCTAGCTCCCTTTTTTGACATGGGAGCAGTTTGGAATGATCCTGATAATCCCACTGACTTGGAAGATGATACTTTTCTGGCCGGTATCGGTTTAGGTTTACTCTGGGAGCCAGAACCTAACTTTAATATTCGACTAGATTATGCTTTACCCTTAGTAGACCGAGATGATCGAGGCGAAAATGCCCAAGATGAGGGTTTTTACTTCAGTGTTAGCTATCGGTTTTAAGTTTAGGGGATAGAGGGGTGAGGTGATCTTTTTCAGTGAACATGGTTTTACTCAAATCTTGCACTTTGGTCAGTAATTGTCGGGTGAGCGTAGTTAAAGATTCGATAGTATAAGATTTTCAACCTCTATGGCTCTTGCCCACCTACCCAAAATGAGCTTGTTGAGAATGGTGCCATATCTGAGTTTTATCCTACATTCATAGAAAAGTACTCTAATTTAAAGATTAGGTAAAGAAGCTAAAGTATTAGCCCCTATTTAACTCTCACAACTGAAAAATTGGACAACTAAAATTGTTTTATAAGATAATATTGGTATATATTTTTCATTGGGGTAAAAATACACCAAAGTATCTACCATCATGATTGACATAACTGTAGGTATCCCTACATACAACGGTGCTACTCATCTACCGGAGCTTTTAGCAAGACTTCGTGAGCAAATCAATATAGAAAACATTTCCTGGGAAATAATTGTTGTAGACAACAACAGCACTGATAATACCGCCCAAGTTGTTTGCAAGCATCAAGTAAATTGGCCAGCAGCTTTCCCTCTCAAATATTATTTTGAGCCTCAACAGGGAGCAGCCTTTGCCAGGGAACGCGTGATTGAGAAAGCTAAGGGTAAATTTGTTGCTTTTCTTGACGATGACAACCTACCAACCCCCAATTGGGTAGCCGCCGCTTATACTTTTGGTCAATCTCATCCCCAAGTAGGAGCTTATGGTAGTCAAATTCACGGAGACTTTGAAGTCCAACCATCAGCATCTTTAAAGAAACTAAGCACTTATTTGGCAATCATTGAGCGAGGAGCAAAGCCTCACCGTTACGAACCCAAACAAATGGTTTTACCACCTGGAGCTGGTTTGGTTGTTCGTCGGGAAGCTTGGCAAAAAGCAGTTCCTCAAAAGCTTTTTTTGAATCACCAAGGAAGAGATGCAGGATTAGCCAGCGAAGATTTAGAAGTAGTTATACATATCCAAAAGGCAGGTTGGGAAATTTGGTATAACCCCGACATGGAAATTTATCACAAAATTCCCAGTTGGCGATTGGAAAAAGAGCATTTGCTGTCGGTGATGCGTTGTGTTGGTTTAAGTAGGCATCACATTCGCATGCTGAGATTTAAAAGCTGGCAAAGACCCCTAGCAACTCTTGCTTATCTAGTCAATGATTGCCGTAAACTCTTGCAATACCATCTTAAGCATTCTCATAAAAAAGAGGAGCTAGTGGTAGTTTGCCAACAACAACTATTGTTGAGTATTCTAATTAGTCCCTTCTTTCTTGGCAAAAAAAGATATCAAGATTGGGTACACCAGTTAGCTTATAATAACTTACCTGCCCAGACCAAGAATGTATAAAAACTCAACTTCTGTCTCAATTATTGACCCTTCCTATTCTTTCAAGAAGGGGAAAATCTAAAATCCAAAATCCAAAATCGAGATGACTTGTAATTTTCAGGTCAAATTAGTTAAGTAAAACTAAATAAAGATTAGTTAAAAACTGCCTTCAGGAGTGTCAATTGTGGTTGAGTTTACGGTTGCCATACCAACTTACAACGGGGCAAAGCGTGTACATCAAGTTATAGATAGATTGCGATCGCAGATTAATACCGAAAAGTTTTCTTGGGAAATTATCGTAATTGATAATAACAGCCAAGACCAAACAGCAAAAGTTGTTCAAGAATATCTTGCCAACTGGTCAGAAAATTTCCCTTTAAGATACTGTTTTGAAGCTAAGCAAGGATTAGCTTTTGCTCGCCAAAGAGCCATTGATGAAGCAAAAGGAACCTTAATTGGTTTTCTCGATGATGACCTTTTCCCTGGGTCTGATTGGGTAGCATCAGCTTATTTTTTTGGTTTAGAGCATCCCCAAGCCGGAGCCTATGGGGGTCAAATACACGCTAATTTTGAAGTGGAACCACCCCCAAATTTTGAGAGAATTAAATCTTTTTTTGCCATTCGAGAACGGGGTTCAAAACCCCATTTATATGAACCTGACAAGTTAAGTCTGCCCCCAGGAGGGGGTTTAGTTGTTAATAAGCAAGCTTGGTCTGAAAATGTTCCTCGCTCTCTTTCCCTAATTGGTAGAGTAAATGGGGTAATGTTAGCAGGAGAAGACTACGAAACCCTCCTTTATATGCATCGCTCAGGCTGGCAAATTTGGTATAACCCCGCCATGCATGCCGAACATCAAATACCCAGCCGAAGGCTAGAAAAAGACTACTTAATTGCTCTCTGTCAGGGTTGTGGTTTGTGTGTTTGCCATTTGCGCTTAGTTAATAGTCAAAATTGGCAAAAACCAATAATTATGACTAAGATTTTGTTAGGCGGACTAAGAAGAACAGTTCGACACCTAATTAAGTATCGCTGGCAAGTTAAAACAGATTTGATTGCTGCCTGTGAGCTGGAATTTTTCTTAAGCAGCTCATTAAGTCCCTTGTTTTTTATCAAAACGAACATACAAAATAAATTAGTAAGTTCAGGGAAAGCAAATTAAGCATTTTTGAACAAACAGGAAATAAAAGCTAATAAAATTTCAGAGCTAATCTTTATCTTTTTAAACTTAGCTAATTGCCTTCATTAGTTTAGATTGAATCAAAACCATGAAAAAACGTGTAGTTGCCCTGGGATTAGATGCAGCAGATCCAGTTTTACTGGAAACTTGGATGGCTCAGGGACATCTCAAAAATTTTCAGCGTCTTCGAGAACAGGGAGCCTACGGACGCTTAACCAATATTGATTATTACAAAGCAGAGACACCTTGGACAACTTTCTTAACAGGTTGCCTACCTCATAAAACTGGTTATTGGGGACCATTTAAGTTGCTAGAAGGCACCTACGAAGTTAAGGAACTACTTGCCTACGACTTTGAGCAATATCAACCTTTTTATGCCTTAGGAGATGACTATCGGGTAGCAGTATTTGACCTACCTCAATCTGCGCTTACTCCCCAGGTCAATGGTCAGCAGATTCTAGCTTGGGGAGCCCATTCACCACAAACGCCTAGTCATTCTCTACCAGAACAGCTGTTGCAAGAAGTAAACAGTCGCTATGGTAAACATCCAGCACTGCACAAAGATCACGGAGATTGGTGGGATGAAGCTTATCTAACTCGCCTTCAGGAAGCCTTAGCAAAAGGAATTGAGAGACGCGTTACCGTCTGCCAAGATTGGCTCCAACAAGAGCCTTGGGATTTATTTTTAACTATCTTCGGTGAACCCCACTCCGCAGGTCATGATTTTTGGTATTTAAGTCAATCGGATCACCCACTCTACCCCTATAAGCAGGGGGATAATTCTAGTCAAGACCCGATGCTAGAAGTCTTTGAGGCGGTAGATAAAGCAGTAGGAGATATTCTGAGTCAAGTCTCAGATGACACTTATGTAGTGGTATTTGCTGCCCATGGTAGCGGGAATAATGTTACTGATGTTGCCAGCATGTTGTTTTTGCCGGAGTTTCTTTATCGGTTTAACTTCCCCGGTCAAGTGATGATGGCTCCTGGTAAGCCAGGAACACCTCCTCCTCCCTTAGTTACATCTCCTCGACGGAAAACCTGGACAGGGGAAATCTGGGAACGCAAGTATGAGCCTAATCCCCTCAAAGGCTTCCTCAGACGTCAGTTACCGAGCAAGTTTCATCGCCATCTTGATAAATTATTTGGTACTCCCTCGGCAGATTTAGTTTCTCCTGAGCAGTTGCGGCAACAGGGACAGTCTTTATTTTGGCAGCCGACCCTGTGGTATAGTTCCCTTTGGCCAAAGATGAAGGCATTTGCTTTACCGAGCTTTTCCGAGGGATACATCCGCATCAATTTGCAAGGACGTGAGCCAGATGGCATTGTACCAACTACTGAATACGATGCTCTTTGTACAGAGTTGATACAACAGCTCCATCAACTCAGGAACGCCCGTACAGGAGAGCCAGTAGTTAAGAAAGTGGTGCGGACACGTCAAGAAGCTAGTGAAAACGATCCTAACTTACCAGATGCTGACTTGGTAGTAGTCTGGCAAGAGCAACCAGCCGATGTGGTAGATCATCCCAATTTAGGACGTATTGGACCTGTTCCCTACCGACGCACGGGTAGCCACCGTGAACGAGGATTTATCACTGTGCTAGGGCCCAATGTTACCCCTGGTTCTACCCTGAGAGAAGGTCATGGGGTAGATTTAGCTCCAACAATTTTGGAATTGATGGGTGCGCCTATTCCTGAGTACTTTGATGGTAAACCTTTATTAAAGCAGTCGCTTTCTCAAGTAGTAGTTTAGTTTCCTCTTGAGTAGGACTTCACGTCATATCAAGAATCTAGTTTGCCTACCTTGTCAATGGAGAAGAGTCTCTTGTCGATTTTCCATTGGCAATTTTCCCTAATGAGTAAATGGATATGAGTGTCACAGAAAATAGATCTACTTCCCAGTTAACTGCACTCAAGCAAGCTAGCTTTAGATTGGCTCGAACTTATCGAATCGTGACTGTTTTAATCGGCTCGATACCTCTTGCGATAGGGATAAAACTGCGTAATTTAATCTACCATTTAGTTTTCTCTCAAATTGGTGCATCTGTACAGATTGAACCTAACGTCAACTTTACCCGAACTTATCTAATCAAGCTGGGAAATGGAGTCTATATTCGCTCAAACGCCAATATAGAAGCATGTGGAGAAAACAGTAGATTGGTTATTGGAGAGCGTGCAATAATTGAACGGGGTGCAGATCTAAGAGTACACGAAGGGGGACACATTGAGATTGGCGATCGCACTCATATAGGTCCTTATACCTGTCTATCCGGTCGCAGCATCAAAATCGGTCAAGATTGTTTAATTGCATCCCATGTTGGAATTTATGCTAGCAACCATATATTTGCCGAGCCAAACCGCAGGATTAATCAGCAAGGACGCAACTACCAAGGAATCATTATTGAGGATGATTGCTGGCTGGGTACTGGAGTTAAAGTTCTTGATGGGGTAATTATTGGTCAAGGCAGTGTGATTGGAGCTGGAGCTGTTGTTACTAAGAATATTCCTGCTTATTCAGTAGCAGTAGGTACTCCAGCTAGGATAATTGCTCAACGCAGTGACCAAGAAAAGTAACTTATTTCGGAAAGCCCCGTATTAACTGTTTTTAGTTATTATGACAGTAATTGATTATATCGAAAATAAGACTGCTAGTTCAAACCAGATGGTTGATTCTGTTGGCAAAGTTTTCATAATTGCCTACCAAGAATCCACCAGGTTACTAGAAGAGACATTAACTAAAGAAGGCTTTAATTGCGAAGTTCTTAGACAAGAGAGCAAGCCAGAATATCAGCATTTTTCTAGAAGTTATCTTTGCCTCCTCAATCATCTACACGCTTGGGAAAAAGCTCTCCAATCAAAAAAACCTACTTTGATTGTCGAAGCCGACTTTGTGCCAGTAGTAGGATTCGGTGAACTACCCCTGCCCTTTAATCAGCATCAAACTGATTTGGGAATAGCTTGGTTGTATACTTGTGCCCCCCAAATATACAGTGTCTCAAGTAATGGTTATGCTCAAGGCTTTTCTACGTCAATGGTTGCCTATATAGTTAATTCTCAGGTTGCCAAACATCTAATAGCCTACACAGAGGAAATTCGGCAAAAAGTCGGCCCCAATAACTACTCAGCCTGGGATTCTGGAGTAGATTCCTTTCTACTTCGTAGAAAACTGAAAAATTACATTCCCTTCCGCAATTATGGTGAGCATGGGGGAGTACCTAATCCAGAACATAGCCAAAATGGTCTGAGTAAAACTCACAGAGCTGATATTCTTTATGGGAAACTTGCCTTTTTTCCCTCCTACGCTTTAGATAAGGGAAGAAAAAATAGGCTTAAGCTGTTATCAGTAAGGCTAAAGGCACGCCTTAAGGGTATTGCTCGTCTGGGGATTGGACGCTTTCTCCGTTGGCCTATTGTGCGCGAATCTAGTGTCCCTTTCCGGTTGATTGGTTTTGCTGTTGGTAGGCAGCTTTCACTGCGTCTTTAAGTATTTTCTCTGCAACTCCATATTACTATTATTGAGATGGTTGGAATTATTGACAATAAGGTTTAAATAACGAACAGTTGAGCATCTTTAACCTTTAATCGACGGTAACGCCACGGGAACACTATTCATTGAAAAAGCTAATTCCTAGCTCCCGTTAACTTTGAAAAAGAAAGAGCTTCCTTAATAGCCTTACCTAAAGCCAAAGCCAGTAAAGGAGGTACAGCATTTCCAACTTGCCGATATTGAGCAGTTGTTGTTCCTAAAAATTGATACCAGTCAGGAAATGACTGTAGACGTGCTGCTTCTCTAACCGTAATATGACGGGGTAAATAAGGATGTATGTGAGGTCTACCACCACCAGATTTAGAACCCACAATTACTGTTCCTGAAGGTCTTTCTGGGTCAATTCTATCGGTATGATCAACTTTGTCTCTGCTTCCTGGTTTAATTTTCTCGTAACGACTTCTTACCCTGCTTCCATGTCTACGGATATTGTGATTAGCTAAACCTTCAACATTTTCTAATGCTAATTTTGCCGGAACCCAGGTAGTTAAGTTTTGGTTAGACGAATTTATCTTAGAGTAATTATGATGGGTAGGCTGAGGGAAATTAAACTTAGCTGCTTGACGAAAGCCAACTATAAATAATCTTTTCCTGACTTGAGGTACTCCGTAATTGGCTGAATTTAAGATATCTGTATGTAGGTTATAGCCCGTTTCTGTCACAAAATAGTTAAAAATACTTTGCCAATCCTTGCCTTTGTTTAAAGTTAAAATACCTGGCACATTTTCAAAAATAAAAGCATCAGGCTTTAATTCCTTGATGAGTCGAACATGTTCAAAGACCAGTTGACCCCGCAAATCAGAAACTGAGCCTCTTTTCCCCAAAATGCTAAAGGATTGACAAGGTGGTCCCCCTGCTAAGAGAGCTATATTATCAGTTTTAATAAGTTTTTTAACACTATCGCCTATTACTGTTCTGATATCTTTGGTTTCTGCTATACAACCTGGAAAATTATGGGCAATAGTATCACAATATTTTTGCTCTATATCATTAGCGTATTTAAAGTTAAAACCAGCTAAAGATAAACCGAGGTCAAAGCCTCCTCCTCCCGAAAATAAAGAAACGGCTATTAAATCATTATTTTGGGTTTTAGGAAGAGAGAAAGAATTTAAATGATAAGTATAACTATTCATTAATTCAATTTGTTTCAGGTTCGGTAAACCGAAGCAATTACTCGTGAAGCATAATTGTAAAATTTACCTATATATATTCAATCCTCTGCTGATGAGTAAGGAAAAAATCAATGAGTTCTTTGCGCGACGGCTTTAATCGGTTAACAGGTAAAACTCGCTTTGTGGTTTCCCGTTTGTTTATCCATCTATCCGGCTCAGAAGTAGCCCCCCTACTAGGTGTTCTCAATAGTACAGGACGAGCGGCGATCGCATCTGACGGAGATTTAGAGGTTTTAGGGGAAGGATTAGTCGGCATTTGCCAAAACATCTTACAGTTAAACACTTACTGGCAATCTGCGGCCAACGAAGGTGATGTCTTCTGGAATGAAGGTGAAGCTGGAGACTATGTCACTGAGCTTTTTACTGACTCAGCACAGCGTTATCTAAGTGAACCGGGGTTTGGGGAAACTTCAACAGGATACGATCAACCCTTATCTTTACCTGTAACTCGGAACATAGTTGTTATGATTACAGTAGCATTTGAGGGTGAAGTTCCTGATCTAGAAACTGACCTGGCTAGTATGGATGCCCTTGAAGATGGTCTAAAAGCGTTAATTAATCTTCACTATCAAGGAAAATATCGAGCCATCCAGATTCATTTTTCTCCAGCCCAGTTGGGTGATGAACTGACAGATGATCAAGTATTGGCTAATTTCCCTGAGCTAATTCCACTCTAAATTCAATGCTAACTTTATAAATGTTCGATTTTAGGTTTCCCTTGCCCAACAAAATCAGACAGATTAACTTATCCGATTGGGAAGCCAGCTACGAAAAGTTGTTGAGAAATTGTCAAAAAGACTCTCTAGTTTATGTTACGTAAATTTGTCATTCTTTTAATGTCTCTAAGTTTGTGTTGGACTACTTTAGCTTGTAGTTCTTCTCAAACAAGTCAATATCCCAGTCAAAACACCAGTCAAAATACCAGCACATCTGCTGCTCCCACGCGCTTAAGTGATGGTAAATACCCTGTGCAGCAAGCTACATACAATGATTTGAATGGGGAGTACAATCTGATGGTACTTAATACCCCATCAGGTACTCCTCCTGCTTTTCGCACAACAGATTTGCAGATGGCTCGCTTAACCGATGAAGAAGTTCAGGCGGGAGAGAAAACCTACCTAGAAGTTGAGAACGGTCAGGCGGCCATGCACCTGAGTGAGGATTTTAAAATTGAGTATGTCCATAACGTAACGGAAACTCAAACCAATCCTCAGACAGGTCGACCAGAAACAGTAATTGTGCGTCAGCAATCTAGCTTCTGGGCACCTTTTGCTGGAGCATTAGCTGGTCAGGCTTTAGGTAGCTTACTGTTCAGACCTCAGTACTACGTGCCACCAGTTTATCAACCCGGAGGAGTTTTAACTGGTTATGGCGGTTATGGCAGCAGCTATAACCAGGCAGTTAGTAGCTATCAAACCCGCTACAGTTCACCCCCAGCAGCTGTCCGCAACCGCCAAGCTTTGCGGACAACTGGTCGTCTTAGAAACTCAACTTCATCTAGTCAGCGCAACAATACTGTTCGTCGGACTTCTCCTGGTAGCAGCAAAGCTACAGGTTCAGGCTTTGGTTCTAGCACTTTGCGTCAGTCTAATAAATCGCGCCCTAGCCGTGCGAGAAGCAATAGCAGTTTTGGTAGTGGCGGGAGATCACGTTCTAGATCTAGAAGTAGAAGACGCTAGAAAGAAAGCTACTCAGATATAGGTAACTTGGTCTTCTTCTGGTTGGTAACCGATGGGGAGTACTGAGGGAAAGTAACATGCCCTAAGGTAATCAACCAGGTTCTCCATAAACTCGTAGCCATTACTAAATCTACAGGGGGGAAAACCCATTTCCTCCCCCCCTAATGCCTCACCAGCAATGAAGATAACCTGATCGTAAAAATCATATAAATCCATTTGCTCTATCAGCCTGCGTAACTTCAGAGGAGAGGGGGAGATAAAATCTACCTCTAGGTGGGCTGGTTCTAACCAATTTCTATAGCAAAAGCCAATTTCTATAGCTTCCAAGGAATAGCCTAAGCTCAAACGTATTTCGTCTAGTACTTGAGTGTCGCCGATTTGATTGGCTATTTCATGAAGCCAAGATTCAATCGTGGAGTAAAGTTCTGTGTCGGAGAGAGAAAGTAAGGCTTCTTTAACGGCAGCAGTATGCCAAAGTGTCTTAATTTTCACTAATTAACCTCCTAGGGTAGATGGACAGTGGCGTGAGATGCGTTATGATGCGCAAACATACAATAGTACAGTAATTTGCTAATATATCCAAATTTTTTAGCGGTAGCAATTTAATGGAGCGTCTCAAACAGGAATGAGCAAACGGCGCTAGAAAGGTTATCCTGAAACGTTTTCCCTCACTTCCTCCACCGATAAACCCAAAGCCTCCGCTACCTGTTCGACACTTAACCCCATACCCAGTAAACGGGGGATTGCCTCTTGTTGTGCTTGCTCAGCTCTTTCAGCACGTTGCCGCTCTTGCTCAGCACGAGAGCGTTTTACTTCTGCTCGTTCGTCACCAATTAGGTACTAAAGCCTGATACAACCCGCCTACTAATTGATAAACTTCCAACTTGCCGCTATTGACTTCATAAATGCCATAGTAGGGAATGCGAATAATACGCTCGTATACCCAGAATTTCCCTGGTTTTCTACCTTCTCCTTGACCAATGGGGGTGCGATCGCTCTAGCAAATGTTAGGAAAAACGTGAGTAATGCTACGGCTAACTATTGTGGGGGCGATTTAGCCGTGTTTCCATCCCCGTTGAGGGGAGTTAGTTGGTAAAGACTACGACATTACGCTTAACGGCGAGTTTGTTGGAGCCTTGTTTCCATCCCCGTTGAGGGGAGTTAGTTGGTAAAGGATGAAAGTGGCGATGTTATGCTGACTTTCTATGGTTTCCATCCCCGTTGAGGGGAGTTAGTTGGTAAAGGGTTGATGCTCCGGTTGATGCCGATACCATTGATCCAAAGTTTCCATCCCCGTTGAGGGGAGTTAGTTGGTAAAGGTTCAGCTTTTTTGGAGCTAAACCCGCTTACTCCGCGAGTTTCCATCCCCGTTGAGGGGAGTTAGTTGGTAAAGGTAATCGTTGCTTCCATCGCCACCCCGGCGATGGCCGAGACAGTTTCCATCCCCGTTGAGGGGAGTTAGTTGGTAAAGTTGGTTGACCTGCTCGGAGTTGGACTCCGACGCGGGTTTCCATCCCCGTTGAGGGGAGTTAGTTGGTAAAGTTCGGAGTATTCGACTACGGCGATTTGGCGGGTCTTTGCCTACGGTTTCCATCCCCGTTGAGGGGAGTTAGTTGGTAAAGAGTTCACTTTTGAAACCCTTACCAGGAGAGGGTTTGAGATACCCCAATCGACACCAGTCTGAAAAATGGAAAAAATCTCTGAGAAAACTGC